>CAXBCF010000009.1:0-109591 GCA_963973975.1 uncultured Flavobacteriales bacterium
GCAGCTCCTGTATTGTTGCCGTTACAGTCAACGTTCGTCTGTGAAGTGATGCTGCTTGTTAATACCGTTGGTTCGGTGATGGTTACTGTTTCTACTACCGGTCCACATGTATTGGCATCGCTGATAGTTACTGTGTAAGTTCCTGCTATTAAGTTGGTGATTGTTGGGGTGGTTGCAGTGGTATTCCACAAGTAAGTGTAAGGGCCTGTGCCGCCAGCTCCTGCTGCTGTGGCAGCTCCTGTATTGTTGCCGTTACAGTCAACGTTCGTCTGTGAAGTGATGCTGCCTGTTAATACTGTTGGTTCGGTAATGGTAGAACTACTAACAGAAGTACAGAGATTATTATCTGTAACAGTAACTGTATAAGTTCCTACTCCAATACCTGAAATACTAACCGAAGTTGCAGCATTACTCCATAAATAACTATAGGGCAATGTTCCTCCAACTGCTGATGCTGTAATTTGTCCATCTGAAAATCCATTACAACTAACGTTATTGTCAACTACTGAATTTGCTGTCAATGTAGTAGGAGCTACTATATTTTCCGTTGAAACTGAGGTACAAGAGTTTATGTCGGTAATTGTAACAATGTATGTGCCTGCTAATAAACCCGTAATACTGGCTGTTGTTGCTGCATTGCTCCATAAAAATGAATAGGGTAAAGTTCCTCCAACTCCTGACGCTGTTAAACCACCATTCGAAAACCCGTTACAACTTGCATTACTATCTACTACAATACTACTAACAAGTAAAGCAGGTTCGTTAACAGTATTAGAGCTAACGGATGTACAACCGTTTAAATCAGTTACAGTTACTGTATAAGTTCCTGCTGTAAGCCCGTTAATAATAGAAGTAGTAGCAGTATTATTCCATAAATAACTATATGGTGCAGTTCCTCCGGTTGCAGATCCTGATATTTGTCCATCTGAATCTCCAAAGCAAGTAGCATCGTTATCAACTAAAGTAGAAGCTACTAAAGGGGGTGGTTGAGAGACAACTTCAGAAGAAGTTCCAGTACATCCATTTAAATCTGTTACTGTAACTGTATAAGTTCCAGCTGCAATTCCAGTAATTGATGGAGTAGTTGCACTTGTACTCCACAAATAAGTATAAGGAGGCACACTTCCTGAAACTGCAGAATTAATTCCTCCATTTGTAAACCCACTACAACTTGGACTACTACTTATAGATGTTGACACAATAAGTGCGGTAGGCTGATCTACAAAACTTGAAGAAGTATCAGTACATCCATTCGCATCAGTCACTGTAACAGTATAAACCCCCGAAGCTAAAGAATTAATATTTGGTGTGGTAGCACTATTACTCCAGGAATAGGTAAAAATTGGTGTTCCTCCTGTTCGAATCGTATTAATAGAACCATTATTAGAGCCATTACAAGTAACATCCGCTGCTGTTGTAGCATTAATAATTAAAGAGTCTGGCTGTGTAATTATCCTAGAGCTAACTAAGGAACAGCCGTTAGCATCAGTAGTAGTGACAGTATAAGTCCCTGCCGATAAACCTGAAATCGAAAAAGTGGTTGCAGCATTACTCCACAAGTAGGTATAAGGTCCTACACCACCAGTAGTAAAGTTAAAAATCTGACCATCTGATAATCCAAAACAAGATACATTTACAGAAGGGAGAGTGGTCGAAAGCGCTGTTGGCTGTGTTATTGTAGCAGTTGCTGTAGCGGTGTTTAGTAAATTATCAGTAACAGTGACGGTATATGTCCCTGCTGTTAACCCTGTAATCGTGTTAGTTAGTGAAGGAGTATTCACAGTAGATGCAGAGTTTGACCATGTATAAGTATAATTTGCAACCCCGGGTGTTGTAGTTGCCGTAAGCTGACCTGTAGCAGCCCCATTACACAATACATTTGTTTGTGAAGAAATTGTTATTGCCAGCTGGGCTCTAACGCTAAATGCAGAAATGGAAAAAACAAGTAAAAAAGCTAAACGCTTTAACATTTTTTTATAAGTTTTTACAAATAAACACTATTTAAAATCCCATTGAAAACGGCATCCCTTAATTATATGAAGAATCAATTGTTTATAAACTTAGAGAGTTTGGTTAATAGATTGGTCAAATTTAATTTTTTTCTAAACTAGATAAACAACTAATAATAAATTATTTAATCTTTTTAGTCAAGCAGTCACTTTTACGGCAACTTTTTAAAATAGTTATAAACAATTAATTGGAAACCTTAGCGCCCAATATTAAAATCCAATCTGTTACCTTTGATTTTTAATAAATGAATAAGACATTTGAAAATGCAAAAAGGAATAGAATCAATCTTAGAAAATTTAAATCTAACAACAGAAAACCCAGGCACCTCAATTGGAAGTAAATGGCTCTCAGAAAACTCAGATTTTATTGCTTCTTACTCCCCTGTAGATGGGAAATTGATAGGAAAAGTAAAACAAACCTCAGCTAAAGAGTTTGAAACTGTTGTTTCAACTGCTGAAAAAGCTTTTAAAATTTGGAGAAAAGTACCAGCCCCAAAGAGAGGTGAAATTGTTCGTCAGTTTGGGGAAAAACTCCGCCAAAAGAAAGAAGCTTTAGGTATGTTGGTTTCTTATGAAATGGGAAAGTCATACCAAGAGGGTATGGGAGAAGTGCAAGAAATGATTGATATCTGTGATTTTGCAGTTGGCCTTTCTCGACAACTTCATGGATTTACAATGCATTCTGAAAGACCTAATCACAGGATGTATGAGCAATATCATCCCTTGGGAATTGTGGGAATTATTTCAGCTTTTAACTTTCCGGTTGCCGTTTGGGCTTGGAATACAGCTTTAGCTTGGGTTTGTGGCGATGTTTGTGTTTGGAAACCTTCAGAAAAGACGCCTCTGTGTGGAGTAGCTTGCCAAAAAATAATCGTTGAAGTGTTAGAAGAAAATGAGCTTCCAGAAGGCATAAGTTGCTTAATAAATGGAGACTATAAAATTGGAGAGCTAATGACAAATGATTCCAGAATTGCGCTAATTTCTGCAACTGGTTCCATTCGAATGGGCAAAATTGTGGCTCAAGCAGTTGCTAAACGATTGGGAAAATCATTGTTGGAATTAGGAGGTAATAATGCGGTAATCCTAACCGAATCGACAGATTTAAAAATGTCGATTCCAGCTTTAGTTTTTGGAGCTGTTGGAACTTGCGGACAGCGCTGCACCTCAACTCGTCGATTGATTATTCATGAAAGTATTTACGATAAAGTAAGGGAAAACTTAATTTCAGCGTACAAGCAAATAAAAATTGGAGATCCTTTAGACGAAAAAAATCATGTTGGTCCCTTAATCGATCAAGATGCTGTTGAAAATTATTTGAATGCACTCGAAGAAGTTAAAAAACAGGGTGGGACAATTGTAGTTGAAGGAGCTGTATTAGAAGGAGAAGGTTATGAATCTGGATGCTATGTTAAACCAGCCATTGCTGAAGTAGAAAACGAATGGGAAATTGTTCAACATGAAACCTTTGCTCCCATTTTATACCTCATGAAATATAAAAAATTAGAAGATGCAATCGCCATGCAAAATGGTGTAGTTCAAGGATTATCCTCTGCAATCATGACCAATAATATGCGCGAAATGGAAAAATTCCTTTCCGTTGAAGGATCTGATTGTGGAATTGCAAACGTAAACATAGGCACTTCTGGAGCAGAAATTGGCGGTGCATTTGGTGGAGAAAAAGAAACTGGAGGTGGTAGAGAATCCGGCTCCGATGCTTGGAAAATATACATGCGCAGACAGACTAACACCATCAATTACGGCACTGAATTACCATTGGCTCAAGGAATTAAATTTGAGTTGTAACATTAAAAAAAGCTAAATCAAAAATGATTTAGCTTTTTTACCTTCTACCCAATTCTTCAAAATTTCTTTCCCATGTTCACAAAGCACACTTTCTGGATGAAACTGAACAGCGTGTATTGGTAAATCAGGGTGAGAAATCGCCATGATATTTCCAACTTCATCAACTGCTGTCACTTTCAGCATATTATCTAAATTACTAGTTTCATCAATTACCCAAGAATGATAACGCCCAACTCTAAAGCTAGTTGGCAATCCATTAAATAATAAATTCTGCCCATCAATAATTCTTATTGGTGTAGACTGTCCATGAACGACTTGCTTGAGATTTTTTAGCCGCAAGCCAAATACCTCAGCAATGGCTTGCAAGCCCAAACAAATACCTAAAACTTCGTGTGATTTTTGTATTTTTCTTAAAAATGACATTAAACCTCCTGCTTGTTCTGGAAGTCCTGGTCCTGGAGAAATAACAACTTTGTGGTATTTGGATAAATTTATTTGATCAAGTTGATCATTCCTGTATACATCAATCCCCGGTGACCACATTTCCTCTAAATAGTGATAAAGGTTGTAAGTAAAGGAATCATAGTTGTCGATGAGGAGGATTTTGGGCATGCTGCAAAAATAAAGTAAAACCGTTTAAAGGATGAGGAGATTTTTTCTGATTTTTCAATCTCTTAAACCGTGAATTTCATTCTGGAAGTTTATTAATTTATTTAGCTTTTGAGCAAGCTCAATGTTTAATTGGGCATAAAAAAAGCTCATCTTTCAATGAGCTTTTTATTCGGTTGAGGTCGCGAGCGGATTCCCTTCGGGCAGCCGTATGTGCTAAATAGTGCTTCGACCGAATAAAATAACACTTTCAGCGCTCCTTTTTTATGTCTTCTTTTTTCTTACAATTAAACCTTAATGCAAAGCGCATTGACTTCGTCCATCCGTAAATACTAAAAGGTGATTCAATACTTTGCAAAACGCACTACGTACTGTTTTTTTATGTCTTGGATTTGCTTATAAGTAAACTTAACTCAAATCCAAGACATAAAAAAACCCATCTTTCGATGGGTTTTGCAAAGTATTGAGGTCGCGAGCGGATTCGAACCGCTGTGCAAGGTTTTGCAGACCTCTGCCTAACCACTCGGCCACGCGACCTTTAAAGAGTTGACAAAATTAAGCATTTTGACCTAAAAATATGTTTTTACAGCAAACTCAAACTGATCGATGAAAATCTGCTTCATAACACTAATGTTATTTTGCTCATAAAAGACAAGCATGGCTTTTTTATAATCAATAGAGTCAACCGTTCTAAAAGATAGTGGACAAATTCCACTTTGCAATAAAACGGCATTGCTCAAAATTCTCGCAGTTCGTTTATTTCCATCATTAAAGGGCTGTATGTAAGAAATCAGAGCTAATGAGAGCAGAGCTTTATCGAAGGAACTTGTTCGTTGGTTAATAATTTCACAAGCTAATTCTAAAGCATCTCTTATTTGAAACTCATTATCTAGTGGAGTGTAGTTCGTGCCTGTAATTCCAACTTTTCTTTTTCTTAAGTTTCGATCTATGGGTAGCTCTTTCACTAAAATAGAATGTAATTCTTCAATTTTTGCTATGTTGAGACTTTCAAAATAGTCTTTTTCCTGCACAACGTAATCAATTGCTTCCTTGTGATTTAGTAGCATCGTCGCTTCATCCCTAGTTTTTCCAGCAGCAGTCTTCTTTTCTTTTAACAATTGCTCTGTCTCCAAAAGTGAATAGGTATTCCCCTCAATTTGTGAAGACTTCCAACTTAAATCGATGGCTAAACGCTCCATTTCTTTTTCATATCCATTAACATCTAAACCTGATATTTTTTGCTCAAACTCTGATTGTAACAACTTAAGATACAAAGTCTCTTGCTCAGTAAATAATTTTAAAGATGGGAGCAACTCTTCCAAAAGCTTAAAATTAAACCCCTTAATGACTTTTCTTTCATCAATTTCTTTTGAGAAATACGACGCCAAGTCTAATGGATATAAAATAGTAAAGTGTTGCGATAAAAAATAAACAGTAGCTTTTCCCTTACCAGATCTGGTAAGATAGTTTTGATCCAACAACTCATTAAGTAGTCTCTTTACAGTTGCATAGCTAACTGCACCATCAATTTGCTCAAATACCTCTTTTGAAGAAAGTCTTTTTCCTCCCTCTAAAGCTCTAAATACTAATTGTTGATTTTTGCTAAAACTCATTTGTAGCTCAAATATTTATCAAATATAGCTCATTTTTCAATATTTTGAGCTTTATTTCAATTTAATTTGAGCTTAATAGAGTTCTGATAATGGTTTTTTTAAAAAAGGAGTCGAAGAAGTAATTGTTTAGTTACCCTTCCATCACAACACTTACTTTCTCTATTTCACCAGATATTGGCGGATTGAGCTTGCTAATTTTAAGGTGAACCTTTTGCACTTCAGAAAACTCACTTTTTATGCGTTTGATTATTCTTCCACACAAATGCTCTATGAGCTTGGAAGGTTGATCCATTTCCTCCTTTATCAAATTGTAAAGTGCCACATAGTTAACTGTTCCTTCAATCTTATCCGCTTCAGCTGCTAATGAAAAATCAGTTTCTACTGCTAAATTCACTTCAAACTTCCCACCAACAAGAGTTTCTTCATTAAAAACCCCGTGATGAGCAAAAAAAATAGCATTTTCTAGCAGTACTTTTTGCATTAAGCCAGCTTTTTAATTCCTACTTCTAAACGTTCAATACTCTCCGCTTTTCCCAAAAGTGCTGAAATCGCAAACATAGAAGGACCCATGCCCTGCCCGGTTAACAGTACTCTAAAAAGTGGCAATACTTTACCAATTCCCAATCCTTTTTCTTCCAAAAATGCCTTAAATTCCTGCTCAATGCTATCTTGGTCGAATTTGCTCATGCCTTCAATACACGTCTTCCATTCTGTCATTAAAGCCGCACTGTCTTCTCCCCATTTATTTTTAACCGTTTTTTCATTGTATTCGCTTGGCGCTTCAAAAAAGTAATGTCCTTCGCTAGGAATATCTTTCAAAAATGTTGCACGCTCTTTCATCAAACCACAAACAGTAGCTAAATAATCAATGTCTTTATTCCCAATAAGCGATTTACATTCGTCGTATTGCATTACAGTTTCAGCAATTTCACGATCGTCTTTAGCTCTTAAATACTGTTGATTAAACCATCGCGCTTTCTCAGGATCAAATTTTGCTCCTGCTTTCCCTACTCGATCTATCGAAAAGGCATTGATCATTTCTTCCAAACTAAAAACTTCTTGAGGTGTTCCTGGATTCCAACCCAACAAGGCCAACATGTTTAAAAATGCCTCAGGAAAATAGCCTTTTTCTCTATAGCCAGATGAAATCTCACCAGATGAAGGATCTTTCCATTCTAATGGAAAAACAGGAAAACCCAATCGATCTCCATCTCTTTTACTCAATTTTCCATTACCATCAGGTTTCAAAAGCAAAGGCAAATGCGCAAATTCAGGACGACTATCTTCCCAACCAAAGGCCTCATACAACAAAACATGCAAAGGAGCAGATGGCAACCATTCTTCTCCGCGAATCACGTGTGTAATGTTCATTAAATAATCATCTACAATATTTGCCAAGTGATAAGTCGGCATCCCATCTTCTTTAAGCAAAACCTTGTCGTCTAAGTTTGCACTGTGCACAGAAACCCAACCACGAACCATGTCTTTAAACTTCACTTCTTCGTTTCTAGGAATTTTGATTCGAATTACATAAGGATCGCCTTTAGCTAATCGTGCTTTGACTTCTTCAGCAGAAAGTGAAATAGAATTTTTCATTCGCTGCCTGCTAATTGCATTGTACTGTGGTGCCGCTACTCCTGCTTTCTTTAAATCCTCGCGCATTTGCTCCAATTCTTCAGAAGAATCAAAGGCATAATACGCTTTACCAGAGTCAATCAACTGTTGAGCATATTTTTGATAAATTCCCAAATCTTTTCGCTCTGATTGCTTGTAAGGGCCTAAATCTCCTCCAAAACTTTGACCTTCATCCGGCAGAATACCACACCATTTTAACGATTCTAAAATATAGGCTTCAGCACCTTCTACATAGCGTGTTTGATCGGTGTCTTCTATTCTCAATAAAAAATCGCCGCCGTGTTTTTTTGCAAAAAGATAATTGTACAATGCAGTTCTAACACCGCCCATGTGCAAAGGTCCAGTCGGACTTGGAGCAAATCTTACCCTAACTTTTCTATCCATTCTATATTATTGTTTATTTGGGACGACAAAAATAACCCTTAAAGCGCGTTAAATCGGTATGTTTGTTTAAAAATCAATTCAAAACTCTTCTCTTTTAAAATTTTAGCACAAAATGCTTTTCCCTAAAGATTCTATTGATTACCAACTTATTGATTGTGGCAACTTTCGAAAGCTTGAGCGATTTGGAAAAATAATTGTCGATCGACCAGAAATTGAAGCCTCATGGAAACCAAATCTTCCAAAAAAAGAGTGGGAAAAAGCAGATTGGCACTTTTTTGAACAAAAAGGTAAAACCGGAATTTGGTCCAATAAAACCAATGCTCCAAATTCATGGAAAATCTCTTATAAAACCGATAAAGGCAGCTACAATTTTCAACTTAAAATAACTGCTTTTAAGCATGTTGGAATATTTCCTGAACAAGCTGTAAACTGGGAATTCATTGAAGAAAACTTGAATTTGATTTCAGGTGAAAAAAAGGTGTTGAATTTATTTGCTTATACAGGAGCAGCAAGCGTTGTAGCAGCAAAATCGAATGCCACAGTCACCAATGTGGATTCAGTAAAACAGGTTATTAATTGGGGAAAAGAGAATGCAGAATTAAATAAGGTCGATACTATTCGCTGGATTCAAGAAGATGCATTAAAATTTGTTGATCGAGCTTTGAGAAGAGGAGAAAAATTTCAAGGAATTATTATGGATCCTCCAGCTTATGGACATGGCCCCAAAAAAGAAATATGGAAGCTGGAAAAAAACTTGCCAGAACTTTTAAATAAAGTAATTCAATTAGTAGATCCTAAAAACCACTTTTTAATTCTAAATACCTATTCATCAAAGCTAAACTCCGAAGAATTTCAAAATATTTTGAAAAATACCGAATCATTTCCTAAAGAATATACCAACGAAGTATTAGGTTTGAGTTCAGCTAATCAACAGAATCTACCTTTAGGCAATTTAGTGCGTTTTTCTAAGTTAAAATATTCGTAATTTAATCAACTAAATTTGCTTTCTGCAATTTCATAAAAGCATGCCCATTAATGTTAAACAACAACTATAATTTACTTCTAAATAAACTTGATGAGTTTATCAGAAAATACTATGCAAATCAATTAATTAGAGGTGGAATTCTTTTCATTAGTGCCTTTTTAGCCCTCTTTTTATTTGCTGTACTCGCTGAGTATTTCGGTCAATTTAATGCAAGGATCAGAACAATCTTTTTTTACAGCTTAGCGCTGATTTTAGTCTTTTTGTTTGCTTGGTTGCTTTTAAAGCCTTTGCTAAAGCTAATTGCAATTGGAAAGAGAATTTCTCATGAAAAAGCAGCTAAAATTATTGGAAAGTATTTTCAAGAAATTGATGATAAGTTATTCAATGTGTTGCAGTTAAAAGAAAGCACATCAAAAGATTCATCCAATTTAATAGAGGCGAGTATCAATCAGAAAATACAAAACCTACAACCCATTCCATTTACCCTCGCTATTAATTTTAAGGAGAATAAACGTTATTTAAAATACTTTATCATTCCCACTTTAATCATTGTTGGTTTGGCAGCTTTTGAACCAAAAATTATTTCTGATAGCACCAATCGTCTTGTTGATTTCTCCTCAGAGTATATTCCTAAAGCTCCTTATGAAATTACAATTGAAAACAAAAATTTAAACGCTTATAAGAATGAAGACTTTGTTTTAAAAGTAGAATTAAACGGTGAAGAAATCCCAAACAGCTTTTACATTATTTTTTCAAAGGAGCGTTTTTTAATGAAAAAAACAGACGCTACCCATTTTACATATACATTTAGAAATGTGGCAGAAAGCTTAGACTTTAGCTTCTTTGACGGAGAGTTTGAATCAAAACATTATACCTTAAATCTCTTGCCTAAACCGCTTCTCAGAGATGTAAGTATTCGCTTGAACTATCCCGCTTATTTAAAACGTAAAAATGAACAAATAGAAAATTCAGGTGATTTAATTATTCCAGAAGGAACAGAAGTAACATGGAAGTTTAACACTGAAAACACAAGAAACTTAGTGTTTATTGGTAAAGATTCTTCTGAAAATATCCTTCAAAGTGGAGAAAATGAATTTACTTACAGCAATCGTTTTTACAAGAGCTTTTCTTACGGCCTCAGTACTGCAAATGAGCATCTAAACTTTGAAGACACCGTATTTTACTCACTCACTGTTATTCCAGATTTACACCCCAACATTGAAGTTGAAACTAGTACAGATAGCACCAATAAAAAGCTTCTTTATTTTAAAGGTGTAGTGAAAGATGATTATGGATTTTCAAAGCTTGTCTTTCATCAAAAATTTATTGGAGAAAAAGATTCTATAGGAGAGGCAAAAAGTGAAATTATTCCGATTAATAAATCTTTGCCTCAAACCGTTTTTTACCATGCTTGGAATACTAATCAATTTCAATTAAAAGCCGGTGATCAAATAGAATATTATTTTGAAATATGGGACAATGATGGGGTGAATGGAAGTAAATCTAGTAGAACAAAAAAAATGTTTTACAAGGCCCCAACTTTAAATGAATTGACGGAAAAGAGCAAAGAAAATAGTGAATCTGTCAAAAAGGAATTAAAAGAAAGCATTGCTCTTACCCAAGAAATAAAAAAGGATTTAGAGGCTCTTAAAGAAAAGCTTGTCGATAAAAAACAAATGGGCTTTCAAGAAAAAAAGCAATTGGAAGCTTTATTGAAAAAGCAACAACAAATCAAAGAAACACTTAAAAATCTTGAAGAAAAAAACAAAGAAAATAATCAATTGCAAGAAGAGTATAACCCACTTGATGAAGAGATTTTAGAGAAACAAAAGATGCTTCAGGATATGTTTGAAAAAGTGATGACTGAAGAAATGAAGCAAATGATGGAGGAGTTAGAAAAAATGATGGAGAAAATGCAAAAGGACCAACTGCAAGAAGCCATTGAAAAAATTGAATTGAGCAATGAAGAAATGCTGAAAGAAATGGATCGAAATATGGAGCTCTTTAAGCAATTAGAAATTGAAAAAGAGTTAGCTGAAACCAAAAAGAAATTAGATGAATTAAAGGAAAAGCAAAAAAAGTTGAAAGAAAAGTCTGATGATAAGAAAACCGATGCCGACGGCCTTAAAGAAGAACAAGATGAACTGAATAAAGAGTTTGAAGAGATCAGTGAGAAACTTGACGAAATTCAAGAAAAGAATAAAGAATTAGAACAACCCAATAAACTTGAAGACACTAAATCTTTAGAGGATCAAATTAAGAAAGACATGAAAGAAAGTTCGGATGAACTTTCAAAAAAAAACAAACAAAAGGCTTCAGAAAATCAAGGAGATTCTGAAGAAAAAATGGAAGAACTTTCAGAACAATTGAGTGAAATGCAACTGCAAATGGAGGCTGAGGCAAATGCTGAAAATTTAGAAGATTTGCGTGCATTGCTTGAAAATCTTATTCGCCTTTCTTTTGACCAAGAAGAAGTAATGACTCAACTAAAAAGCACCAATATCAATGATCCTAATTATGTAAAACTAGCTCAGCAACAGAAAAAAATAAAAGACGATGCAAAAATGATTGAAGATTCACTTTTTGCTTTGAGCAAAAGAGTTATTCAAATTCAAAATATCGTCAACAAAGAAATTGCTGATGTGAACTACAACATGAAAAAAGCAATCGATGAGCTTCAAGAAAGAAGAACTGCTATAGCTAATTCCAGACAACAATTATCAATGACTTCCATTAATAATTTAGCACTTTTATTGGATGAAGCTATTCAAAACATGCAAGCCCAAATGCAGCTGATGAGTGGAAAAGGAAAGTGTAAAAAACCAGGTAGTGGAAGTCCATCTCCAGGTAGCATGAAGAGTCTTCAAAAATCGCTGAATGAGCAAATGAAAAGTTTGAAAGAATCGATGGAAAAAGGAAAATCTCCTGGAAAAGGAAAAGAAGGAGAACAAGGCCTAATGGGGTCTGGAATGAGTAAAAAACTGGCTCAAATGGCTGCTAAACAAGCGGCTATCAGAGAAGCAGTGAAACAATTACAAGAGCAAATAGGCAACGAAAAAAAAGGAAATGGAGATGGCGGCTCTCTTCAAAAACTTCAAGAAATGATGGAAGAAACAGAAACAGAATTAGTCAATAAGCAAATTACAAATCAAACCATTTTACGTCAGCAAGAAATTTTAACCCGACTTTTGCAATCTGAAAAAGCCGAAAGAGAAAGAGAAAAAGATGAGAAAAGAGAATCAATCGAATTTAGAAATGAACTTTCTCGTAACCAAAAACAATTTATTGAGTATAACAAGCTTAAAGAAAAAGAACTCGAGTTATTGAAAACTGTTCCGCCCTCATTTAATATCTTTTATAAAAACAAGGTAACAGAGTATTTTAATCAATTAGAAAAATGATGTCTGAAACAAGCATTTTAACCCATCAGCTTCCAACAAAAATTGAATCCCTTATTGAAGTTGAAAAAATTGTGGATTCACTTAAGGAGACGTATAATATTCCTGATGAAATCTATGGAAACATATTAGTTTCTCTATCTGAGGCTACAAACAATGCCATCAAACATGGAAATAAATTAGATCCAAATAAGCAAATTACACTTGTATTTACTCCTGAGGAAAGCAGCTTTGTTTTCAGCATAATTGATGAAGGAAGTGGCTTCGATTATGGAAATATTCCTGATCCTACTCATCCAGACAATTTAGATAAACCTGAAGGTAGAGGTGTTTTTATCATGAAAAACCTAGCCGATGAAATAGCTTTTATTGACAATGGTAAAGAGATCAAATTGACTTTTAATCGATAAAAGATTGGCTCAATCTAACATAAATCTTTTTAACGAGGATATAGATTTTACACTCGAAAATTCTAAAGAAACAGTTGATTGGATTACAAACACAATTAAAAGTGAAAACAAAACTCTAGGGGAAATCAACTTTATCTTTTGCTCTGACAAGTACCTTTTAGATCTCAACCAAAACTATCTCAAACACGATACTTTCACTGATGTAATCACTTTTGATTACGTAGAAGGCACTATAATCTCAGGCGATATTTTTATTAGCATTGAAAGAGTTGAGGAAAATGCTAAAAATTTAAATACTCCTTTAGTTCGTGAATTATTAAGAGTAATGATTCATGGGGTTTTGCATTTAACTGGCTACTCTGACAAAACGATTGAAGAACAGCAAGAAATAAGAGGAAAAGAGGATTTTTACTTAGCTTTGCATCGTGAAAATTAGTTTCACGTGAAACAAAATCAATCATGCTTAAAGAATACGATGTAATTGTTGTTGGGGGAGGACATGCAGGATGCGAGGCTACGGTTGCTGCAGCTAAAACAGGATCTTCTGTTTTGTTAATCACCATGAACATGTCTACTATTGCACAAATGTCTTGCAACCCTGCTATGGGCGGAGTTGCAAAAGGCCAAATTGTTCGCGAAATTGATGCAATGGGAGGTTATTCAGGAATAGTTGCCGACCGAACAGCAGTTCAATTTAGAATGCTCAATTTGTCAAAAGGACCTGCAATGTGGAGCCCAAGAGTTCAAAGTGATCGTTGGTTGTTTGCACAGGAATGGAGAATAATGCTTGAGCAAACTCCAAATGTAGACTTTTGGCAAGACACTGTAACAGGTATAGAAACAGAAAATGGTAAAATTACAGGAGTACATACTTCTTTAGGAATAACAGTAAAATCCAAAGCTGTTGTTCTAACTAATGGCACTTTTCTAAATGGATTGATTCACATCGGTCAACAAAATTTTGGTGGAGGAAGAGCAGCAGAAAGGAATTCAAAGGGAATCACTGAAGATTTAATAAAATTAGGTTTTGAAAGTGGGAGAATGAAGACTGGTACACCTCCAAGAGTTGATGCAAGAAGTCTAGACTTTTCTAAAATGGAGGAACAAAAAGGAGACAAATTTCCTTCTAAATTTTCCTTTGGTGAGACCAAACCCTTGGCAAAACAATTAAGTTGTCACATTACATATACAAATCCAACAGTACACGAAATACTAAAAGAAGGTCTAGAAAGGTCGCCCATGTTTAGTGGTGCAATTGAAGGAACAGGCCCAAGATATTGTCCATCGATTGAAGAAAAAATTGATCGCTTTTCTGATAAGGATAGGCATCAAATTTTTGTAGAACCCGAAGGATGGAAAACAGTTGAAATCTATGTCAATGGATTTTCAACATCGTTGCCGATGGATATTCAAGAAAAGGCGATAAAACAAATTAAAGGCTTTGAAAACGTTAAATTATTTCGCCCCGGTTATGCTATTGAATACGATTATTTTCCGCCAACACAGCTAAAACATACTTTGGAAACTAAGCTGGTTGAAAACCTCTATTTTGCAGGTCAAATTAATGGAACGACTGGCTATGAAGAAGCTGCAGGACAAGGAATGATGGCAGGCTTAAACGCAAGTTTAAAGATTCGTGATAAAGCTCCTTTAATACTTAGAAGAGACCAAGCTTATATCGGTGTTTTAATTGACGATTTAATTACTAAAGGCACAAAAGAGCCATATAGGATGTTTACTTCAAGAGCAGAGTATCGAATACTTTTAAGGCAAGACAATGCGGATAGTAGACTTACTCCTTTATCTTATGAAATTGGATTTGCGTCCAAAGATCAATTAGAACGTGTTGAAAATAAAGTTAGACAAACGAATTCAATTATTGATTTATTGGAAAAAAGCAGCATCGATCCGGAAACAATCAACCCATATCTTGAAGCAGAAGGCAGCTCACCAATAAAGCAAAAAGTTAAATTTTCGACTATTATAACAAGACCTCAGGTAGCACTTGGTGACTTGTTTAATTCTTCTTTTCTTGAAGAATTAAAAAGTGACAATTACTCACAAGATTGTATTGAGCAGGCTGAGATACATTTAAAGTACCAAGGCTATATTAAAAGAGAAAGAGAAATGGCTGATAAGCTTAACAGACTAGAAGATGTTAAGATTGCATCACACTTTGACTTTAATAAATTGAAATCTCTGTCAGCTGAAGCGCGAGAAAAGCTAAGCAAAATTAAACCAGAATCTATTGGTCAAGCAGCTAGAATAAGCGGTGTTTCTCCATCAGATATTTCTGTTTTATTAATTCATCTAGGAAGATAGCTGAAATGTTTCACGTGAAACATATTTCTAAACTCTATAAAAATTTCTAGCAAACAACCATGAAAAACTATACTAATTGCCCAATCTGTAAATCAACAGAATTTAGTCTTTTAAAAGAGTGTAAAGACTATACAAGTAGTAGTGAAATATTTAAAATATCAGCTTGTAATTCCTGTGGCTTTGCATTTACAAATCCTATTCCTGAAGAAAATGAGATAGGAAAATATTACGAATCTGATGAATACATTTCTCATAGTAATACTTCAAAGGGAATAATTAATAAGTTATATCAATTTGTAAGAAATATAACATTAGATAAAAAAGTTAATTTACTTAAATCTTTAACCAACAAAAGAAAACTATTAGATATAGGGTCTGGCACAGGAGAGTTTTTAAATCATACACAAAAAAATGGTTTTACTGTTCAAGGTATCGAACCTTCATTAATTGGAAGAAATAATTCTATTAAAAACTTTAACCTTTCTGTTTATCCTGAAAAAAAACTAGCTGAATATTCGGAAAATGAATTTGACATAATTACTATGTGGCATGTTTTAGAACATGTTTATCATTTAAACGAAAGAGTAGAAACCATTCATCGTATTTTGAAAAAAGATGGATATTTAATTGTTGCAGTTCCAAATAGGCTATCCTATGATGCAGAAAAATATCAAGAATTTTGGGCTGCTTATGATGTTCCCAGACATTTATATCATTTTAGACCAGTAGATATAAAAACACTTTTTGAAAATCACAGTTTTGATGTGAAGCAAATTTTACCCATGAAATTTGATTCCTTTTATGTTAGCATGCTCAGTGAAAAATATAAAAACGAAAAATCAAAGTTATTCAAAGCTTTTCTAATTGGTCTAAAATCTAATATGAAGTCAAAAGGCTTAGCTAAATTTTCTTCACAAATTTATATTCTGCAAAAAAAGGGTTAATTTCAAGCCATTTAGAAAATTATAATGAATTATTGGTGTTTAGGAATCATAGGCGGATTAAAGTGTCTTAAAAGTGCGTATAAAAGCTTTATGGGCTTTCGAAATAAATCACTTAAGTAACCTGAACACTTCATCTCGTGAATTACATTTCGAACCAAGGTTCTCATCCTTCCTCAATAAAAATAAAAAAGCTGCTCGGTAAAAGCAGCTTATATCATTATTTTTGAAATGTATTTGTGACTCCGGAAGGATTCGAACCTTCAACCGTCAGAGCCGAAATCTGATATTCTATCCAGTTGAACTACGGAGCCAGAAAAAACGCAAATATACGTCAAATTTCAAGCAATAATAATGCAGAAATATGGTTTATAATAGATTAAAAAAAACAATGAAACGATTTTTACTAATTGGTTTAGTTCTAACCGGAAGCGTATTACAAGCTCAGTTAAAACCTATCGGTACTTGGACAGACCATTTACCTTATAGAAATGCTACATCAATAACCAAAATAAATAAAACAGTTGTTTGTGGAACAGAGTCAGGTATATTCATCTATAACACAGAAGATTTTTCGATTGAAACTTATTCAAAAGTTAATAGCTTAAATGATGTTGTTGTATCCAAAATTGACTACTCAAATAAGTACAAAACGTTAATCGTTGCATACAATACTGGAAATATAGATTTAATTATTGATGGGAATGTTTCAAACCTACCATTTGTTAAATTAAGTAATCGAAGTGGTAATCCAAATGATATATACATTAAGGACAACTTTGCATACATTTCGTATAATTTTGGAATTGTTGTAATAGATATAGTTAAAAAAGAAATAAAAGATACCTACCAGTTTGGTGCGGGCGGAGCTTCAATTGTTGTAAATTCTACTGTAATTATTAATAATACAATTTTTGCAGGAACAAATCAAGGTTATTATAGTGCAAATCTTAATACGAATTTACTAGATTTTAATAATTGGTCCAAATCATCTTTATTCTCAAATAAGCAAATTATTAAAATACTTATTTTAAATAATAAATTAGCTATAGTCGTTAGAGAATCGGGTATTGATTCAACTCTTATAATTGACTCTGGTGCTTCTACAACTATACCTGAATTATCAGGATTAACATATACAGGTTTTAATAAAAGAGACGATGGAGGATATAATTTCACATCATCGAACTTATTTATGCACGTTGACAGTCTTGGAAATGTTGTAAAATCAGTTAATCATACTATTTCATCTACATTAGGTAGCGCTGTTATAGGTAACTCAATATATATAACAGGAACAACTTGGCCGTTATCAGAGATAGATATGCTTAGTGAAGAAGTTATAAATGTTTTTAAGCCTAATGGTCCAAGTGATAAGATAATATTTGACATGGCACTTGAAGGCGGTAACTTATGGACTGTAAATGGTGCACACAATGTTTCATATGGAAATAATTTTTTTGGTCCTGTTTTTCAACACTTATACAAAGGTAAATGGACTGTATATCAGAGAAACACATACCCTGATTTAGATAACTCATTTGACTTAATTTCTGTAACAATTAATCCTAACAATCCAAATAATGTATTTTTTAGTTCATGGGGAAGAGGTGTAATTCAGTTACTCGCAGACAACACATTTCGTCAATACTTAGAAGATAATTCTAGTCTGCAAAGACGTAAGGCGTGGGAGCCTGCTCAATGGGTTGGTGCAGGAGAATCAGCGTTTGATGAACAAGGAAATTTATGGGTTACTAATCCATATACAAGAAATGGACTATCAGTAAGAAAAACGAATGGAGAATGGAAAACTTTCGACTTAAGTGATTTAATTATTGGTGAAGAAACAGTAAGTTATGACATAGTTATTTCTAATGAAGGATATAAGTGGATCAGCTTACCTAGAGATAACACAATTATTGTTTATGATGACCGTGGAACTATTGATAACATAAGTGATGATCGTGCAATTCTTTTGACTTCAGGTGAAGGGCAAGGAAACGTACCTGGTAACAGAGGTATAAAAATGGAGAAAGATAGAAATGGCTTAATTTGGATTGGGACATCTGATGGAATAGCTGTTCACTTTAATCCTTCTAATGTTTTTGAAGAAAGAAATAGAGACTTTAGCAGAATTATATTTTTTGACGGAGAAAATAATGAAATAGTACTCCAAGGTGCTACTGTATTAGATATTGCGATTGATGGTGCTAACAGAAAATGGATTGGAACTGATAATTCTGGCGTTTTACTTTTATCACCTGATGGTAAAGAAACAATTCAAGAATTTAATGAAAATAACAGCCCTCTTTTATCAAATACAGTCACTGCAATTAGCATAGATGATGAGACTGGAGAAGTGTTTTTTGCTACAACAGAAGGATTGGTATCATACAGATCAGATGTAGTTAAAGGCAGTGAAAATTTATCAGAAATAAAAATAGCTCCGAACCCTGTTAGATCAACCTTCACGGGACCAATTAACATCTCCGGTTTAAAAGAAAATACTACTGTAAAAATTACTGACATTAATGGAAAGCTAGTTATGGAACTTAAAAGTCAAGGTGGGTCAGTAAATTGGGACGGTAACAACTTAAATGGAGAAAGAGCAGCTACAGGTGTATATTTAGTTCTAGTTAGTGCAGCTATTCCAAATAACAGAGTCGAAACTGCAGTTGGTAAAATAATGTTCATTAAATAAATGCTTTTAAAGGGAGAAGGCATTGTCCTTAAAAGTATTAAGTATGGTGAAAAATCGCAAATCTGTTCTGTTTTCACTAAAGAATACGGAGTCTTATCTGTAATTCATAACCGAATTATAAATAAAAAAAGAAGAGATCCAAATTATTTTCAAGCTCTTAGTCACATAGAATTTATCTGCTATCCATCTAAAAATTCCGAACTTCATAGAATTAAAGAAGTTCAGTTTAAAGTTGCAAGTAATTCTATTGAAGCGTCAGTTGTAAAAAATGCTTTGAAGTTTTTTCTAGCAGAAGTTCTAGAAAAAATAATAAGAGAAAAAGAACAAAATAATGCTCTTTTTCTCTTCATAGCAGAACGTGTAACTGAATTAAATAGCACCAAAGAAAGTCTAGGAAGCTTTCATTTAGAGTTTATGATTGGTTTATTGAATCATTTAGGTATCATCCCACAAATAGCGCCTAATGACCACTATTTTGATTTAATAGAAGGTATAAGTACCGACACAAAACCTTTAAGGAATAAATTTATAAGTGGGAAAACTTTCGAGCAATTTCAAAAGATATTTGAAAATCAGAGAGACCTTGGTAAACTAGAGAGAAATAATGTATTAAATATATTGTTAGAATACATTGACATTCAATTAAATACTTCCTTAAATCAACTTAAAACTAAGGCTGTTTTAGAAGTAATTTTTGAATAAAGGGGTTAATGACCTAATCGATAATTTCTTGGTCAACACTGCTTAATTCAAAGCTGTTCATTATCGCCTGAAGCTCCCTTAAATACTCCCGTTTATTAAATTTTGGAGCATATACAAATCCATCAAGGTTTATTACCCGATTATTGGCTTCATCAACAAAGGTATAATGTATGAAAGGACCTCCCATAAAATCATTTTTCATATTCCAAAGACCTCTATATTCAGCAACATATTGATCGTTAATATTCAGTATGCTTTTCATTGGTTTAAAGTCTTCATAAACTGCCATAAAAGAACTATCTCTACTTCCTCGAATCAATTCTTGAGTATAACTATTTCTATTAGCCACCAATTCATCAACAGAAAAAGTACTATCGGAATCGTATGGATAAGAGTATATTATCAAGCCCTGCATTACCTGATGTTCTCCAAGATACTTTTCTTTCTTTAACCAAAGAGCCGATTCATTGGAAGCCATTTCTATAAAAGCTGGAGGTATTAAAAGTTTAATTTGAAGCTTTTTTTCAATTTTATCACTTAAGTCCTTTTGTGGTTTTTTGAGATATTGCTGCTTTAAACGCTTTAATTCTTCTTCATTATAATAATCTCTTATTGTTTGTTTATTCTTAGCTAAAATTGATTCAGCTTGATCTAGTGTGTTTGCACTAATTTGTATTAACAACTGATTTTTTGCCCAAACATCTCTTATAATAGAAACACCTGCTTTGCTGTTTTCTTTAAGCTCAATTTTAAAGACATTTCTACTGCGTTTTAAAATTGATTTAAAGTCAGCAGGATCAACATTTGCCATTCGAAACTGGGTTTCTTGCTGTGGTAAAGCTGGCATCGCTTTATTAAAGATTTCCTTTACACGATCGCCAATACTTCCATTAAACAAGGTAGAATCAATAACAACTAACACTTCGCCATATTTGCCAGAACTAGAAGGTAATGTCTTGCTCTTTTCTTCTCCAAACTCACAAGAAGTTAAAAAGAATAGAGCAATGATAAAGCTTTTGAAAATATACTTAGCCAATTTGTTTTACTTTTACTTGCATTCCAGGCTTTAACCTTCTAAAGTCAAGGTTGCCGTTTAACCTTTTTAAATCATTTACAGATATATCTTGATACTCTTTTGCGATATCCCAAAGCGTATCTCCAGATCGTACAATGTGTACTTGATACTTTCCATTTACAGTTTCTTCAGGTTTCTTTGTTTCTACCTTTGCTATTGCTTGTGTAGAAGCTTTTGGGGGGTTTTTACCATAAATAACTAATTGGTCTCCTGGATTTAAACGAGTTGAACGCAAATTATTCCATGCCATTAAATCGTTAACACTTACATGGTACTTATTTGCAATGTATCCCAAAAACTCACCGCTATTAACTCTGTGAACAAAGCGATCTGGAACAGCTACTTCACTTGGTGATTCTTTGCCATTAACACTGTCTTTTAGTTCCAAACGCTTTAAATCTGCATAAATAGATTTCTCATTCACTAAGTATAATCCTATTTTATCAATTGGTAAACACAAGGTTTGAGAGTAATTACTTTCAGGAATAAACTTCAGTTTATACATTGGGTTATAAAATGCAAGCTCTTCTTCAGTAACAGGAAGGTAGTTTACTAATTGACTAAAAGAAATTGGTGATTGTATTTGAACAGTGTCTGTTTGAGCTTGAAATAATAAATTGTTTTGAGGATAAATGTTGTGCTCTTCTGCATAATTCATCATGTAATTAACAGCAATAAAAGCCGGAACATATCCTCTTGTTTCACGTGGCAACCAAGCTCTGATTGCCCAATAATCTTTAATTCCTCCTGAGCGTCTAATTGCTTTATTCACATTTCCTGGACCGCTATTATAAGCAGCTAAAACTAAATTCCAGTCCCCATACATTCTATACAAATCTGTCATAAATTCACATGCAGCAACTGTAGATTTATAAGGATCCATTCGGTCATCAACATAAGAAGTTACATTGAGATCATACATTTTTCCTGTTCTATACATGAACTGCCATAAACCCATGGCTCCCGCCCTTGATTTTGCAGAAGGATTCAATGCTGATTCAACCACAGCTAAATATTTTAGTTCTAACGGCATGTCAAAGCGATCCAATACCTCTTCAAACATAGGGAAGTAATGAGGTGCTAAAAACAAAACAGAGCTACTCAGCTTACGTTTCTTTTCGACATATAATTTTATGAAAGCCTTTGTATATTCATTGTAAACTAAGTTAAAAGGTGTTTTTGCATTTAAAGCATTTAACCTTGCTTCAAGAATGCTATCTGAAAAATAAGGCACACTATCGTAAGGCAAAACCCCTGAAGTATCCATGCAAAATCCAAAAGCATTGTAGTATTGATTGGAAAGTTGCAAATCCATCATCGCCAAAACCTCATCATCAGAGGATATTTGATAACCCAAAGAATCGCTTTCTTTAGCTGTCAAATTGAATGAAAATAAAAGAACTAGAAAATAAAATAGCGTGTTTTTCATAAATACAACTGTCAAGCATTAACGAACATTTGAAAGAAATGTTATAAGTTGACTAAATTGAAGAAATTTTTAAGACTAAAAACTCTTTTAATTCTGATTTTTCAACGCTTTTTTGTTCATGATTGATTTTGCAAAAAGCAAAACAGTGGCTTCATCAAAAGATTTTCCCATTATTTGAAAACCAAAGGGTAAGCCTTCTTTATTTTTAAACAAAGGAAGTGAAATAGCAGGTGAGCCAGTTAGATTAGCATGAACTGTAAAAATATCTTCCAAGTACATTTTAATAGGGTCCTTGGTTTTTGAATCTAAATCAAATGCCGCATGAGGAGTTGTCGGTGAAACTATGAAATCATATTTTTCAAAAATTTCATCTGTCCTTTGTTTAACGAGCCTTCTTAGTTTCTGAGCCTTAGAATAATACGCATCGTAAAACCCTGAACTCAAAACAAAAGTTCCCAACATGATTCTACGCTTTACTTCATTCCCAAATCCTTCGCTTCTAGATTTAATGTAGGTTGACTCTAAATCATGCGCATTATCACTTCTATATCCAAAGTGAATTCCGTCATAACGGGCTAAATTTGATGACGCTTCTGCAGTTGTTAAAACATAATAAGTAGGAACTAAATAATCTAAGTATTCAAATGAAAGCATGTCAACTTGATGTCCTTCTTCTCTCAACTCTTCAATGGAAGCTAGTACTTGACTTCTAACCTCATCGCTAATGCCTTCATGATTAACATAACAGTCTAGATAGGCTATTTTTTTCTTTTTAGGTGTATCATTTTCTTCCAATGTCTTGGTAAACGCTGGAACCGCTCTTTGGCTTAATGTGCTATCAAAATCATCTTTCCCTGACACTACTTCCATGATGGCAGCAATATCTTCAATAGAGTTGGCAAAAGGGCCTATTTGATCAAATGAAGACGCGAAAGCTATTAAGCCATTTCTTGAAACTCTACCATAAGTTGGTTTCAGTCCAACAACTCCACAAAAAGAAGCTGGTTGACGAATAGAGCCTCCTGTGTCTGAACCCAAAGAAGCTAAACACAATCCTGCGGCTACAGAAGCTGCAGAGCCACCACTTGAACCTCCTGTTACTTTTGTCGGGTCAATTGGATTTTTTACAGCTGAATAAGTGGATGTTTCATTTGAAGAACCCATTGCAAATTCATCACAATTTGTTCGTCCAATAATAATAGCATCTTCTTCTAATAAACGTTCAACTACAGTTGCCGAAAAAAGAGACTCAAAGCCTTCTAGCATTTTTGAAGATGCTGTTACTTGATGATTTTTATAGCAAATATTGTCCTTAATGGAAATTACCATTCCAGCTAACTTACCTTGTTTGCCAGCTTTAATTTTTTCATCTACTTCTTTTGCTTTTTCTAAAGCAGAGTCAGAAAAAACTTCAATAAAAATATTAAGTGATTTTGTTTCTTCTATTTTTGATAAATAGCCTTTAACTAAATCAACACAATTGATTGACCCATCGTGCAAAAGTGTACGAACCTCATTTAAAGATGAAAAATGTGTCAATAGTTATTTTTTTTGATCTTCTTTTTGACCTTCTCCCTTGTCTTGAGAAGCGTCTTTGAATTCTTTAATTCCTTTTCCAACTCCTTTCATCAGCTCAGGAATTTTTTTGGCACCAAATAACAATATGAGCACAACCACAATCAATATGATTTGTTGTGGTCCAAGTATACCTGCTTGAAATACGATTGTATCCATGATAAATATTTGCTTCAAAATTAGTCAATTTGAACTGCATAAAATCAACATTTAGTATCTAATCCATACTTTTACAACTAAAGGTCTATTAGACAATTGCAATATGATAAAAAAAGTAGACTATTTAATTGTGGGTCAGGGATTAGCAGGTAGTTTTTTTGCTTTTCAACTCATTGAGCAAGGCAAGTCTTTTGTTGTTATTGATATGGGAATTGAGAATTCGGCTTCTTATGTTGCAGCAGGACTAATAAATCCATTGGTTTTAAAAAGATTGACCCCGAGTTGGCGTGTTGAAGACTTTCTAAAATATAACGATCGCTTCTATGAAAAAATAGGTGCTTTTTTAGGAAAAAAATACCACTATCCACTAGAGCTTAAAAAACTCATCAGTTCTAAAGATGAAATTGATTTTTGGAAGCAACGCAAAAATGTTAAGGAAGTTAAAAAATATATAGATGGTAATCCAGTAAAAGCGAAGGAGCCTTTCCTTAGCCAGAAGATCAAAGCCATTGGCAATGTATATCACGTTTCATGGATTGCAATATCTGAGTTACTTAAAGACTTTAGAATCTATTTATCAAACAACAACCTGCTTATTGAAGAGCAATTTGAATACAATCAATTAAATGGTTCAGAACAATACAAAGCAACTACTTTCAATAAAATAATTTTCTGTGAAGGTGCAAAAGCAATTGACAATCCATTTTTTCAAGAAGTGGTTTTTAGTTTAAATAAAGGGCAAACTTTCACAATAAAATCTCAAGAATTAAATACTAGCGCAATTCTTAAAAAACAAGCCTTTATTTTACCAACGTTGGAAGAAAACCAATTTAAAGTTGGGGCAACATTTTCATGGAAATGGGAAGATGAAGGGATTGAGACTGAAAAAACAACTCTTCTAAAAGAGCAAATTGAAGAAATGATTGCTGTTGACTATTCTATAAAATTCGAAGAAGCTGGGATAAGGCCTTCAGCAAAAGACCGAAGGCCAATTGTGGGTAAATCAATGCAACATGAAAACTTTTACATTTTTAATGGAATGGGCTCACGTGGATGCATGATTTCGCCTCTTTTAACCTTAGAGCTGTTTGATTTTATAGAAAATAAAAAAACTCTTTCAAAAGAAATTAATGTAAGCCGTTTTAAGCCAAATTGAGTTGGTTGAACAAGTCTTCTCGATAAGAACCACCAATTGGAACCCTTTTATTACTGTCTTCAATAATAACAATCGCATTCTCGATTGACTTAATCTTTTTAAGGTTCAATATAAAAGATCGATGAACTCTCATGAAAGTTTCAGAAGGTAATTTCTTTTCAATTTCTTTCATGGTTGAATGAATTGTGAATTTTTCATCTTTTGTATGAATAATCACATAATCTTTTAGCGCTTCAATGAATAAAATATTGTTATTCTGAACTTTAATCAGTTTAGAATTTGATTTAATGTATATAAACTCTTTAGAAAGTGTTGGTTTTCTTTTAAACTCCGAAGTGTCTAATCCAGCTAATTTCTCTTGAACTTTTTTGAATTTATACAAAGCCATTTCAATTGATGTTCTCAAATCAATTTCTTTAAAAGGCTTTATAACATATCCATAAGGCTCTGAAACTTTTGCTTTATTTATTGTATTTTCATCTGCATATGCAGTTAAAAAAACAACTGGTATATTGAATTTTTCTTTAATTTTAGTGGATACTTCTATTCCATTCATTTTGCCGGTTAGCATAATGTCCATGAGAACTAAGTCAGGCTTATTTTCTTCAAGAAACTCCAATACTTTTTCTCCTCTTCCAAAAACACCTAAAACATTGTAACCAATTCTTTCTAGACAAACAGAGATGTCTTTTGCAACAATTGCTTCATCTTCTACGATTAAAATTTTTCTTGCTTCCATCTTTTACTTAAGGCCTAAATTTAATATGAAATTTTGTGCCATTTGAAATTATAATATCTACTGTCCCTTCAATTTGCTCTACTAGTGTATTTACCAATTGAAGTCCGAGAGTTTCTGAATTTTTTAATTTTACCTCTTCAGCTATACCAACTCCGTCATCGTGCAAAATAATAGAAACTTCTCCATTTATTTGATAGAGTTTTAAAATGATTTTTCCATTACTTCTTCCTTCAAAGGCATACTTTAGAGCGTTCGAAATTAACTCATTTACAATTAATCCACAAGGGATTGAAATATCCAAAGTAAGGAATATTTCTTCTATCTCGCACATTAACTCAATTACAGCTTCTCCATATTCGTAAGAATTAACACTGTTTTCAGCCAAATCTTTGATATAGTCTGAAAATTTGATGTCAGAAAAGTTTTTAGTTCTATAGAGCCTTTCATGAATATTAGCCATGGCTCTAATGCGATCCTGACTTTCATTTAAAATAGAAATTAGTTTTTTGTCATTTATGTGTGCGCTTTGTAAATTCAAAATACTAGAAATCACTTGCATGTTATTTTTAACTCTATGGTGAACTTCTTGGAGTAAGACCTCTTTTTCAGCTAATGATTTTTTTAGTTCTTTTTCATACAACCTTTTATCTGTCGTGTCATGACCAATGCCTGAAACTTCTTCAATATCCCCTTCTGAAGTATATATTGGGTTAAGAAAAAACGCTCTAAAATATAAGTTTCCATCTTCTGAACTATTTTCCATTTCAAATTCAATTGTTTTTCCTGAAAATGAATTTGTCAAATTTCTATTCCAAAAATAACTTAGTTCTCTTTTTTCTACCTCCGGAAGATTTTCAAATAGTTTAAAAAAAGAATCATTTATTTCAATATCAACCCCATATTTTTGATTGCATTCTTCTTTAAAATGAGAGTTAAAGGAGGTTATTAGATACGCTTTATTAACAGTAAAGAAAAAATGTGAGCTGCTTTCAATAATAGCATTTAACTTGGCTGCTTGCTCATTAATTTCACGCTCTTTTCTTTTTATTTCTGTAATATCTCTACTAATCCCCATTATTCCTAAAAAGGTGTTGTCGGCAGTATATAAGTGGCTAAAAGAAACAAAAACAGTAAATAAATCTCCATTCTTTTTACACATTAATAGTTCGGTTGTGTATGATTTATTATTATCTAATGCTTTTGAAACTTGTCTAATTATTTCTTTATTTTCAAATAATATTTGAAAAGACTTCATAAAATAATCACTTTCTTCTATTCCTAATTTGTTTTTTGCCGCTCTATTTAACTTTGTTAGATTTCCGTTTACATCTGTTGTAAAAATCATGTCCAACGAACTTTCCACAACTCCTTCTGAATAGGATTGAGCATTTCTCAACCTAATTTGAGCTTGTCTATTTTGCTCTAACTGAAGCTTTAACGTTCTATTAGCACTTTTAGCATCTATTGCTTGTTTTCTTGCTTCTTCTATTTCTTGACGATCTCTGATATCAATAAATGAAACTAAAATACATTCATTTCCTTCATATTCTATCGCTTTTGCCTTTAACTCAATTTTAAGTTTTTCATTTTTCCCTGTGGTAATTGATACTTCCTTAAGAGGCAGATCACGTCCTGCTTTTACTTTGTATATTCTTTTGTTTAAGTTTTTTATTTCTAATTCATCAGTTATAAAATCTATTCTATTCTTACCAACTAGTTCTGAAATTGAAACCTGAGCCAATTCAGCTGCTTTTTTATTGGCAAATACAATTTTTTCTCCTTTAAAAATTACAATTCCCCAAGTTGAACTATCGATAAGGTCTTTGTATTTTTTTTCACTTTTTACTAACTTATTCTCATACTCATATTGCTTTGAAATATCTCTCCCACTTGCAATTAATACCTCTTTCCCAAAGTAAATTGCCTTTCTAATAATCAAATCTTTTGGAAAAACGTTCCCCTCTTTAGTCATGCTCCACCACAAAAGACGAACAACTTCTCCTTGCCATGCTAGATTTAATAAATTATTTACTTCAACTAAATCATTTTTACCAGGAGCTGCAAAAATGGAAGGGTCTTTTCCAATAATTTCTTCTTTGGCATATCCATATTTTTCAAGAACTCTTTTGTTTATATCTATAAATTTATTTGATCGGTCAATAGCATAAAGTAACTCATTCGAATCATTAAATAGGTTTTTATAACTGTTTTCCGATTCAATTAATTTATTTCTTGTATCAACAATTGGTGTTATATCAACAATTTGATGTAAAATCATTTCTTCCCCTTCATCGTCTGCCGGATGAAGCATGTATTTTAAGAGTACATGTTTAATAGTTTGATTTTTAGTTATCAGCTGCTTTTCTGTTTCAATAGATGTTTTTTTATTTTCCAATAAAATCGCTATGTTTTTCTTTTCTTCCGTCCATGTTGATTTATCTGTAATTTCATCTATATTTCTAAACCTCAATTGCTCTTTTTCTGGAATTGGCCATTCCAATAAGTCTAAAAAAGAATCGTTGAACTCTAGTAAATTTCCTTTTAAATCGGTGAAAATAATTGCTATGGAAGAATTCTCTATAAGGTTTTTATAAATTTTTGTGCGAGCTTTTACTTTCTTTTCTAATGCTTTCCTAAGCGAAATATCTCGAGAATTACTTATTAAAACATCTTTTCCTAAATACTTTCCTTTGGTAAGAATAACTTCAATTTCAATTATTTTACCCTCTTTATTTATTACTTGTTTTTCAAAAATTTGCCTTTCTCCATTCCAAGCTTTTTGATCTATCTTTTGTCTTATTTCATTATAATTTTCAACATCAAAGGTATTTTGCTTTTTTCCAATTATTTCAGAACGAGGATAACCCAATGCTTTTGAAATAGTATTATTCACATCAATAATATATCCTTCTCTATCTATTATGCATATAAATGAGGCACTTTCTTTAAAAAGATTCTCATAATTTTCTTCAGAAAACAATTTAACTTTTTCTAATTCTTCAGAAAGATCGCTTGACTTTTTATCTGTGTAACAATTAATCTCAAGCAGGTAACTTCTACTTTTATTAAAAGTAAAATCTTTTCTTTTAATTGTAATTAATTTGTTGTTGCTTAGTTTTTTAGATATATTAAACTTAAACGTAACTTTCTTGAATATTTTGGTATTCTCTAATTCAAACTCATTTATTTTTTTTAATTTAATTTCATTTTTATCAGAAATGGCTAATATTTCAAGTGCTAAATCATTTATTTCAATAACAGTATTGTCCTGAGCATTTAGTAGAATAAACCCTCTTGAAGAATTATTGAACATATATTCTAAAAGCTGTTCTCTTTTTTTAACTCTGTTAGTAGCAAATTTTCTAGAGTATGCTGAAATTGCTCCGAAAGCTGTTAATAATCCCAATGAAAAAAGGATAATTTTTACATCAATCTCAGTGTTAAATTTTAATGCTATCAAACTAAAAATAACGATAGCAACGAGGATTGAATTTAATTTTAGAAAATCTTTGAAATCATAAAGCGTTATTAAGTAAAACAAGTAAACAATCATTAAAACAGAATAGGTTTCTAAATTATAATGATTGTTATAAGCCAAACTGATGGCATAAACAACTCCTGAAAAATATATGGAGTAAGAAATAAAGCGCAGGTACTTTATTTTAGAACTATTTATAAAAAAAGATAGCAGAAAAAGTAATAAAAGTGCACCGGCTAAAGAATAGACTAAGGTTTTAGAAAAATAAAAGCTCTCTGAAACGGAAGAAAAAAAGACTATAAAAAAGATAAAGGCCGCTCCAAATGAAACTTCTACTCTAAAGAAATTTAAATTTGCTCTTGAAACTTTTTTTCCTGATAAAAAGGATTTAGCCATTAGTCAAATATAGAAAAGGGATTCACTTAATTTTCAGCAAATTTTACTTTTTGTCCATTAATTTTAAATTCTTCCCCATTTTTATATTCAATTGAAAAAACCTCAAAACCATTTGAATCAAACCATCTCCATTTTCCTTCTTTAATTCCGTAAGAATAGCTTTCCTCTCGCATTAATTTACCTTCATCATTGAAAAATTTATGTTTCCCATCTTCAACTCCTTCTAAATAATTTCCCTCAAATGCAGTTTTACCATTAGGATGCTTAAACTCCCAATAACCATCTCTTTCTCCATATCTGTATTTTCCTTCTTCTTTATGATCATTTAATTTATAAAACCATTTACCTTCTCTTTCACCTTCTATGTATTCTCCTTTAGAAATTAAATCTCCTTTACTATCATATTCCTCCATATATCCATCTTCAACTCCTCTTCTATAATCTTCCTTTCTCAATAAATTTCCATTTTCATAATACCATTTCCATTCTCCATTATATCTTCCCAATTCATCAAAAAATCCTTCTTGTTCTAACTTTCCGCTTGGAAAAAAGAATTGCCATTTCTTATATTTATTCCCATTAAAATATTCTCCTTTGGATTTTAAAACTCCATTTAAATAATAAAATTCCCACATTCCTTGATAAAGTCCTTGTTTATCAATTATTCCTTTTTGAAGTAAAACTCCATTTTTATAGATTTCAGAAGATTTTACTGTTCCATCTTCATTGTAATAAGTTGCTAAACCATCTTTTTTACCACCCTTATTATAAATTATTGTTGATTTTACTGTTCCATCGCTGTAATAATTGCTGTTAATATCAAAATCAAAATCATTTTCCTCCTGACTTTGTTCCTCACCATTCACATATAAAACAGCTGATTCTAGTTTTCCTGTAGGATTGTATTTTTTCAAATAGCCATTCAATAAATCATCTTTATAGCGCATTTCTTCTCTTACTCTTCCATTTGCATGAAAGTTTTTCCAAATACCTTGCTTTAAACCTTGTTTATCTTTTCTATTTATTTTTTCACTGCTATTTAAAAATCCTTTTTTATAACTGCTGATCGTTATAATTCTACCATCTTCAGCATATTCATAAGCTTCACCATTCTTTCTTCCAATTTCATATACAACAGTGCTTTTTATTTTTAACTCATCATTACTATCCGCTTGTGGATAATATTCATAGCTAATGCCTTCTTTTATATCATTTACATAATTTTCTTCTGCAATTAGCAAACAATCATCATTATAGTAATAATAGGAGCCATTCTTTAATCCATTTTTATAGGTTATTCCATATTCAATTTTTCCATTTTCTCTATAGAATTTCCATAATCCATCCAATTCAAAATTTACTCTATTTCCTTCTGATTTTCTTAATTGATTGGGGTAATAGGTAATCCAATATCCATTTGGCTTTCCATTTTCTAAAAATCCCTCACTTGAAATTGTTCCACTTTCATAATAAAAAGCTTTGTACCTTGCATCTTCAAGATCAACTTGCGCCAACAAAGCAAAAGGAATTAAAATCAAAAATTTTAAAAGAAAGGTTTTAAACATTATATATAAATAATATAAATTTTAATTAAATTTTAAAAAAAGATATGTTACTACTACTACCTTGTCAGTAATGTTAGTACAAAAATCGACAAATCATTGTAGAACTCACTTATTAATAAAAGGTAACAAGTAATTAACATTAAATTCATATACAAGTAATTGATTTAAATAAATTTAACTGACAACTAACAAAGCTATCAATAAAGGAATAGGCTGATAAGTTATTTTTAAAAGTACCTAAAAAAAGGTGCAATAGTTGTTCAAAAATCACTTAAAATTCAATCGTAACTTTGAAGCGCAATTCATTTTTATATTTGATTGACATTTTTATTTTAAGAAACAACTTTAGCTTTTAGAAATTATAAGCTTTAAACAAACAAAATAAGTGGGGTTTGTTAACAGGATGTTAACATTATTTTAAAATAAAATGTTTTATAAATAATTGAAAAACAATAAACTATAAAAATATGATACTAGCAATAGGAGCTGATCATGCAGGATTTCATTTAAAAGAAATTCTCACTAAATTAATTAAACAAAAAGGAAACATTGTTTTGGATTTTGGAACAAGTAATGAAGAGAGTTGTGACTATCCTGACATTGCTCACCCACTAGCAGAAGCCATAGAAGCTGAAAAAGCAGATTTGGGAGTAGCTATTTGTGGAAGTGGAAATGGAATAAACATGACCTTGAATAAACATCAAAACATTCGTGCAGCACTTTGTTGGAATCTAGAATTAGCTACTTTAGCACGTCAGCATAATAATGCAAACGTATTAACATTGCCCGCACGATTTATAGACCATCAAATGGCAATAGATTGCTTAGAAGCATTTATTACAACAGAATTTGAAGGTGGCAGACATGAAAGAAGAGTAAATAAAATTAAAATTTAATAAAATGATTAGAATCTTAATTACAATCTCATTTATTTTTAGTTTACAATTAAAGGCTCAGGAATTTGATTCTACAGCTTGGAAGTATGCTAAAACCATAACATCTGCAGATTTAAGAGAACACTTAAACATTATTGCCTCTGATGAATACGAAGGAAGAGAAACTGGAAAGAAGGGCCAAAAAATGGCAATGGAATATTTGATTAAACAATTTGTTTCTTATGGAATAGAAGATGTTAATGGAATGAATTACAAGCAGCGTTTTCCATTGATTGAACAAGACAACAAGGGAGTTAATCTTGTAATAAATGGAAAAGAATACAAGTATAATAAAGACTTTACTGTTACTCCATCCATTATCAAAAAGTTTGAATTGAATGATGAATTAATTTTTGTTGGCTATGGAATTGAAGAAGCAAATTACAACAGCTATGAAAAATTAGATGTGAATGGAAAAGCTGTTTTGATTTGGAATGGAATGCCTGAAAATGTTGAAACAAAAAGAAAATGGAATATAAGTGAGAAAATTGAACTAGCTAAAATGAAAGGAGCGTCAGCTGTTTTTATTTATTCTGATAAGCTGGAAGAATCATTGGTAAAGTTTGAACATTTTTACAATAAACCAAAAATATCTTTGGTTGAGCAAGAAACAGAAGTTCAAAAAGAAGTACCCTTAATTACACTCACAGAAAAAGCAGCCTATGATTTATTAAAATCAGAAAAAAGGAAAGTAAAGAAAATCAAAAAGAGTGGGTTAAAAATTAAAGACGCTTTTAAAACTTCTTTAAGACTTAGTATCGACAAGCCAACGGATAATTACACCAGTGAAAATGTGCTGGCTTACATTCCAGGAACAGATAAAAAGGATGAGGTGTTAGTGATTACTGCTCATTATGATCATTTGGGTAAAAAGGGAGATATAGTTTACAATGGAGCAGATGATGACGGCACAGGAACAGTAAGCTTACTGGAAATTGCCGAAGCTTTTCAATTAGCAATCAAAGCGGGAAATAAGCCTCGAAGAAGTATTTTAATAATGCCGGTTTCTGGAGAAGAAAAAGGTTTACTAGGCTCAAAATACTATTCTCAAAACCCAGTATTTCCTTTGGAAAACACCATTGCCAATTTAAACATCGACATGATTGGTCGATACGATAAAGCGCATGAAAATGATAGCAATTATATCTATCTGATTGGATCAGATCGTTTAAGCCAAGAATTACACGATTTAAGCGAGAAAGTAAATGAAACCTATATGAACTTTGGCTTGGATTATACTTTCAACGCAGAAGATGATCCGAATCGTTTTTATTCTCGTTCAGATCACTACAATTTTGCTAAAAATGGGGTTCCGGTTATTTTTTATTTTAGTGGTGTTCACGAAGATTACCATAAAGCAACTGATACGGTAGAAAAGATTGACTTTGATAAAACAGCCCGAGTTGCTCAACTGGTATTTTTGACTGCTTGGCACCTTGCAAATGCTGAAGAGAGAATAAAATTGAATGAGGATAACTAATTGTATTAGAAGTTTTGTTAACCGCAAAAGGGGGAGTGAAGAATACTCTAATCCAACATTTAGAAAATTAAAATAGAGAAAAGAACATAGAAAAGAGACTTTAGACAACACTTAATATTCGTATTTTTTTCCTTCATCCTTTATCTTTAGTCCTTTGTCCCTATTTCTTAATTTACTGATTAGTAATTAAAAATAATGCTGAATATTTACATTATTCCTTTAAAAGCAATTCAACGAAAGCTTCTGTTTCTTTTGTAAACTGCGTATAATAGTCACCAGTTCCTGGACCATAAAATCCTGTGTGAATTTTTCGAACATTTTTATTTTTATCGATAAAAATGGTTGTTGGGAAAGACATTACATGGTTGAGCATGGGAAGCACATCCTCCGGACTTTCATCTCTTGTAGCACCTCCTAAAAGTAAGGTGTAGTTTAAGTTTGTTCGCCTAATTAAAGCTTGCAGGTTGTCAATTGCTTTTGCTTTAGATTTTGTTCTTTCGAATGCTAAACCAACTATTTCTAACCCATCAGTTTTATAGCGCTCATAAAGCGTGTTTAAGTACTTAGTTTCATCTAAACAATTGGGACACCAACTTCCCAAGAGCTGAACAATTATGACTTTGTCTTTAAACTTTTCATCACTTAAAGAAACAATGGCATTCTTTAAATCAGGCAAAGAAAAGTTGATTTGATCATACTCCGGTTTTATAAATGTTAGTGAGTCTGGGTTTCTCAATTCAAAAATAGAGTCGGGGACTGCTATCCAAGAAACTTCATAGTGCGATCCTGACCAAAATTTTCCAAAGAGCGTATCGTTTTTGATGAATGCTTCAAAGAGATAGGCATGTGATCCATCAAAGGTGGAAAGGAACAAGGAGTTTTTTTCCATTATGCCTTCTAAATAGCGATAATCTCCTGTTTCAGTTGCAAAAGTTCCATTCACAATGTTGCCATTTTGCTCGAATAGAGCTATGGCATCAAAAGGAGCGTTAGTTTCTTTTGCGAAAACAGTCTTATAGCGTTTTGCTAAAGAAGCGAAATCAGAAGTAGAATCGCGCTTAAAACGCTCTTTTATACCAAATTCTGCTTTTGCAGGAAGTTGGTAATCCTTTGATTTATAATAGTTGATCCAAACACCTTCTAAAGTTGTAGAATCAATTATTTTTAGAAAAAAGCTGGATTCAAATATTGGTAAGTCAATGAGTAAAGAATCATGTACTTGCTTTATTTGGTCGACGAGTATTTCTTCTTCCGCATTCTTTAGTATCATTTCCCATGAACCTGAAACCTTAGAAAGTGCAAAATTAAATGGAAGTATTTTTTCACCAAGATCTAGCGTCATTCTCCATTCACCTTCACTAGGGGTAATTTGTGCTACAGTACTTTTGGTATCTTCTGAACAGGAGAATAAAGCAAAATAACTAACAAAAAGAAGAAAAAAGTTATTTATAAACTTCATACGCTTTTTCAGCACTTTTTACATCCTTTTCTTTCTTTTTCAAGTCTTTTTCTTTGTCTTTTATTTCTTTTTCGAGGTTGTTTTTTTCCTTTTTCAGGCTTTCAATTTTTTCTCTGTCTTTTAAAACGTCTTTTTCAGCATCCGCTCTTTTATCAATTCCTTTTGCATCTAAGTTTTTTTCTTTTTCAAGCTTCTCTGCTGTTTTTTTATTTTTATTGATATTGCTTTCTGCTTGGCTTATTTTTTTATCGGCTTTACTCACTTTTTTATTGAGTTTCTTCAAATCTTTATCTAAAGACTTGAGTGCTTTTTTTTCAGCTTTAAGAAAAGAAGCGTTTGCGCTTTTTGAAATATTATTGGCAAAATTGTATAAAAACGTTTCAGCTGCTTTATATCCCGACGGATTTTTAGTTGAAGTCACAGGCGTTTCACCGCTTAAAAAAATAACACTTAATTCATGGTCATATTCATTGAGTTTTTCAACTCGAGCAAATACTTTTAATTCTTGTGTGCTAATAGATTCGAACATTGCAGCACTTGCTATCATTTCTTTCCCACTTGTATTCACATCTTTACTTCTTTTCTTGAGTTCAGCTTTAAATCCCTTTTGAATTTCCTTTGAACTAGCTCTGTTGATTTTAACAACGAGCGCACTCTCTTTAATATCGCTGATTTCTACAACTTTTTCGGTAATTTTTGTTGCTTCTTGGGCAAATAAACTGAAGCTGCAAAATAGTAAAGAAAGAAATAGGGCTTTATGTAATTTTTTCATGATTATTAGTTTTAGATTTTTGTTTTTCTACACTAGTTACTCCTCCTGAAATAATGAATCGCATCACTTCAGTGGATGAAGCATCGAGAGGTGTGACCATGTCTTTTGGAACGATTAAAACCTCTCCGCTAATTGCATATGAAAAAGGCAAATATACGGCTACTTTATCTTTAGAGATTCCCAACTCCTCTAGATCATTTTTAGTAACAAAGCCAATTCTTTCTGCATTCATGCTTCCAAGTTGCACAAGTACCGGTTGTTTGAATTGTTTCTTTTTCCCAACAAATGCATTCATCATGTCTTTCATTGAAGAGTAGATAATTTTAATTAGGGGAGTGTTTTCAATTAGTCTTTCAAAAGGCTTGAGATAATTGAAAAAAAAGTGTGTCCCAATAAAACCAATGAAAGTAACAGCTGCGATTATAATTAAAATACCCAAACCTGGTATTTCAAATGGAACGATGCTGTCTAATTGGACGACTAAGTAAAAGATAATAAAAATAGTGACCGCAACCGGAACAGTATAAAAAAGACCTTGTAAAAAATACTTAATCAGACCTTTAATTAGACTTTTATCCTTTAGCTTTTCCGATTTCATTTTTAATCTCCTTTGAAAGTTTTGAAAACACTAAGTTATAACTTTCATCAGTCATTTTTTTAATTAAATCATCCTCGATGCTTCCGTCCATTTCAACGGTGTTCCAATGTCTTTTGTTCATGTGGTATCCAGGGTTAATTCCAGGAAAAGAAGCCCTCAATTCTATGGCATGATCGGGGTCGCATTTAAGATTTATGCTTTCAAAGTAATCTACATCGCACAATGCAAATAGTTTACCACCTACCTTAAAAGTGAGTGTTTTTTCGTCAAAAGGAAAATCTTCGTAAGCTCCAGGTTTGGAAAGGCAGTAATTTCTAAATGCTATAAGGTTCATCATTAACTCTTCAAGCGAATAGTTACAAAAATAACTAACATTTCGCAAGTCCCTCATATTATCGACTACTCTAAATGAAATCAGTATATTTGGTTGAATTCAATAGTTTAATTTAAAAAACCAAATCAATGTTAACTAAAAAAATAAGTGTAATCGCAATACTTGCAATCTTCTTGGCATCGTGTAGCATGGTAAAAAGTCCGCAATCTTCCAACTTTCAAAAAGTGAAATACAATGCGCATTTAAAGAAGGCCACTAATTCAAGTGATAAAAAGTTAGCAACAACAATTAATAGCTTTGATGAGGTTCAAGAAATGGAGTCCAATAGTCAAAAAGACTTAGCCACTACAAAGCAAACAGCTATTAAAAGCCCTTTGTTAGCTTCTGTGCCTTTAGTTACCACGAAAAAAGAAGTTAGCAAAATTAATTCTCCAAGTACTGATGAAGTAGTTTCAAATAAATTAAAAAAGAAAACAACTATCTTTAATGAAGTTACTGCTTTTCAGCCATTGAAAAAGGCGAATGAGTCGATCGTTAGCCTTAATGCAGCAGCAGCTGCAGAGGAAGGTGACGGAATAGGTGGACTGCTTTATCTTTTATTAGTAATTATTTTAGTACTAATTATACTTGGCTTAATTAGTGATATTGGTGGAGGAGCAATAGGAACCTTAATAGCTGTTTTATTGATTTTGTTAATTTTAAGGTTGTTGGGAGTGATTTAATAATAAATTTTAATTCTTCAAAAATGGCGCTATTTAGCGCCATTTTTTTTTGACTAACTTTTGCCTTTATTTAAGAATTAAGATTATGAATTACAATGATTTAGGATTTAACAACGTGACGATTTAATCAACTATAAACGCGCTTTAAGAATTCAATATAAACTCATCTGGTGTAAAAGCCGATATTTCACTGGTTTTAAAATCCTTTTTGTTTCTAGTGACAATGCATTCAATTTTTTCAATTGTTGAAGCACATAATATTTGAATCGAGTCTTCAAAGTCTTTATGATTTGAACGGAGGCCTTTTTTTAAGATATCCACATCAACCGCAATTATTGTAAAATAATCAAGTAGATTAGACAATACTTCTCTAAGTTGTTTTTCCTCGAGGTGTTTTTTTAATATGTAATGAGTTGTAGCAATAGAATGAGAAGAAGTGAATAATTGTACTTCACTATTTTCTGCCTTTTGAAATAGCTCAATGGCATATTTGCTGAAAGGTTTACGATCTGCGATAATATCGACAATAATGTTTGTATCGAGGAAAATATTCTTCATAGATGTTTCTTTTCAAGAGCTTTGCGTAGTTCAGCTTTTTCATCGAAATCATCAGGAAGCGAAACGACCCCAACAATTTTTTTCAATTTGGGAGACAACTCATCAGTAGTATTATCTTGAGTAATTGTCGCTAAATAGGTTTCTATAATTTCAGAAAGACTTCTACCTGTGTTTTTGGCATATAGCTTTGCTCTTTCTATTATAGATTTTTCTACTGTTAAGGTAAGTTTTGTTGTCATGACACGTATCCTTTTTTCAAAGGTACGTGTAGGAGTTGAAATTTGCAAATGGTTTGATTAGCAACTAATCAATATTCCTCAACAAGGTTTCTAAATCTTCAGGAGTATCAATAGAAAAGGCCTCATCATCTGAAATAGCAGTTTTAATGCGGTAGCCATTTTCAATCCACCTTAGTTGTTCCAATCCTTCCGCCATTTCCAAGCGACTTTGTTTCAATGCACAAATTTCTTTGAGGGTTTCAATACGGTAAGCATACATGCCGATGTGTTTATAGAAATTAAATTCCTCCATCCAAGTTGCTTGCTCCTTTCCCCTTAGAAAGGGAATACATTGGCGACTGAAATAAATGGCAAAATCATCTTCGTCCATCAGCACTTTTGGTTTATTGGGATTCCATAAGTCTTTTGCATCGTCAATTAATTTTACCAAAGTGGCAATTTCTGTATTTTCTTGATGAAAGCAAGAGAGGATTAATTGAATTTGCTCAGGAGAAATATAAGGCTCATCTCCTTGAATGTTGACCACAATTTCAAATGGTTCATCGATATTTTCTAGTGCTTCTAAGCAACGATCCGTTCCACTTTGATGCTTGGACGACGTCATCACTACTTTTCCACCAAAGTCCTGCACAGCATCAAAAATTCGTTGATCGTCGGTGGCTACTAAAACTTCGTGAAGGCTGTTCGCCTTTTGAGCTTGCTCGTAAACACGCTGAATCATCGGTTTGCCTAAAATGTCGACCAAAGGCTTGCCAGGAAAGCGAGTTGAATCAAATCGAGCGGGAATTATTCCAATTGAACGCATGAATGAATACTTTTGACGAAAATAATTTATTCTTTTCACATTTGTGTCAAACACATTAAAATATCAGATTGCTTTATCCATGGTTTCCGGAATCGGCAACATTGGAGCGAAAAAATTAATCGCTTATTGCGGAGGTGCAGAAGCTGTTTTTACGGAAAAGAAGCAGCATTTATTAAAAATTCCGGGCATTGGAAAAAAAGCGGTTGAACTTATTTTTGCTTCGGATACTTTGAAAGAAGCCGAAGAAGAGTTGCGCTTTATTGAGGAGAACAACATAAAAGCACACTTTTTTTTAGATGATTCATATCCCAGAAGACTTACTCACTGCGACGATGGACCGATTATTTTGTACACAAAAGGCAAAATGGATATGAATGCCGAAAAAATGATCAGCGTTGTAGGCACTAGAAATGCGACTGTAAAAGGGAAAGCATTTTGCGAAAGTTTGATTGAATCTTTGGTAGAGCACCAAGTTACCATTGTGAGCGGTTTGGCTTATGGAATTGATAGTGTAGCTCATAAAACGGCAAATAAAGTGGGTTTGCAAACAATCGGTGTTTTGGGGAGTGGCTTGAATGAAATTTACCCCAAATCAAACTATAATTTTGCACAAAAGATGCAAGAAAATGGAGGCATTGCGAGTGATTACAGAAGCAATACTAAACTTTTACCCATGCATTTTGCTGAGCGCAATCGAATTGTTGCCGGCATGGCAGATGCTGTGATTGTAATTGAATCATCTGATAAAGGAGGCTCTTTAATTACCGCTGATTTAGCCAATGGCTACAATCGAGATGTGTTTGCAGTTCCGGGAAGAGTAGACGACAGTCAATCGGTTGGTTGCAACCGATTGATAAAATCGCACAAGGCTGCCTTATTGGAATCTTACAAAGACTTGGAATACATCATGGGTTGGGAAAAGCAAAAACCAAGTAAGAAAACTTTTCAAAGTCAATTGTTTGTGGATTTAAGCGAAGAGGAAACACAGCTTATTGCCGCTTTTGGTGAACTGGAACAAACCTCTTTAGACATTTTGAGCTTAAAAGCAAACCTGCCAATCAGCAAAACCACCACCTTGCTTTTGGAATTGGAATTCAAAGGATTAATCAAATCTTTACCTGGAAAGGTTTATCAGCGGGTTTGAATAGAAATTAGCGAAGCAGTAAATTTTCGCTATTTACAAGACCTAATTTAATGTAAAAATTAGCAAAACATGGAAAACAAATATGCCCCTCTTGAGGCCGATAGTATTTACCATGTCTACAATCAAGCTAATGGAGATGAGAGATTGTTACGAATTGGCGAGAATTATGCTTTTTTTCTAAGACAATATCAAAAATACATTCATCCATTTGCAGAAACATTTAGCTATTGTCTTATGCCAAACCATTTTCACTTTTTAATTCAAATAAAAAATGAGCAATCGCTAAAAGACCTGCCAGGTTTTCAAAACCTGACAGGTCTTGATAATAAAAAGCTATCAAACTTCATTTCAAAGCAGTTCAGCAATTTATTTAACTCCAACACCAAGGCCTTCAACAAAATGTACCAAAGAAAAGGCTCCCTTTTTATGAAACCTTTTAAACGAAAAAAGATTGAAGATGAAGCTTACTTAAAAAAACTGATTCATTATATTCACTACAATCCTGTTGAAGCAGCTTTGGTTAAATTACCTGTAGATTGGAAGTATTCATCCTATAAAACCATTATTTCATCCTATAAAACCTCAATAAAACGAAATGAAGTAATAGCACTTTTTGAAGATAAACAAAACTTTATTTATTGCCATAAAATAGCACTAACTATTAGTAGAATTGATTAAAAAATTACGAATCATTCACCAAAAATTTCATAAAAAACATATTATGGCCCAATAAGCTTAATCTCAAAAGTTTGGAATTTTGCCAGTGTGCTCCGCGATGATGGAGTAAGCTATGGTGATTATCTGGAACAAATCACATTATTCAATTCCCTCTACTCATTCAACCATTCACCTACTTCTAGGTAATCGAAAATATCTTTTGGATAAACGGCTCCTTTTTCTGGATCGCGTTTGTGGCCAAGGCGCACAATAACCATGTTCCAAGCAGGATGGGCAAAAATGTATTGTCCTTGAATGCCTCTGGCATAATAAAACGCATTGCCTTTATACTTTCCCATCCACCATTGAAATCCGTAATAATCAATGGTTTTGCCATCTTCATCCGGCAGCATTATAGGTTGAAGGGATTGTAAAAAATAGTCTTTTGAAATAAGTGCTTTGCCTTTCCATTTTCCAGAATCGAGTAGGAGCTGTCCAATTCGGGCAAAATCTCGAGGATTACTGTAAAAGCAACAATAGGACTTTTCTATTCCTTCGCTTTCATTTAAGGTCCACAATGCTTCTTCTGATGAACCCATTGGCTGCCAAAATTGCTCACTGAAATAATCCGCTAGCGTTTTTCCAGTGGCTTTTGCCAAAATAAATGAAAGTAAAAGCGTGTTGCCGCCTTGGTATTTCCAAACTGTACCTGCCGGATGCTTTATTGGTTTATTCACTGTCAAATCATATAAATCAGTGCCGTAATACGTTTTAGCCATATAGCCGAAAGGGTTTCCGTAGCTTTCGCCAAAATCAATTCCTGAGCTCATTTGAAGCAGGTGCTCAATGGTAATTTCTGATTTTTCTCCATTGTTAAATTCAGGTAGAAAATCACCCACTTTTTGCTTGATGCTTTTAATTTTTCCTTCATGGATAGCAGCTCCTACGGCTAAAGAAGTAAGACTTTTTGCCATTGAAAACGAATTGGTCTTGCTCTTTTCAGAATACCCGTTCCAGTATTGCTCAAAAAGCAGCTTTTTATCTTTAATCACAACTAAACCAACCGTTTTCCAAGCTTCAATTTTTGATTTTAGGGCTTCGGGCAGCGACTTTGAGTTAAAATGGGGGCTTTTTTCCCATTCTTGAGAGCTAGAAATAGCTACTTTTCGGTTTTCGAATTTGGGAAAATCATCGATTGTAGGACCTGTTTTACCAACTAAATAGGTACTTCTAACAGCCTTAATGACATGACCGTTGCCACTGATCCAAAGAATAAGGCTGATTATTCCCGCTGCAATAACGATGGAAACTAGAAAACGAAAAATAAAACGAATGATTTTCATGTGGTAGTTTTGCTAACGAAAATACAGAATTAGTTCAAAATACAACAAGTTGAAAATTGCTCTAAGAAGCAAAAGTCTAGCACATATTTCATTAATTAGCAAAAAAGTAGCAGGGTGGAAGGAAAATTTTAATCCAACTCAGCCAACATATTTTTTAAACCAGTAATCACATCCACTTCCACTGTGTCTATTCCTTTGAGTTCTCCTAAAAGGTAAGAAACCCAGTCGCCAAGGTGAATTAAGTAAAGTGCGCGCTCAATTGGCGATTTTCCTTTGGCCATTACCTCTGTGATGCTGTCGGCGTATTGGCTGATCACTTTTTTACTGTATGCTATTCGTTCTTGATTTCTGTAAAAATCGGCCTCTGTTCTAAAGATTAATACCGCAAAATTTTCATTTTTGTTTCTCCAACCTACCAATTCATTGTGGTTCATTTCAGGAATAACATGATGCCAGCAAAGCATTTTGGCATTTTCGTTGACTTGCTGCCTAAACCGAACGCCAACTCCTTCAATGGATGCTTCACTGTATATAATTGGCAATTTCCCATGCAGTTTTTCACTGATTCGAGCTGCCTCTTTTTGAATGTTTGCTTCTTCTTGATTGATTAAGCTTATTGCAGCTTTTACATCATTGAGTGTGCTAGAAGCAATCAAGCCATATTTTTCAAAAACAAAAAACAACTGTGGAAAAGATAAACCGAAAGCAGCTCTTGGTGGCAAACCTCCGGGGATTTGAATAATATTTAGCCCTTCATTTGTTGCAAGCTTAGCAAATATTCCACCTGATGTGATAATGGCAATTTCAGCACCTTTTTCTTTGGCTTTCTCATACATGCTCAAAGTCTCTTCTGTATTTCCAGAATAGGAGCAGCAAATCACTAAAGTAGATTCATTAACAAATGAGGGAATGGAATAATCCTTATTAATCACAATTGGCTTTTTACAGTCTTGTGCAAGGATTTGACTGATGATTGTTCCACCAATTCCGGAACCTCCTAATCCACAGATTAAGATGTTCTCAATTTGATTCGCAGCATTTTTGAAAGGAGTAGTAGTTCCTATTTTAAGTGCTTCCTCGAGGTGTGTAGTGAAGTCACTAATTAATTGCTTCATCATAAGGTCAAAAATTTAGTTTGCAAATAAAAGAAAAATCTACTGAAATGGCTTTATGCTCATACTAAGGATTCCTTAAAATTTGAAGGTGAAATCCTATCTTTGCCCCCAAATTTTAGAACAATGAGTAGCGTACTAAGCGAGCAAGAGCTGATAAGAAGAAAATCGTTGGAAGAACTTAGGAATATTGGAATTGATCCATATCCTGCTGCACTTTTTCCTGTCGATCATTATGCAAAAGACATCAAACAAAACTATGAAGAAGGTAAACCAGTAGTAATTGCCGGTAGAATAATGAGTCGAAGAATCATGGGAAAGGCTTCTTTCGCTGAAATTCAGGACTCTACTGGGAAAATTCAAGTTTATTTAAATAGAGATGAAATTTGCCCAACGGAAGATAAAACGCTTTACAATGAAGTATTCAAAAAGTTGTTGGACAATGGAGATATCATTGGAGTTCGCGGAAAGCAATTTAAAACTCAAGTGGGAGAAATCTCAGTTCATGTGGATGAATTTACGGTGCTAACAAAATCCCTTCGTCCTTTGCCGGTTGTAAAAACCGACAAAGACGGAACAGCTCATGATGCTTTTACCGATGCAGAGCAACGCTATCGTCAGCGTTATGTTGACCTAATTGTGAACCCTAAGGTGAAGGAAATTTTTGAAAAGCGCAGCAAGGTGATAAATTCCATGCGTAACTTTTTTAACGAGCGCGGTTATTTGGAAGTTGAGACACCAATTCTTCAACCCATTCCGGGAGGTGCTGCGGCAAGACCATTTATAACGCATCACAATGCTTTGAATACGGAATTGTATTTGAGAATTGCCAATGAGTTGTATTTGAAACGACTTATTGTAGGAGGTTTTGAAGGAGTGTATGAATTTGCCAAAGATTTCAGAAATGAAGGAATGGATCGAACGCACAATCCCGAATTTACGGTGATGGAAATTTATGTTGCCTACAAAGACTATTTGTGGATGATGGATTTTACCGAAAAAATGCTGGAGAAAGTGAGTATGGATGTTTTAGGTAGCACTAAAACAACTTTCGGAAAAAACGAAATTGACTTTAAAGCGCCTTATGCTAGAGTCCCAATTTTAGAAGCCATTAAAACACATACTGGTTACGATGTTTCGGAGATGGATCTCAACCAATTGAGAGAGGTTTGCAAGAAATTGGGAATAGAAACAGATGAAAGCATGGGCTTGGGAAAATTGATTGATGAAATTTTCGGGGAACATTGTGAAAAGCATTACATTCAACCAACTTTTATCATTGATTATCCTGTTGAGATGTCGCCTTTGTGTAAAAAACACCGCGATAACCCAAAATTAACCGAGCGTTTTGAGTTAATGATAAATGGAAAAGAGGTTGCCAATGCCTACACCGAGTTAAATGATCCGATTGATCAATTGGAGCGTTTTCAAGAACAATTAAAACTTTCAGAAAAAGGAGATGATGAAGCCATGTTTATCGACCATGATTTTGTTAGAGCCTTAGAATATGGAATGCCTCCAACTTCAGGTATGGGAATTGGAATTGACCGCTTGGTGATGTTTTTAACGAACAATGCATCGATTCAAGAGGTTTTATTTTTCCCGCAGATGCGTCCTGAGAAAAAAGCGGTTGAGTTAAGTGAAGCGGAAAAAATAATTTTGGAACACTTGAAAAAGCAACCAAATATTGACTTGAATGAATTAAAAGAAATTTGTGGTTTGAGTAATAAGCAGTGGGACAAAGGAATGAAAGGGTTGAGCAAACACGGTTTGGCAAAAGTTGAGGTTGATGGAGACCAAAAGACAGTGACACTGGTATAAATAAAGACCGAGTAAGAAATGAAAACTTCAATAAATGAGTACATTCGTTTCACAAACTAAGAAGATTTGGATTCAACAGAAGTTTCAGTAATTGGAGGAGGTAGTTGGGCAACTGCTATTGTTAAAATGTTGTGCAACAATGCCGATAAAGTACATTGGTGGATGCGAAATGCAGATAAAGCCAACTACATCAACAAGTATTTGCACAATCCAAGATACCTTTCATCTGTTCAGTTTGAACGCGATAAAATCAATGTAAGCACAGATTTGTCTGAAATAATTAGCAAGTCAAAAACCATTGTAATTGCAACACCTTCTGCATTTTTAATGGATGTTTTTGGAGAGCGCGATAACTCAGATTTAAGCGATAAAATTATTATTTCAGCAGTAAAAGGAATTGTACCTGAGGTGCATCAAATTCCTGCGCGATTTTTTCACAAGCGCTTTGGAACTCCGTATGAGCAAATTGGCATCATCAGCGGTCCTTGTCATGCTGAGGAGGTTGCTTTAGAGCGTTTATCGTATTTGACAATTGCTTGCCAAACAGAAGAAATTGCTAAAAATTTTGCAGATTTATTAGAGTGTAGATACATTAAAACACACGTTTCTGATGATTTATTTGGAACGGAACTTTCTGCTATTCTAAAAAACATTTATGCGGTTGCAGCCGGAATTTTTCATGGCTTGGGTTATGGAGATAACTTTCAAGCGGTGTTAATTTCAAATGCGGTGCAAGAAATTGAACGTTTTGTAGATGCGCTTAATCCTATTCACAGAGATGTGAAATCATCAGCCTATTTAGGTGATTTGTTAGTGACAGCTTACTCTAACTTTTCGCGCAATCGAACTTTCGGGAGCATGGTTGGAAAAGGATATTCAGTGATGTCGGCACAAATGGAAATGAACATGACTGCTGAAGGTTATTATGCTGCAAAGAGCATTGTTAAAATCAACGAAAAGTTTAATGTAGAAATTCCAATTGCAACAGCGGTTTATCGCATCTTATATGAGAAAATATCGCCTGCAGTAGAAATGAGAATTCTTGCAGATCAATTGGTATAAGTAGAAGAACTAAAATTTTAAAAATACTATGTACGGAAAAATTAAAGAATACCTTAAAGAGGAATTGGCAGAAATTGAAAATGCTGGATTATTTAAAAAGGAGAGAATCATTACTTCAGTTCAAGATGCTGAAATAGAGTTAGCGTCAGGACAAAAAGTGCTGAATTTTTGCGCCAACAATTACTTGGGACTTTCCTCACATCCTAAAGTGGTGGCAGCTGCAAAAGCGGCATTAGACAGTCATGGTTTTGGAATGTCTTCAGTGCGGTTTATTTGTGGAACACAAGATATTCACAAAGAGTTGGAAGCAAAAATTGCCAACTTCTGTGGCACGGAAGACACCATTCTATATGCAGCTGCTTTTGACGCAAATGGAGGCGTTTTTGAGCCCTTACTTGGTGAAGAGGATGCAATTATCTCAGATTCTTTAAATCATGCTTCAATTATCGACGGAGTGCGTTTGTGTAAAGCAGCTCGTTATCGTTATCAAAATAACGACATGGCTGATTTAGAAGAGCAATTGAAAAAAGCGCAAGCTCAGCGCTTCAGAATTATTGTTACTGATGGCGTTTTTTCGATGGACGGTTATGTTGCTCAACTAGATAAGATTTGTGATTTGGCTGATAAGTACGATGCAATGGTGATGGTTGATGACTGTCATGCACACGGGTTTATTGGTAAAACAGGAAGGGGAACTGCTGAGTACTGCAATGTTTTAGGAAGAGTTGATATTATTACCGGAACTTTAGGAAAAGCATTGGGTGGTGCCATGGGAGGTTTTACAACTGGTAAAAAAGAAATTATAGAGATGCTGCGCCAGCGTTCTAGGCCTTATTTATTTTCAAATTCATTGGCTCCTGCCATTGTTGGAGCTTCTATTGCTGTTTTAGATTTACTCAATGGAAGTACAGCACTTCGCGACAAATTAATGGACAATGTAGCTTATTTTAAGAAGGGAGTTGCTGCTGCAGGATTTGATTTTAAAGATGGAGATTCAGCAATTGTTCCCATCATGCTTTACGATGCTAAACTATCTCAAAATTTTGCAAATAAGCTGCTAGAAGAAGGAATTTATGTTATCGGATTCTTTTACCCGGTTGTGCCAAAAGATCAAGCGAGAATTCGTGTGCAGCTTTCTGCAGCTCATGAAAAAGAACACTTGGATAAAGCAATTACTGCATTTACTAAAGTTGGTAAAGAGTTGGGAGTGATTTGATTTCAAAAATGAAACGTTCAGCAATAAACTTAATTCAGAAAGTGGCTCAAAGTAAAAAATTTGAGCCACTTTTATTTTTAATTTTTGTTTGTTTACACTTACTTCCTGCATTATCTGGGAGGTATTTTCCAACACTAGATGGACCTGCTCACCTTTATAATTCTCAATTAATTATTGATTTAGTATTTAATAACAACACTGAGCTTACAAATTACTTTGTACTTAATAATGAACCTGTTCCAAACTGGATGGGACACTTTATTTTAGCGCTCTTCAATTATTTTCTTCCTGCCTTTATTGCCGAAAAAATACTCATTGTAGCTTATGTAATAGCTTTACCATATACTTTTAGAAAGCTGGTGTTGCAATTAAACCCTGAAGGGGCTTTAATGAGTTATTTAATTTTTCCTTTTGTGTATTCTTTTATGTTTATGCTGGGGTTCTATAATTTTTCAATTGCAATTGTTTTTTCATTTTTAATACTAAGGTATTGGATTAAAAATGATCAAAAAAAGAAAGGATTTATTCAAGTAGTAGTCTTAGCATTCCTATTAATTTGCTTGTATTTTTCGCACTTAGTAGTTTTTGGGATCACACTATTAGCAATTGGAATTCATATTCTATACGGTATTTTGATTAGTAAGGAGACTGTTCTAAATAGAATCAATAAAGGGGTGAAAGAGGTAATTACTATTGTATTAGCTTCAATTTTCCCCTTGATACTGGGAATAAATTTTTATGTCAAAAGAGAAGCTGCTTCAGAAGTTCAGTTTTTAAGTAATAAGCAGCTCATTCAAGAGCTTACTGAAATGAAATTTTTAGATCCTTCGTATAGTAATTATTTTTTTATTTTTTTTCTGATTTTTTGTTTTTTGACTATTTTTTTGATCTACAAAAGAATGGTTTTCTTTTTGCAGCAGTCAAGAAGAACGGCTACATCATTCTTTAAAAAGCATGATTTTTGGTTCATTTTAGCAATATTGATGCTTGTTTTATATTTTAAACTGCCTAACATGCAAGGAGGTGCAGGATATATTTCACTAAGAATGAATCATCTTTTTTTTATTTTTTGGATGCTTTGGCTTGTCTGTAATCATATCCCAAAATTACTTTCAGCTGGATTAATTTTATTTGTGCTGTATAGTAGTCTAGTTATTAATAACTCTCATTCAAAAAAAAGTAAATTATTAAGTAAAGATGCGGTTTCAATTCATAAAGTTGCAGCTTATATTCCTCCAGGAAGCATCGTATTACCAATAAATAATTCTGATCATTGGATCATGGAGCACTTTTCCAATTATTTGGGGATAGATGAACCACTAATTGTTTTAGATAATTATGAATCAACCGTAAACTATTTTCCAATACATTTTAATCATCAAGATTTTCCAACTATTCGAATTAAAGGAGTGGAAAATAATGTTTTTAATTGTGTCTCATGGTTGTCAAATCCCTATTCGGAGAAAATAGTGTATGCGCCTTATATAATGGTTTACGGACAAAAAATAAATACAGATTGTGAGGAGGAGTTGTTAAATATAATCAAAAAAACATATTGTTTGGCCTACAGAAATGAGTTTGTGGAGTTGTATCATATACATTAATTCATTAAGCACAGTATTAATAATATGAAAACAGTTAAAAAGTGAGTCAAAATAATACTTTATCAGTATCTCGATCTCATTGCTTATGTGTTACTTTTTTAGCAGTCCATTTCAAAGGAAATCCATTTAATTAAAAACGGAGTGCTTGACTTATTCCATAAATAGCACTTAAATACATGATTATTATTTATAGAATAAGGTATTTCAGTTTCGAAACTTTGTTTTTCCCATGAAATACTTTTGTCAACAGGAAAAGATTTGTACCAGATATTTTCGTTATTCTCATTATTAATACTTAAAACTGCCATTGTTTCAGTGGTTTTATCTAAAGAAATTCCACTAAAACTAATTGTAGCTTTTTTACCTAAACATAGTTCATCGCTAGGAAGCGAAAGAGTTGAACTATATTGATAATTGGAGTCAATTTGTTCGTATCCTTTATCAGTAGCTAAGAGGGAGGGCTGATTCCATTTTCCGTTAACTATACTATGGTAATCAGTAAAGAATTGAGTAGTGTTAATTTTAGGTTTTTTTGATGGGTCAAACTGAGTCACATAAAACTGATCTATTTCGACTTCGTTATTACCATCTAATGCAATAAAAAAGCTCAAACTATCACTTTTGCTTCTAAGGTATGGAGGAATAAAGACTAGTTCCATACTACTCCAACTTCCTTCTTCAAACCAGTTAATTTCTTCAATACTTTTAAAAACATACTTATAGACACTTCCGCTTCTAGAATCTGAAGTCTTAGCTATAATGTAAAATGGATTTTCATTTGCAGGATAATTTGAACGATATCTAATTTTTGCAACATAGTATGCATAAGAGCTATCACAGTACTTATTAAATGGGAAGGAGAAGGCTTCAGAATACAAATTACTAGCAGAAAGAATAAGTGACCCTTCATGAGGTAACTCCTTATTATTAAAAGTAAAGGTTGAATTTGACAAGCTTTCATAATTACTTTCGTATAAGAGGTGTTGTTTAAAAGTTTCGTCTTTAGGGAGATAGTTTACATCTCTATTTGGATCTAACAATTTTTGTTTTAATGGATCAGGAGTTAAATCAAAAAAGCTAGCTATGTAATACTCTTTGGTCATTCTTTTACTATGAATGACACCCTTCTTAAATTGATAAGTTTGGAATAAAGTTAAAATAAATAGAAAAGACATCAATCCTATTACACTGTATCGAATAAATATTTTTGATTCTCTAATCGATAGGATAAAGTAACCAAGGGGTAAAACAAAAATGGGATATGACTGGATAATAGACCGTTGACTATAACTATCTGCATACCACCAGCAATCCCAACTAGCCAAAACCCAAATAGTTAAAATTGTAAATACAATAAATGGAATTGATAATTTCTTATTTTTAAAATAAAAATAAATTAACCCAATTAAAGAAAATATCATGAGAGGTGTGTAGAGTAACCAGCCTTTTTTGAAGCTAAATAGATATTCAAAAAGATAGGGGTCTAATAACTTAAAATCTTCATTTCTATACGAGTCATAAATCCACTCACCAGTTAAATGATTCCAGTAAAACAATTGGATTCCACCAAAAAAAGCAAAAGGGATTATTGCTGTTATTAGTTGAATAGGGTTTTTTATAAAGAAATTAATCTTAGTCTTGAAGTTGGGAAATACTCCTCCTAACCAAAATAAAGGAATTATTAAAAAGAGCAACTCATTAGGTCTGCTCAGAATCATAATGGCGGAAACAATAGAAATGGAGATTAAATATTTGAATTTTGGTGATGTATGCCATAGTTGAATGTAATATAGTAAAAAGGCATAAGCAGCAAAAAGAAGAGTATGTGGCGTGGCTGGATTGTCTAAAACTATTTGTAAATAGTTTGTTCCTAGGCAAATAATGCCAATTATTATGGTGCTAGTAGTATCATCAAAGAATACTAAACTAAATTTTCTTAAAAAGAACAATCCTAAGTATAATAAGAGCAAAGACTCAATTAATACCGCTATTTGGTAGGGTGCAGAAAATCCGTCAGCAGGATGGTTTGCGCTTAAATTTGCCCAGATATGACCTGCTACAAAAGCAGGGAAGTATATAAAGGCTGTTCCAGAGGTATACTGTATTACTCGGTTTCCATTATGGATTTTGTGGGCTTGATAAAAGGTGGAAGAAAAATCGTATTTTTTTTGAATTTCTATAATTCTATCTTCATTTTGCAATTTTAGATCATCATAAATAAATATCGCAGGAAGGTAAAGGTAATAACCGAAATTATCCCAATCAATAACGCCATAATTACTACTTGATTTGTAATTGATGCTTGTAAGTTTAAAAAGGCATACAAAAACAAAGAAAAGGAGAGTGAAACTTTTAGAAGTATTATTTTTTTTCAATTGAAGCGATATTTCAAAATACAATAAATAGCTCTAAAGCCGTCTTTCCAACCAATTTTTTTCCCTTCTTCATAGGTTCTTCCATAGTATGAAATACCTACTTCATAAATTCGAATTTTAGGGATTCTAGAAAGCTTCGCAGTTAATTCCGGTTCAAAACCAAAACGCTTTTCTTTCAGATTCAATGACTTGGCGATTTTAGCATCCATCAACTTATAGCAGGTTTCCATATCTGTTAAGTTGAGGTTGGTAAACATATTAGAAAGTTGAGTTAAAAACTTGTTTCCTAAAGAGTGCCAGAAAAATAAAATTCGGTGTGGGTTTCCACCCATAAATCGAGAGCCGTAAACAACGTCTGCATTTCCTTCTACAATTGGTTTCAATAATTGGTTATACTCTCTTGGATCATACTCTAAATCAGCATCTTGAACTATTAAATAGTCTCCAGTTGCCAATTCGATTGCTTTGTGAATTGCAGCTCCTTTTCCTTGATTTTTTGGCTGTAGGAAATAATTGATATTGAGCTGTGGGTTTTGTTGAATATAGTTTTTAATAGCAAGCTCTGTATCATCAGTAGAACAATCATTCACAATAATGATTTCTTTTTTAATATTATTGACCAATTCAACATCTCTAACACGATCTAAGATAAGGTGAATAGTTTTTGCTTCGTTATAAGCAGGGATAAGAATGGATAATATCATCAATTAGAGTTTCATTTCAGGAATCTCTCCTTTAACAATTAGATTTCCTGAAGTTGCAGCTTTAATTTCTTCTACACTCACTCCTGGAGCTCTTTCTTTTAATACAAAGGCGCCGTTTTCTACTTCCAATACTGCGAGATTCGTAACTATTTTTGTAATGCAATTTACGCCTGTTAAAGGAAGTGTACATTTCTTTAACAGCTTTGAATCACCTCGGTTGTTGGTATGCATCATAGCAACAATGATGTTTTCAGCTGAAGCAACCAAGTCCATTGCGCCGCCCATGCCTTTTACCATTTTTCCAGGAATTTTCCAATTGGCAATGTTTCCCTCTTGGTCAACTTCCATGGCACCCAAGACAGTGAGCTGTACTTTTCCACCTCGAATCATAGCAAAACTATCTGCAGAGTCAAAAAAAGCTGAACCAGGGCGAGTTGTTATGGTTTGTTTGCCAGCATTAATTAAGTCGGCATCAACATTTTCTTCAGTTGGAAAGGGACCCATGCCCAATAGTCCGTTTTCAGATTGAAGTGTAACATCAATTCCTTCAGGGATGTAATTTGCTACTAAAGTAGGAATTCCAATTCCTAGGTTTACATAGTAACCGTCTTCTAGTTCTTGTGCAATTCTAGCAGCAATTTGATCTTTAGTAATGGGCATTTTTTTTAAGTTAAAACCAACTGATTGATTGAATAATTAAACAGCTGGAAGTTCTGTTTATTAGTATTCCAAATGTAAACTTTTAGTTCTTTACAATCCAGTTGTTTTAGTTTTTCTAAATTAATGAAAGAATAATAATTTTCCTTTTCAATAACTATTTTATCTCCTGTCCAATATGCCGCTTCTCCTTTACTGTTTTTTGAAGTATAAACAACAAGCAAACCTTCTTTAAATTGCTCTTTTGTATTGAATGACAGGTTTAATATGAAATTAGTATCAAAGTCATCAATATTTAAAGTAAAAACATCTAAGTATTCTTGTTTATCTTTTGTCCCATAGATATGTTTAAAAAATAAGGGGTTTATAATTAAGTTATTTGGGGTCATTTTTTTAAAAAAGTGCCCTAAAGAAACATTGTCTGTCTGAATATAATTTGGACTATAATTTATCGCGTTAATCATTTCATCAACTGAATTTGCTGTCCAAATTTGACTTTTATTTCCTATTGTTTGTTTGATTAATTCTGTGGACAATAAATTCAAATTATATGAGAAATTTAAATCTGGATTAGTTTGTTTTAAACCTTCCTTAGTCCTTATTAAAAGGTAAGGAGTAGAATTATTATTTTCTTTAAAATAATTATAATCCTCCATATTGGATACTTCAATTTGTAAAGTGATAAATGTTAATTGCTTAATTTCATTTATACTCTTATTGACTTTGGATAGAAATTCATTTCTATTTTTAAACAACTTTTCTGCTTCAGGATTTTCTAGTAGCTTCATGTCTAAAGAAAGTGTTTTAGAAGTATAATTCTCAGATTTTAATTTTGAAATAAAATTAGTTAGACTTATTATTTGACCACCATAAGTGCAGCTGCTAATTTTATTAACTTCTTCGTCATTTAAAGTGGAAATATTTACCTGATTGTTACTACAATCCATAACAGTAAAGTCGTGGTATAGCCAGAGGCTTAAGTCTTTGCTTATTTGTAAATCTATTTCTGAGCCATCTACAAGCTCAAAAGCGTTTTTAATACTTTCATATGAGTTACTTTTGTATTGAAGATACCCATGATTTGGAGGGTCTCCACTACCTTTATGTCCAATAATCTTAACATCTTCTATTAATTCAATTTTTAATTCGGGAATTAATAAAGAGTCACCTTTATTAGTTTTATCACAAGAAAAGAAAAGACTTATTATTAAAAAGAGAGTGGAAAATCTCATTTTTTTATTGTTTTAAGTTCAATGTTTCCTTTTTCAACTAAAAAGGTAGCATTACTTTTTTTATAATTCCAAAAGTATATTTTAATATTTGATTTTTCTTTAAGAGGCAGCATTGAATTACTTTTGAATAGGAGGCTTCTTTTTAATTGTAAGTTTCTTTTGTTGATCTGCCCAAAATTTTTAAAGTCAAATGAATTCCAATAGATAAGGTTGTTGTTTTCATCTTTTATTCTTATAACCAATGCTGGGAGACTATCAATATTTAGTTCTCCATATGTTTGTTTAATTACAATGTCAAAGTTTAAAGAAAGTTCAGAGTGGTTAGCTAAAAAGTTACGCTCTATTAAGTTTATATACTCTTCAGTTTGTTTAAATACTAATCCGTCAATTTGCTTTGCTTGCAACTTAATAAACGTATCATTATGCATGGCAATTTTATTATCTCTTATAATTATCTGATGCATTTGATTGATAGAATCTCTTTCATTGAGTATTTTTTCTATTAATAAAGGCTCTTCTAGTTCTTTTAAGGCAAAGTTTTCATCTAATTGGTACACTTCATCTCTATGCGTAAAATAGTTACCTGATTGATGATTAATCACATCTCGATTGTTTAACATCAATAACACTTTTTTTGCATTATTTTCATTCCACTCTATGTCAAAAGGCTCTCCTAGCCAATGAATTTTTTCCGGTACTTTAAAGTTGTATTTTTTACTCAAAAGGGCTAAAACACTTGGTGGTATATCTAAATGAGAGTTAATAGATTTGATAGTTTTTGGAGAATGTATTAAAGGAGAGTAGATATACAGCGGAACTAGAAATTTTTCTAAAGGATTGTTTTTTGGAATAGGGCCAAACATATGGTCTCCAAAAATGAAAAAAATTGTATTTTGAAATTCAGGTGAGTTTTGATAAGATTCAATGAGGTATTTTATTGATTCATCAGTGTAAATCGAAGTAGAAAACATGTTAGCTTGCTTTAAATACTTCTCTTTTTGAAGGCTTTCATTTTTGTTATTTTGTATAATGGAATGAAATTTATCAATGTATTTTTCTTGATTTTCGAATTTAAAAGGGTGGTGCATTGAAAGAGTTAGGTATATGTGAAAGTAAGGTGCTTTAAGTTCACTTGACCAGTCTTTCACCGCCTCTTCAAATAATATTTTATCATTAACTCCAAAAGGAACATCATCTACAGATAAAGTTTTCCCAGTACCTTCATAATTAAATTCTTTATGATCAACTATTTTTGAAACATCATTCAGTTCTAGAAACGTTTTCATGTGATCATACTTTGAATCACCTCCGTAAAAAAAGGTGTTTTGATAACCATTTGCAGCTAATATTTTAGGCAGTGAATTATGAAAAGGCATATTTAGTTGGTTATAACTAAATCCTTTTTGCCCATGAGGTAAAGAGGCTAAAGAGCTTGGTAATACGCCAAAAGTTCTTTCTGTTGTAGCTAAAAAATTGGGGAAGTATATAGAATGATTAGCTAATGAGTCTAAATAAGGAGTGAAACTTATTTCTTTAGCTTGAGGACCAGAATAAACAGATGAAAGACTTTCTACTATAATAAAAACAAAATTTGGTGGGTTTTCTTGTAAGTTAATTAAAGAGTCTAATGGATTTCTTTTCGACGGGGATTTTAATAATGGATATGAGGCATAAGTGTTATTTTCTGATTGTTTATTATTGCTTTTTATGAGTTTATTAAAAAGGTAATTTCCAGTCTCACTTAAAAAGAAATAGGTATTGTTTGAGGTGATTTTTTTATGAAGCGAAGATTTAGTAGAAAAGGAAGGGAAAAAGTAAAAAAACAGACCAATTAACGATAATAAACTCATAAAAAGGAAGGTAATTTTCTTGTGTTTTTTTAACCAAAGATTTAAGAAATAGATACAGGGTAATGGGATAAAAATCAATAAATAATACCACTCAAAATGTCCAAAACTCAGAATGATTTCCTTTAATTCACCAATAGAAAATTGAAATAAGACTTGATCTAGTTGTTGTAAGGTAATTGTAAAGTAGATTGACGAAACTAGTCCAAAAACTACAAAAATAGATAGTGCTGAGATTAGGATGTGCTTGATAGATTGTTTAATAGAAAAAACACCTAAGATCAACCAAAAAATAAAAGTTGATTTTATATCATTGATAATTCCGATTATGAATAACTTACTTAGACCTTCAATAAAATGATAGTAATTTAAAAGAAGTGCTTCTACAATTCTGTTTATTGTTAGCACTAAAAAATAAACTAAAAAAATAGCGCTTATCTCTTTAAGCCTCGTGAGGTAATTTAGCATAATCGAAGGGAAGTGAAAGTTTTAGGACCTATTCACAGTTCGTTGTTCAATCCGTTTTTCATAATCTTTTCCTTCAAAAATGCGGTGAACAAATATTCCTGGAGTGTGAATTTCGTTGGGGTCAAGTTCTCCGGGTTCTACTAAATGCTCTACTTCAGCAATGGTAATTTTACCTGCCATCGCCATAATTGGATTGAAGTTTCTAGCAGTTGCCTTAAAAATTAAATTTCCTTTGGTATCTCCTTTCCAAGCTTTCACAATGGAAAAATCAGAAACAAGGCTTTCTTCCAAGATGTACATTTTCCCGTTATACTCTCTTGTTTCTTTTCCTTCTGCTATTTCTGTTCCATAGCCTGTGGGAGTATAAAAAGCTGGAATTCCCGCACCACCTGCCCGGCATTTTTCAGCTAAAGTTCCTTGTGGGGTTAAATCAACTTCGAGTTCGCCACTAAGCATTTGTCTTTCAAATTCTTCGTTTTCACCAACATAAGAAGAAATCATTTTTTTGATTTGCTTGTTTTTTAATAAAAAGCCCAAGCCAAAATCATCCACACCTGCATTGTTTGAAATACAGGTTAAGTCAGTTATCTCAGGATGTTTTGCCAAAGCAGCGATACACTTTTCAGGAATGCCGCACAATCCAAAACCACCGAGCATAAGCGTCATTCCACTTTTTATTCCTTTAATAGCTTCTTCAGCGTCTTTTACAACTTTTTTCATGTGTCTACAATTGATTTTTAACGGTCACATAGAACGCCCAGTGATAGTCATACTGCTGTGTATAAATACTTTTAGATGGGCGTTTCATAGCTTATTATTCAAAATTTGGTTCTTTGTTGGAATCAAAGTTATTCGCTTTGCGATACTTTTCACAATCTAATTCAATATTTATTGGAGTTTCAGGTTTCTCAAAGTCACTTGTTGAAATTTTTAAGGTGGAGTCAGCATACACTTTATTCATGTAATAGCCCCAAATTGGTAAACCAGTATTTGCTCCTTGACCGTCAGTTGTGTATGTAAAACGGACACTTCGGTCTTCAGCACCGACCCAAACTCCGGTAACTAAATCAGGTGTAGCTCCCATAAACCATCCATCTGAATTGTTTTGGGTAGTTCCAGTTTTTCCAGCAATGGGGTAGTTTATTCCTGCATAAGGGCGTTGTTCAGACTTTGGGAAAGTAATTCGAATACCTGTTCCAGCAACGTTTTTATTTTTATAAGAATTATAATTATAACTAGTTACGCCTTTTAATAAATCAAGCATTACATAAGCTGTTTGCTCACTCATTGCTTCTCTATTTTCAGGAATAAACTCTACAATTACATTGCCTTCTTTATCGACAATACGGGTTAAAAATTGTGGCTTTGACCAAACGCCTTTATTGGCAAAAGTTGAAAAAGCACCTACCATTTCATACACTGAAACATCAGCAACTCCTAAAGCAATTGAAGGTACAGGTTCTAATTCAGCAGTAATTCCCATACTTCTAGCCATTTTAATCACTCTTTCCGGACCAAATTGTTTCATGATCCAAGTGGTGACAGTATTTAAAGAATTAGCCAAACCATATCTTAATGTGACATTGTAGCCATAATCGTCAGTGCTGTTTTTTGCAGTCCAATCTTTCAATAAGCCAAATTCTCCTTTTTTAAAAACTACCGGCACGTTGGGAACTTCATAGCAAGGAGATAGGCCTTCATCTACCGCTACAGCGTATACAAAAGGTTTAAACGTAGAACCTACTTGTCTTTTCCCCTGTCTCACATGGTCGTATGCAAAATGATCGTAATCAATTCCTCCAACCCAAGCTTTTATGTAACCAGTTTGTGGATCCATCGACATTAAACCAGCATGTAAAAAGCTTTTGTAATAGCGAATAGAATCAATAGGAGTCAACACAGTATCAATTTCTCCCTTCCATGAAAAAACCTTCATTTTTGCTGGTTTGTTAAATGAAGCAATGATTTCTTCTTCAGTAAAAATGGGTGTTTCATGTTCGCAATCTTCCGCTTTACAAACGGCAAACTCACGACCATTTATTTTGGTAATTTCTAAGAACCTACCTCTTCTGCCACAATTGGCACATTGTTTTCCAGAATTAATTAGGTAGCGCTCACTTCTTTTCATCGCTGAGCTGAGAATTTGATCAATTTCTTGTTGTGATAAGCGATGGTCGAAAGGGGCATTTTTTTTCTTACCCAAACTTTTAAAAAAATCATCTTGTAATTCTTTTCCAAGATGCTCTTTTACCGCCCATTCGGCGTATTCTTGCATTTTGTAATTTAGTGTAGTATATATTTTTAACCCATCTTTGTAGATATCATAGGGGTCACCATTTGCTTTTCGATATTTCGGAAGTCCGTCTTCGTCAGTTTCATTGAAAATATTTTTAAGTTCTGCCCTTAATACTTCTCTGAAATAAGGAGCAATCCCTTCTCGGTGATTTTCTTTTGAATGGGTAATTTCTAATGGAACGATTTTTAAACTATCAAATGCTGTTTTATCCAAAATCTCATTTCGATACATTTGAAATAACACCACATTTCTTCGATCTAAGGTTGTGTCAGGGCGACTTAAGGGATTGAATAAAGATGGGTTTTTAAGCATTCCAACTAAGGTAGCTGCTTCAGTTATGCTTAGGCTGTCGCTTGATTTGTTGAAATAGATTTGAGATGCCGATTTAATTCCAACGGCGTTGTTTATGAAATCAAAACGGTTGAAATACATGGCAATGATTTCTTCTTTTGTGTACCTCTTTTCAAGCTGAGCAGCAATGATCCATTCTTGCATTTTTTGCATGATTCGCTCAACTTTAGAGTCTGGGGTTTTTGAGAAAAGCATTTTTGCTAATTGTTGCGTAATGGTGCTTGCACCACCACTTTTTCCAAGCTTGAAGACTGCTCTAGCCAATCCTCTTAAATCTATCCCAGAATGATCGTAATAGCGCTCATCTTCTGTAGCCACTAAGGCATTGATTAAATTGTCGGATAGTTCGTTATAATCAACATTTACTCGGTTTTGATAGAAATACTTACCCAATATTTTTCCATCCTCAGTATAAACCTCTGATGCCAAATTGCTTTTAGGGTTTTCGAGTTCTTCAAAAGATGGAAGTGGATCAAAAGTCAACCAAGAATTGGCAGCAGCAAACATAAAAAAAACAAATAATCCAATTGGAAGTACAACGATCAACCAAAAGAGAAGGATGTATTTTGCAAAACTTCTTTTTTTCTTTTCTTCTTTCAAAGCGTTAAATTTCAATTTGTTTAATACTTACACCAACATTTGTGATTTCAGGTAAAGTTTGCTCTCTCATGGCTTGTTCTATAGTAAAAGAATAGGTCCCTTTCTCAGGGAAAAGAGGCCCTTCTTTAAACTTAAACTCATAATCAAACAGGTCTCCAATTCCTTTGCCCATCCATTTTCCTCTAGCATCTGCTAAAACCATTTGTGCTGTGTCAATGGCAATTTTTCCTTCAGGACTTTCAGTTCTTGTAAAAAGGTAAATGTTTCGATAAGGATAATTTCCGCCGTGTCTGAAATGTAAAAAAATGGCATAATTTAAACTGCTATCTTGAATTTCAAATTCAAACTGTGCCAACTCATCGCGATCCCATTTAGCATCCTCAAGTTTCAAATTTTCTTCAAAAACAATGTCTTGGTCACAAGCCAACAAAAAGCATGTGCAAATTAGTGCAATAAGAAGTGAAAATTTATTTTGCATTCGAAGAATTATTTGAAGGTCTAGGCTTTTTACGGTTTCTCGATTTATTTCTCCTCTTCTTGGGTTTTTTATTATCAAACCTCGTCAAATCATCTTGACCAACTACATTTTCGTATTCTTTTTTAACTTCAATTTCTCGGTAATCTTTATCTTTAAGTTGATCTACCTTGTTGTCTTTTTTGTTTTCTTCAATAATTTCTTTTACTCTTTCAATGCTTAATTCTACAAACTCAAAAGGCTGATCTTGGTAAGAATACCACATTTTATTGGCAAATATGTCCATTTTTTGAAAAAAGGCATTTCCCATTTTAGTTTTTAAAGTCAGTTTAGTGTTTGGAAACTTCTTCAACTCATCAAGATAAACATCTAATTCGTAGTTGAGGCAGCATTTCAATTTACCACATTGTCCGGCTAATTTCCCTGGATTTAATGATAATTGCTGGTACCTAGCAGCTGAGGTAGAAACAGAACGAAAGTCTGTCAACCAAGTAGAGCAGCACAACTCTCTACCGCAAGAACCAATTCCGCCCAATCTTCCTGCTTCTTGTCGCATTCCGATTTGTTTCATTTCAATTCTACTTTTGAACTTTTCTGCTAATTTTTTAACCAAGTCTCTAAAGTCAACACGCTCTTCAGCAGTATAATAGAAAATCACTTTCGATAAATCTCCTTGGTATTCTACATCAGAAATTTTCATTTTGAGGTTTAACTCATTGGCAATCGCTCTAGATTTATAGATGGCTTCGGCTTCTTTTGCCCTACCTTCTTGCCAAAGATCAACGTCTTTTTGTGTTGCTTTTCGAATGATTGAAAGCGTGTCTTTGCTTTTTAGAAAAATGTTTTTCTTTTGCATTTGCAAACGAACCAATTCGCCGCTAAGGCAAACTATTCCAACATCATTACCCTGTTCTGCTTCAACTACTACTACATCTCCTTCATAAAAAGTAGCCTCAGTTTCGTTGTTGTAAAATCCTTTTCTGCCGTTTTTAAAACGAACTTCTAAAACATTAAACGGTTTCACATTTGCAGGAAGGCTCATGTTTGAAAGCCAATTGAACACGGTTAGTTTAGAACAACCCCCGTTTCCACAATTTCCATTGCTTTTACATCCATTTGGAACACCACTTGAATTATTGCTGCAGCTTGAACAAGCCATATATTATCTATCTTAAACGATGATTTTTACCATCGGTACGGTTAAAAAATTGGGACAAACCCTTAACTCACAAATGTACGTTTTTTGACCCTTAACAAATTTGCAAATTTCATAGAAACATCGGTGAAGAGAATTTTTGCATAAGCATTTCTACTGATGTGATAGTGAGCCTCATTTAGGACTTCCACAATTTGGATTAGATTGTTTTCATGAATGAAAGGAGCAAAGTTGTTTAAAAACTTCTCTTCTTTTCCTCCCAATCGGCTTAGTAGCCCTTTTGTGTAATTTTTCATGGTCGCTTCGCGCATTAATTCAATGGCAAATTCCAAAAAACGTTTTTGGTTTTCTCGACCCATTTCTTTGGTAGAAATTTCTTCTACCCAATTAATTATTTTCACAACATCAGCTTCATAACAAGCTCTCATCCATTTTTTAAAAAGATCAAAAAATTGCTCATCCTCATCTGCCTTTTCTAAACGCTGAATCGCATTGATCCAATCTCCTTCTGAAAGAAGTGCAACGTTTGTCGATTTTTCTTGATCGGTAGCATATCTTTGAGTTAATGCTGATTGAATTTTTGACGATTCAATGGCGGTAATTTTAATAAGCTGAGTTCTGGAAGTAATGGTTTTTAAAAGTTTTTCTTCTTCTTCCGCTAGCAGCAATAAAATAGTTTTTGCCGTTGGTTCTTCAATTAGCTTCAACAATTTATTGGCAGCTTGATTATTTAACAATTCTGCCTTCCAAATAATCAAAATTTTATATTTCCCTTCATAGCTTTTTAAGCTGAGTTTTTTAATAATCTCCTGACTTTCATTCACATTAATAATGCTCTGTTTATTATCAATGTCAATTTTTTCTTGCCATTGATGCAGGTCAAAATAGGGATTATCTAAACTGATTTCTCTCCATTCTTTCGCAAAATCATTACAAATTGGATTTTTAGTAATGCTTTTGTTGGTGCTCACTGGGAAAGAAAAATGCAAGTCGGGGTGAGCAAGGTTATTTATTTTAATACATGAGGAGCAAGTTCCACAAGAATCTTTTTCTTGAGGATCTAAGCAATTTATGTATTGAGCATAAGCTAAAGCCAAGGGTAAACTTCCATAGCCCAATTTCCCTAAAAAAAGCTGAGCATGACTGATTCGTTGTTCTCTAACAGTGCCGATTAATTTATTTTTCAGGTATTCCTGACCAACGATCTCTTTGAATTGCATGTTTCAAAATTAGTTCAAAATATTGAAGCGGTTTGCAATTTTAGCTTTCAAATGTTTGGAGTAAATTTGACATCTTTTAAACATAATTCAATCTGAAAATTAAGATGGCGGTACTAAGTGATTATAATTTCAAGGGAAAGAAGGCTTTAATACGAGTTGATTTTAATGTGCCTTTAAATGAGCAATTTGAAATAACGGATGACAGTAGAATTAAAGCAGCTATACCAACAATTAAAAGCATTTTAAATCAGGGTGGTGCTGTGATTTTAATGTCGCACCTCGGTCGGCCAAAAGGAGAAAAAAGTGAGAAATATTCGTTGAAACACACGCTTGAAAATTTAAATAATCACTTGGCATGTAAGGTCACTTTTATGGATGATTGCATTGGAGAGAAAGTAGAAAAAGCTGCTAAAGAACTACAAGCTGGAGAAGTGCTTTTGCTTGAAAATTTGAGATTTTACAGAGAGGAGGAAGCAGGGGATCCTCATTTTTCAAAAAGATTGGCAGACTTAGGAGATGTATTTGTAAATGATGCGTTTGGAACTGCTCACCGTGCGCATGCTTCTACCACAATTGTTGCTTCTTTTTTTGATGATGAAAATAAAATGTTTGGAAAGCTTATTGAGCAAGAATTAGAAGCAGTTAGTAGAGTTATTGAAAACAATGCGCGTCCATTTACTGCTATTATGGGTGGAGCAAAAATCTCGGATAAGATTTTATTAATTGAAAAAATGCTTGATAAGGTCGACCATTTAATTATTGGTGGAGGGATGAGCTATACTTTTTTCAAAGCATTGGGAGGTAATGTCGGAAATTCCCTTGTTGAGGAAGACAAAGTGAGTTTAGCTAAAACCATTTTAGACTTAGCGAAAGAAAAAAATGTTCAATTGTTATTGCCAGAAGATTCAATTATCGCAGATTCTTTTAGCAATGAAGCGAACCTCAATGTTGCTAAGAATTTAACTATTTCTGAAGGTTGGATGGGCTTGGATATTGGCCCCAAAGCGATCAATGAATTTAGCGAGTTGATAAAAAAGTCAAAAACCATTTTATGGAATGGCCCAATGGGTGTTTTTGAGATGAGTAATTTCGAAAAAGGAACTAAGGGAGTTGCTGAAGCAATTGTTGAAGCAACAGAAAATGGAGCTTATTCATTGATTGGAGGGGGAGATTCTGCCGCTGCAATTCATCAATTTAACTTGGGAGAAAAAGTAAGTTATATTTCAACAGGAGGAGGAGCTTTGTTGGAATACTTGGAAGGAAAAACACTGCCGGGTATTAAGGCGATTCAAGGATAAACTCCTTGGCTTCGTTCGCTTTTTCTTCTAACTCATTAAATTCTAACTCTTCTAGAAAACTAGAAAAAGGAGCTTTTAGAAGCATCACAGGTTTATAAAGCAGCGATTTTTCTTGATAATCATTTGAAACAAACTCTAATTTTTGATTTAAGAAATTGAAAAAATAGAGTGCAAAACTAGTAATTAGCGCGTATTTTAAAAGGCCAAAAAGGGCGCCTAAAATTCTGTTAACCATTCCTAATGCGATTAATTTTAACGATTTATCAATAATTCTTGCCAATAGAAACACACCAACAACAATCAGCACAAATGTTGTGAAAAAGCTAGCTAACCCGAAATACTCTGGCGATATGGATATAATGGCACTTAGTTTCTCGCCAACGAAATCTGAAAAGCTCAAAGCGCCCAATACACCTAGAATTAAAGCTGCAAAAGAAGCCAATTCTAAAACTAAGCCCTTTTTGAATCCTATGATTAATCCCCAGATTAAAGGAATCGCGATTATAAAGTCAATTTTCTCCATTGTAAAAACACCGCTAAACTATACTTAATTTTGCTTTTTATGGAAATTGAGTTTCAAAAAAAGTGGGATGATTTGATGCAAAAGCTCAATCATCGTTTTGGGGAAAAGCCCGACGTGCAAGCAATTCTTTTTGTTGTTGGGCTTCAAGAGTTAGGTCAAACAATCGAAAAATTAAGCAAGGATCAAAAGGTAGATGTGATGCACATTGCTGTTTGTGCTTTGTTAGAACCTTATGGATATTATAGTTACGTCGGAAGAGATCAAGACGGTTGGCCACATTGGAAAGCCGAAAAAGAATTACCTCAATTAACTACTTTAGAGCAAGAACAATTAATCAAACAAGGAATAGTTGAGTACCTAGAAGGATCTATTTAAGAGTAAGATTTCTTTCGTAAATATTTTCCTCATTTCTCTTTAGGCGTTGGGTTTCAGCTAAAACGCTGACAGAATCAACTCTATTACCAGCTCTAAGGACATAAAAATCAACCAAAACAGTATTTTTAAATTTGAAAAATGCTTTTCCAAATTGATCTGCTCTAACGGTATCAATAATTGCTTCGTTGATCACACCGGCATTAGACCTTTCAACTGAAGAGATAACAGTTGCTCTTACAGGTTCTCCTTGAGTGTTTCTAACAGTTAAAACTACCTCAGGCTCTACTTCATTTTTGCAAGAAGGGGTGAGTAATAACAATAAAGCACAGGAAAATAGGAGGCTCAATTTTTTCATACTTTTGTCTAAAATTATTAGTGTCGTAACGTACAAAGGTAAATATATTTTGAATAAGCAGATTTTTTTTGGGTTAGTCAGTATTTTTCTTGCCACAATTTGTGTTTCTCAGACTCGGGTAGAGTTATTTACCAATAAGGGAAAAATTGTCGTTCAATTGTATGAGGAAACACCGATTCACAGAGACAACTTTATAAAATTAGTGAATAAGAATTTTTACGATAGCTTAATGTTTCACAGAGTAATCAAGGACTTTATGATTCAAGTTGGAGATCCAAATGCGAAAGTAACATCCAACAATTCCAATTTTGGGGGCGGTGGGCCAGGTTATACCTTAGAAGCTGAATTAGCTCCCAATTTTATACATAAAAAAGGAGTGTTAGCTGCTGCCAGATTAGGAGATGATCTAAATCCGACTAGAAGAAGTTCAGGTTCTCAATTTTACATTGTTCAAGGAAGAACTTACCCCAGAAAATACATGGAGCGTTTTGAAGAAAAAAGAGGAAAGAACTATTCCGAAGAGGAGCTGAAAGCGTATGAAACAATTGGAGGCGCACCTCATTTAGACGGACAATACACCGTATTTGGTGAGGTAATCGAAGGGATGAACATTGTTGAAACAATTGCTGAAATGCCCACTAGTCCTGCTGACCGACCATTGGAGAATGTGTACATAATTAAAATGAAAATAGTAAAGTGATGTTGAACAAGGCAAAAGACCTATTAAAAGAAGTTGAAGCATTCTCGTCTGACAATGCTCAGGAAATTGAAAACTTTCGGATTAAAATGCTCGGAAGCAAGGGAGCATTGAAGCAACTTTTTGCAGCTTTTAAGGAAGTTCCAGCTGCTGAAAAGAAAGAATTTGGAGTGGTCTTGAATCAACTGAAAAAGCAAGCTGAAGAGAAAATTAACGAGCTAAAATCAAGTGTTGGTAAAGGAGCTGAGGTAAAAAAAGATTTGGAAGATTACAGTAAACCTACCAACCTTCAAGAAATTGGAAGTAGGCATCCGATTTCCATTGTCAAGAATGAAATCATTGAAATTTTTAATCGAATTGGTTACAATATTTCTGAAGGTCCTGAAATAGAAGATGATTGGCATAACTTTTCTGCGCTGAACTTTCCACCTGAGCATCCTGCTAGAGACATGCAAGACACTTTTTTTGTGGCAAAAGACCCAGATATCGCTCTTCGTACACACACTAGCTCTGTGCAAGTTCGAGTGATGGAAAATTCTACACCGCCAATTAGAACTATTTCTCCAGGAAGAGTTTATAGAAACGAAGCAATTTCAGCTCGAGCGCATTGTTTTTTTCACCAAGTCGAAGGTCTTTACATCGATAAAGATGTTTCATTTGCAGATTTAAAACAAACCCTATTGTATTTTGCTAAAGAAATGTTCGGAGAAGCTACTGAAATTAGACTTCGTCCTTCCTATTTTCCGTTTACAGAACCTAGCGCTGAAATGGATGTTTCTTGCAGTATTTGTTCTGGAAAAGGCTGCAATGTTTGTAAATACACCGGCTATTTAGAAATTCTCGGTTGCGGAATGGTAGATCCAAATGTTTTAGAAAATTGCGGCATAGATTCCAAAGAGTACTCGGGATTTGCTTTCGGAATGGGTGTTGAGCGCATTACTCAATTAAAATACAATGTCAACGACCTTCGATTGTATTCAGAAAACGATAAGGAATTTTTAGACCAGTTTAAATCGGCGTTTTAATTCGCTATCACAAGTGTCAGAAAAAAAAATATTTTTAAAAAACGAATGTTGATTTTTAAGTTGTCCCTAGAATTTGTTTTTTGGAAAATGAAATAAATTCTTAGAGAAACCGAGAAGCTTCCATCTGTGATGGAAGATCACTCGGCTGAACTTAGGATTTATAAAATTTGGAAAAAATAAAAATTCAAAGGACGAGTTTTTTTTGTTTAGCTCACTTCTTATTTATTGACTTGTGTTCGTGAATCTTCGATTACGTTTTTTTCACGGCGAAAAAAATGAAAAATATACATTTTTAAAAAGCCCCCCATTGATTTAAATAGGCCAATTGAAATAGTTTGATTTTAAAAAAATAATTTAAAATCAAGCAATTAAATCACAGAATTTTGTAATATTAGATTAATATATTGTTTTTATTGGATAACAATGATTTGCTATTTAAAACTTCCAATTGTAAGTGTCGAGTTCTTGTAAGCAAGCACTTAACAAATCGATTGAATTCTGTATGTCTGATTTATGCGCCATTTCTATTACTTGGTGCAAATGTCTCGTAGGAATTGATATGGCTCCAGAAATTGCTCCACCTGAATTCATTCGCTGAATTCCTGCTGTATCTGTTCCACCGGCAGGTAAAATTTCGGGTTGCCAAGGAATTTTTTTTGCATCAGCTACTTTTTTCATGTAAGCAATCATTCTGTAATCGCAGAGAGTAGAGGCATCCATAATTTTTATGGCTGTTCCTTTTCCCAATTTAGTGATTTGTTCATGGGCTTGAGCTCCAGGCAAATCATAGGCGATTGTAGTATCTAATCCAAATCCAAAATCAGGTTGAATATCGAGTGAAGAAACATTAGCTCCGCGAAGGCCTACTTCTTCTTGAACAGTAAAAACGCCGTAGATGTCATAAGGAACTTCTTTTCCTTTTAATTGCTTTAGGCTTTCAATCAATATGAAAACTGAAACACGGTTGTCGATTGATTTGCAATTCACACAATCTCACATTTCAATCAATTCACTTTTTCTGGTAATTGGATCTCCAACGCTAATGTATTTTTCAACCTCTTTTTTCGAGCGACCTAAGTCGATGAAATAATCAGTTGTTTTAGGATTTTTATTTTTCTCTTCTTGTGTCATCACATGAATGGGTTTGCTGCCCATAACACCAATCAAATCTTCTTTTCCATGAATAATTACTCGTTGTGCAGTAAGTGTTTTGGGATCAAAACCACCCAAGGTGTGAAAGCGAACAAATCCCTGATCATCAATATGCGTAACAATAAACCCAATTTCATCCATGTGAGCTCCCACCATCACGCGCTTTTTTTCCTTTCCTTTTTTGATGGCATAAACATTCCCCATGTTGTTAACTTTTACTTCGTCAACCAAGGGGGTGATTTCTCGAATCACCAATTCTCTAATACGTTGCTCGTATCCTGGAGCTCCAGCAATTTCACAAATTTCTTTTAATAAGGGAATGTTAATTTTCATGTGATGTAAATTTTAGAAAGGCCAAATTAGTTATATTCAAGTAATTCGAAATAGCTGGGAAAAGTTAAAATGAAATTTAGCACAAACGTTTTTAAATTACTAATCTGTAAATTAGACTTTAGACCTTAGATTTTTTTTAAGAAAAAGATGAAGGGTAAAAGATGAAAAAAATGTTTCACATTTCTAGTTTCTTCTCTCTTTTCTATGTTCTTCTAAATTCTTTTAAAAGAGGGGTTAATTTTTTTGCAATATGTCACTCCCAATTGTATAAGTTGAACTTAAGATGCTATTTTAAGCGTTTTTCCTTTTTTTAGATGCTTAATTTCAATGCTTGCTTTTCCTGTTACATCAACAACAAACTGCAAGTTGCTACCAGTAATTAAATGCCTCCAACTCACCACATCTAATTTTTCAATATTCAGGTTGATAGTTTCACCTGACTTGCCTTTTTCAATTGCATCTGAGAGCAGTTCAGGTAGATTTTCTAAATAAGGACTCACATCAAAGCTGAGGTATTGATTCACTTCAATTAGAATTTCATCTTTCAAAAAATGGTGTGCAGTTTTTATCAACTGGTCTTCAGTGTCAATGTCGTAACGAAAATTTTCTATTGAAAAAAGCTGTTTTTCAGCATTATATGCCAATTCTCCCAAGGCATAGAGTTTTCCTTTTAAATCGCCAACAGCATCAATCATTACGACCAAACTTTGTCCAGAGCCATAGATTTCTATTTTTTTGAGTGTAGTTTCGTAGCCTTTCACATCAATTTTCTTGTCTTTCAAAAGGGCATTCAATTCCAAATTGATTTTATCATAAGGAAGTTGACCGTGAATTGAAAGCTTGAATTCATCATTATCATCTGACTTTGGTTGTAGAATTGAGAGGTCTGTATTTGCCGTTGGCAATAGTTTTTCATCCAAAGTCATGCAGGCGTTTGAAAACAGACTTAGGTCTAAGACGATAGTATCTTCTGTGTTTTTAAGTAAATCTCCTTCTAATCTTATCGCTCTGTTTTTTAAATATATTTCGGGATTTTCTTTTGAAACTAAAATTGGTTTTTGAATATCGTTCCAGACTTTTTCAATGGTTTTTTTGAAATTAATTTGATCGTAAACGGTTTTATCTAAAAGTTGAGTGAGTGTATCTTCTTCACCGTAAACAAGGTCTTCTAAAGCATCTTTCAGGTTAATTTTTAAAGGACCAACGTTAATTTCAGGCTCTGTGTGCCATTCAATAGATTGAAGTGTTGATTGTGAGAGGATGTTCCAATTTTTATCAATTGAAAGTGCAGAATTCATTTTTAAAGTCAATTGTGTTTCCAGAGGATTGGGATTGCTCAGTGTGATGTTTCCAAAGGTTTTAAAATAAGTTCCCCTAAGTTTTAGGGGAAATTGAAAATACATGACTCCATTTTTCCACTTAAGTTGAATGGGAGCAATCTTCTCAACTGAAAGGTAGAGGCTGTCTTTTTTGTTATTTACCTTAAACCCTTTTTGGATAAAATTGCCCGCAATTTTTTTGTTGATCCATTCTTGAAGATTAGATACCTCGAAGTTTAAAGGAATATTTAGTTCAGATTCTGGAACTACCATAAGGGAGTCTAACTCACTTCTTTCAGGTGCTTCAGGTTTTAAATGGTAGCAAGAGTAAAAACTTAAAAGTAAGAGCAAAAACAAAAATGATCTATTCAATAGGCTAACATTTGTAATCATTTTTATCAATTTGATGAATGAAATTATTACAAAAACAAAATCATTCCACATAACTCAATTTCAACATATTCGATTGGCCTTTTTCGTTAATAGGCATACTCGCAATGTTGATAATTAGGTCTTTATTGACAACGTGGTTTTTCTTTTTCAGCAAGTACTTAATGTCAGCAATGGTATGATCGGTACTCACAAATTTGTCGTAGTAAAATCCCTTTACTCCCCAAACCAAACTCAATTTATTTAAAAGAGAATGGTTGCCTGTGAAAGCAAATATTCCTGCTTTCGGTCGAAAACTGGAAATTTTTGCAGCAGTATAACCAGAGTGAGTCATGCTGACTATGGCAGCAGCATCAACTCTATGCGACAACCTACATGCATTGTAACAAACCGAATCAGAAATAAAACGATCTTCATTCAGCAATTCTGGTGGAAATTCTCTGTGGTAAATTGATTCGGTTTTTTCGATTTGCTCTATGATCTTGCTCATGGCTTTTATCACTTCAACCGGATATTTTCCTACAGAAGTTTCAGCGCTTAACATAACTGCATCTGCGCCATCAAGTACTGCATTGGCGACATCGTTTACTTCAGCCCTTGTTGGACTGATGTTCGTGATCATGCTTTCCATCATTTGAGTGGCAATAATCACCGGTTTGGCTGCTTTTAGGCACTTTTTTACAATTTCTTTTTGCAAGAGTGGAACTTGCTCCATCGGTATTTCAACACCTAAATCGCCTCTGGCAACCATAATACCGTCAGTTTTTTCAATGATTTCATCAATGTCAGCAATGGCTTCAGGTTTTTCGATTTTAGCGATTACTCTGGAGTTATTTCCCTCTTTTTTAATGAGGTCCTTTAGTTCAATAATGTCCTTTGCAGAGCGAACAAAGGACAAACCAATCCATTCAACATCTAACTTGAGAGCAAGCGCTAAATCTTTTTGATCTTTTTCGGTTAAACTTGGCAGCGAAATTTTTGTATCGGGTAGGTTAACTCCTTTGTTGGAAGAGAGTATTCCGCTGTTTAAAAATTTTGCAGTAACAGCAGATTTCCGATCTGTTTTGATGATTTCTAGGGCTAATTTCCCATCATCAATCAAAATCTTTTCACCCACTTTCACATCTTTCGCAAATTGCTGGTAACTGATATAGGCTTTCTTTGCATTGCCAACTAATTCTTCGTTGGTCAATTCAATTAAGTCATTTTCTTCAACATTTACAGTTTCCCCTTCGATTTCTCCAATTCGAATTTTTGGACCTTGTAAGTCGGCTAAAATGGCTGTATGAATTTGCTGCTCTTGGTTGATTTCTCTAACCAATTTGACCACTTTTATATGATCCTCATGCTTGCCATGAGAGAAATTAATCCGGATTACATTAACTCCTTCGTCAATGATTTTTTCAAGCATTTTTTTGGAGGAAGTCGCCGGACCTACAGTGGCAACAATTTTTGTTTTTTTATTGGTTTTCATTTTCTCTTAATAGTTTTTTATTTTTTAAATCAGCTAGAAAACGAGGTTTTCCTTTGATTTTAGCGCTTCAACTTCAATTTCATAAGTAGCGAGTACATTTTTAATTTCAGCAATCTTTTTAACTACCATGGGTTTGTAGTCATCAGATAAATTACCTTTAATCAAAAAAAGGTAATCGCATTTTTTTTCTTCTGGGATTAGAATTCCATTCTCACTCCTGTTGGAGATTAAATAAAAATCAACCAAGTTTTCTTCATCACAAAAATGAAAGAAAGCGTGCGATTGAAATTGATCTTTTCGCTTTATTTCATAATTAGCATCCTTGCAAAGATCAATTTCCAATACTTGATTTAATTCCCAAACTAATCGATAATCTTTTATATGGCTGCAAATGCCTATTAAATCAAAGTCAAAATCTTCTGTTAACTCTAGGACCAGCTTTGGCATAAAAAAATATGATTTGTAAAGGCGAAGTTAATGAATCAAAAGAGGATTGTGGTTAACTTAAAATTAATTCGAAAAATGTCTGGAAGAAAATAATTTCACGAATCACATTCTTAGGAAGAATAATCAAATTGAACAAAGCTAGAACTGTGATTGTCTCTTAAACTAACTTAACAAATAAATGTAGCTACATCTATTTGCCTAATTTTGCTTTTTTATTTAATTTTATGAAATTAACTCAATTATCTGTCTACTTTGTTGCGCTACTCTTTTTGTTAGCATGCGATAGTTCAGAAAAACAAACTTCCAATGATGTTCAGAAATCGACTACTTTGGTAGAAGTTATTGTGGTAGAAGAGGGAATTCTAAATGAAAAAATACAATCTACAGGAACTTTAGCAGCAAATGAATCAACTCAATTAAGTGCTGATATTGGTGGAATTATCAAGAAAATTTCCTTTAAAGAAGGACAAAAAGTAAAACAAGGAAACTTGTTATTAGAACTTAGGAACAACGATTTATCAGCAGATTTAGAGGAAGCTAGAGCTAGAAAAGACTTGTCAAAAAAGCAATTCGAAAGAGCTCAAAAACTCCTTGAAGCCGAAGGAATTAGTCGCGAATTATTGGAAGAAAGAGAAGCGAACATGAAAGAGCTTTCGGCTAATTATCAAATGATTGAAGCTGAATTGGCAAAAACAAAAGTTTATGCTCCTTTTGATGGGATCATTGGTTTAAGGTCGGTGAGTCAGGGCGATTATTTGGCTGCTGGAACTTCGTTTACCAATTTGGTTGATGGAGCTAGTTTAAAAATTGAATTTTCATTACCTGAAAAATACTTACAAGCTGTGAAAATTGGAGATACCATTGAATTTAATAGTGGTTCAAACAGCAGTATGAAGCGTGCTGTTATTTATGCCATAGACCCAGCAATTGATGTAAATTCCCGTTCATTTCACCTAAAAGCAATATACTCCAATACTGACGGTACTTTAAAATCAGGTGCATTTGTGACCGTTTATTGCGAATTGAAACATTATGAAAATGCAATCAGTATTCCAACACAAGCCATTGTGCCTGAGATGGAAGGAAAATTTGTTTATTTGGTTGAAAATAAGAAAGCCAAGAAGCAAGAAGTAGTCACTGGTGTTCGAAAAGCCAATCACATTCAAATATTAGAAGGATTGCAAAAAGGTGACACTGTAGTTACCTCAGGACTTTTACAAATTAGAGACGGTTCATTGTTGCAAATTCGAATGGATATAAGGGTAAATCCTAAAAGTCAAGCTGCAGAATGAGTTTGTCATCCATCAGTATTCGCCGTCCTGTTTTAGCAACTGTTTTCAGTTTGGTCATCCTCTTATTGGGGGGAATTGGCTTTAATTATCTTGGTGTTCGTGAGTATCCAAGTGTTGATCCTCCTAAAATTACAGTTACCACTAATTATGTTGGAGCCAATGCTGACATCATTGAAACACAAATTACCGAGCCTTTAGAAGAGTCGATTAACGGAATTGCAGGAATTAGAACCTTGTCCTCAGTAAGCAGAGATGGTCGAAGCACGATTACTGTTGAGTTTGATTTGAGTTCTGATTTAGACAATGCCGCCAATGATGTTAGAGATAAAGTTTCTAGGGCAGTTAGAGATTTGCCAGAAGATGCGGATCCTCCCATTGTGGCTAAAGCAGATGCAGATGCCAATCCCATTATTTTTCTAAACATACAATCTGATCAGCGCGATTTGTTAGAATTGACAGAAATTGCTGAGCGTGATTTTAAAGAGCGCCTTCAAACAATTCCTGGTGTCAGTGAAATTAGAATTTGGGGAGAAAAGAAATACTCCATGAGAATGTGGATTGATCCTAATAAAATGGCGGCACTTTCCATTACTCCTTTGGATGTAAGAAATGCATTGCTTAACCAAAACATTGAGTTGCCGAGTGGTTCTATTGAAGGTTCTAGCGTTGAATTAAGCGTTCGCACAATTGGTCGTTTAGAAACTGTTGAAGATTTTAATCAATTGGTGATTAAAGAACAAGATGGGCAACTAATTCGATTTCAAGAAATTGGATATGCTACACTTGGTCCTGAAAATGAACGAACCAGCTTAAAAAGAGATGGAATTCCGATGGTTGGAAATGCGATTGTTCCATTACCCAACTCAAACCACATTGAAATAGCTGATGAGTTTTACCGTCGTTTGGAATTGATTAAAAAAGACCTTCCTTCAGACATAAAAATTGGAATTGGCTTTGATACTACAGACTTTATTCGAGATTCTATAAGTGAGGTTGAACAAACCATCTACATTGCTTTTGTGATGGTGATTTTAGTCATCTTTATTTTCCTTAGAGATTGGCGATCAACCATTATTCCCATTACAGTTATTCCGATTGCTTTGATTGGTTCTTTTTTCATCATGTATGTTGCAGGCTTTTCAATCAATGTGCTCACCTTGTTGGGAATTGTTTTGGCAATTGGCTTAGTTGTAGATGATGCCATTGTAGTTTTGGAAAACATCTACAGTAAAATCGAAAATGGAATGCCTTCTTTTCAAGCTGCAAAAGAAGGGGTTGCTGAAATTTTCTTTGCAGTAATTGCTACAACCTTGGCCTTGGTAGCGGTTTTTATGCCGGTTATTTTTCTACAAGGAGTTACCGGAAGGCTTTTTCGTGAATTTGGAATTGTAATCGCAGGGGCAGTCGTAATTTCCTCTTTTGTCGCTTTGACTTTAACGCCAATGTTAGCTGGCAACATTCTTAAAAAGCAAAAAAAGCGAACGAAATTTTATGTTCGAACAGAGAAATTCTACGAAAACTTAACTCGAGGTTACAAGCGCTCACTAGTTGCTTTTATGAAAAGCCCTTGGGTAGCAATTTTTTTCATTTTAGTTTCTTTTGGAGCCATTTACTTTTTTGGAAGTCAGCTAAATTCTGAATTAGCACCTTTGGAAGATAGGGGAGGGATGCGTATTTTCAGTACAGCACCAGAGGGTTCAACCTATGATTTTATGGCTGTTTACATGGATGAGTTAGTTGATTTAGTCAAAAAAGAAGTTCCAGAAAGGGATGGGGTAATCAGTGTAACATCTCCAGGATTTGGAGCGGCATCTTCTGTTAATTCGGGCTTTGTTCGATTGCGAATTACCAAAGCAGATCAACGGGAAAGAAGCCAGCAAGAAATTGCCAACCTGTTGAATGAAAAATTGAAAGAATTGCCTGCTGCGAGAGATTTTGTTTCGCAAGAACAAACTATTGGAGATAACAGAGGAGGCTTACCCGTTCAGTATGTTGTGCAAACTACCAATTTAGAAAAGTTAAAAGAGGTTTTACCAAAATTTATGTCAGCTGCTGCAGAAAGCAATGTTTTTGCTATCACCGATTTAAATTTAAAATTCAACAAGCCTGAGTTGAAGGTCACAATTAATCGTGAAAAAGCAATACTAATGGGCGTTACAGTTTTGGATATTGCTCAAACACTTCAGCTTTCATTAAGCGGACAGCGATTTGATTTCTTTATTATGAATGGAAAACAATACCAAGTAATTGGTCAGTTGGAAAGACAGTACCGCAACGAGCCATCAGATTTAACAGGAATTTACGTTCGCAATAAAGACAATCAGATGATTCCTTTAGACAATTTAGTAAGTCTTGAAGAAATGAGCACACCTCCTCAACTTTACCGCTACAATCGATACGTTTCAGCAACAATTGCGGCAGGTTTAACAGAAGGTAATACTATTGGCACTGGAATTAAAGAAATGGATCGAATAGCGAAAGAAGTGTTGGATGATACATTCACCACCTCTCTTGATGGAACTTCCAAAGAATTTCAAGAAAGCTCCTCTTCCATTTACTTTGCGTTTTTCTTGGCATTGGTTTTAATCTATTTGGTTTTGGCGGCACAGTTTGAAAGTTTTAGGGATCCTTTAATTATAATGTTTACGGTTCCTTTAGCACTTGCAGGTGCTTTGGTTACGCTGTTTGCCTTTGGAGAAACACTCAATATTTTCAGCCAAATTGGGATGATAATGCTGATTGGATTGGTAACAAAAAATGGAATTTTAATGGTAGAGTTTGCGAACCAGAAAAAGGAAGAAGGAGTATCTCGTTTAAATTCAATTATTGATGCTTCTGAAGCGCGTTTTCGACCAATTTTAATGACGTCACTTTCTACAATTTTGGGAACTTTGCCAATTGCTTTGGCTTTGGGTGCCGGATCTCAAAGTCGTGTTTCAATGGGATTAGCAGTAATCGGCGGACTTGTTTTTGGGTCAATTTTAACCTTGTACATCATTCCTTCAGTGTATTCTCTAATTTCTGCAAAACAAAAATCAAAGCGAAATGAAGAAGTATAGTTCCATTTTTTTGATACATTGTTGCCTGTTTTGCTTTCAGTTCAACTTGCAAGCTCAGCAAGTTTTAAGCTTGGAAGAAGCATTGAATATTGGATTACAGAACAACTATTCCATTTTAGTTGCCAAAGAGGAGTTGAAGATATCTGAATTGGAAAATCAAATTGGTACAGCAGGGTTTTTGCCAAGTTTAGATGCAGATGGAACTTACAGTGAATCAGTTGAAAATACTGAATTGAATTTTGCAGATGGTTCTGATGTTCAACAGGATGGCGCTTTGTCTTCAAATTTGAACTTAGGCCTTCAAGTGAGATGGATGATTTTTGATGGTACAAAAATGTTCATTACCAAAAATAAGTTGGAAGAGTTAGAGCTGATTTCTGCTTTGGGAGTAAAGTCGAGTGTAAACAATACACTTGCGGAAATCATGATGACTTATTATGGCATTGTAGCTGAAGTTCAAACTTATAAATTGTTGGAGCAACAATTAGAAGTCGCAACTGCTAGAACGGAATTAAGTAAAACAAAATACAGCATAGGTGCAGCATCAGAATTGGAGCAGCTTCAAGCAGAAGTGGATGCCAATGCCATTCGCTCAACTCTTTTCGATCAAGAAGTGCGAGTAAAGCAAGCTAAACTAGCTTTGAACCGATTGTTGGGAAGAGAATTGGATAGTGAGTTTGAAATAAATGATAGCATTGTGATCAATACTACCTATGAAAAAGAAAAGTTGCTTCAAGAAATGGAAAACAATCCCAATTTGAATACAATAGAAAAGCAGCGGAGCATTGCCATTTTGGAACGAAAAGAAAGTTTTGCTGATCGTTTGCCAAAAGTTTCCTTAGATGGCAGGTACAACTACAATCAATCTGAGTCTGAAGCAGGATTTGTGCGTTTCAACCAAGCTACAGGATTTATTTATGGCGCTTCTGTGATTATGCCACTATTTAATGGCAATGAAAAAAACCGAAAAGAGCAGCAAAATAAAGTTCGGATAGAGCAGAGCAAGTTGCGCTATGAGCAAGAATATGCTACAACCAAAGAACAATTATTGTATAATTTAGAGCTTTTTCAAGTCAATAAAAGCCGCGTAGTTTTTGAAGAAAAGAATGTAGAACTAGCTGAAAGGAATTTAAAATTTTCCATGGAAAGTTTTAAGCAAGGTGGTATTTCTGCGCTAGAATTAAGGGAAGTTCAATTCAGCACCTTTGCAGCTCAAGAAAGATTGGTTGCCTTGAAATACACCATTAAAACAGCTGAAATTGAATTGCTGCGTTTGACCAATCAATTGCTGCAGGAGCAATAGATTAATCCTTAAAAAAACTTCTGTGAAAGAGTAAGATTGAAGTTACTCCAATGGTTATAGCAGAATCTGCAAGGTTGAAAACTGGGCGAAAAAAGATAAAATAATCACCGCCCCAAAAAGGCATCCAATGCGGTAAAAATCCTTCGTAAAGCGGGAAATAAAGCATGTCGACCACTTTTCCGAACAATAATTTGGAATAACCGCCTTCTTCAGGTAAAAAAGTAGCTAACTGAAAGTAGCTATCATTGAAAAATACGCCATAAAATACGCTATCGATAATGTTTCCTAAAGCACCTGCAAAAATCAAAGCTCCGCTCACCATAAGGCCTTTTGAAGCTCCTTTTTTGGGCATTCTAAACAAATAAATTCCAATTAGGCTAACGGCAACAATTCGGAAAAGAGTTAGAAACAATTTGCCATATTCACCGGCAAATTCTATCCCAAATGCCATTCCATTATTTTCGGTGAAATGGATAATGAACCAATCGCCTAAAACTGGAATTTCTTCAGAAAGTTGCATGTTGGTTTTTACCCAAATTTTAGAAGCTTGATCTAAAATCAGAACGATACCAATTACCAATAATGCAAGGCGGGAAGAGGAAGCAAAAAGCTTCATAAATTTTGAAATTAATTAACCTTGAGCCTCTTTGGCTTCAATTGATAAGGTTGCGTGAGGCACTGCTCTTAAGCGTTCTTTAGGAATTAACTTTCCTGTCACTCTGCAAATACCGTAGGTTTTATTGCTAATTCTTGTCAATGCATTTTGTAAATGCGTGATGAATTTTTCTTGTCGGATTGCCAATTGAGAGACTTCTTCTCTGGATAAAGTTTCTGATCCATCTTCCATCATTTTAAAGGAAGGGGAAGTGTCTTCTGTACCATTATCATCTTTATAAGAAAGGGTGTTTCTCAATCCTTCCAAATCAGTTTTAGCCTCTGTTAACTTTTCGTTAATCAGCGTTCTAAATTCTGCTAAGTCTGCGTCTGAATATCTTGCTTTTTCTTCCATCTTATTTTAATTTTTTACCACCTTCAAAGCTATGTAAACTCTTGAATTTTGGTCAATTTCTACACTGTGATTGCTTCCATTTAAGTCCTCGACAAAATTGAGTTCAAGGGCCAATGTTTCGGAACAAATATAATCTTTATTATTATTGATAGCTTGTTCAATTTGTTGATTAGAATGTAAAGAAATTATAATTTTATCTGTCACTTCAAAACCTTCGTCTTTTCTAAGGTTTTGAATTTTATTCACCATTTCTCTGGCAATTCCTTCTTCTTTAAGTTCTTCACTAAGTGTTATGTCTAAGGCTACGGTGTATTTTCCTTCAGATGCTACCAACCATCCCGGTATGTCTTTTGAAGAGATTTCCACATCACTTAAATCAATGCTAAGGGTGTTACCCTCAACAGTAATTTCAGTCTTCCCGTTTCGTTCTAACTGCACAATTTCTTCTTGAGAAAATTGCTGAATAGCAGTGGCAACAGCCTTCATTTCTTTTCCAAATTTTGGCCCCAATTTCTTAAAATCAGGCTTTATTTGTTTTACTAAAACGCCAGAAGTTTCTTCTAAATACTCCAATTCTTTCACATTCACTTCTGAAAGAATCAAGGCTTCCACTTCTTCTAATTGTCTTCTAAATTTTGGATCTAAAATCGGCACCATCATTTTTTGAAGTGGTTGACGCACTTTTAACGATTCTTTTTTTCGAATTGCCAAAACCATGGACGATAATTTCTGTGCAATATCCATTCGCTCTTCTAAATCTTTGTCAATGTACTTTTCTTTGAGCTTGCCAAAGTCGGAGAGGTGAACAGAGGTAGTTGTTTCTTTACCTGATATATCGTTCAAATCTTTAAAAAGACGATCCATATAGAAAGGAGCGATTGGAGCAGAAAGTTTAGCGATGGTTAGCAAGCAAGTGTACAAAGTTTGATACGCAGAAATTTTATCTTCTGAATATTCCCCTTTCCAAAAACGCCTCCTGCAAAGTCTTACGTACCAATTGCTCAAATGATCGGTGGTAAACTCTTGAATAGCCCGCCCTGCTCTGGTTGGTTCAAAATCTGCAAAACTCGCATCTACTTCTTTTACCAATGAATTCAATTTTGAAAGCACCCAACGGTCGATTTCAGGCTTTTTCTCGTAGGGGACGTGTGGCTCTTCAAATTTAAAGCCGTCGATGTTGGCATAGAGTGCAAAAAAGTTATAGGTATTGTAAAGTGTACCGAAGAATTTGCGTTGAACTTCAGCAATACCTTCCTCGTCAAACTTTAAATTATCCCAAGGTTGCGCATTGGTTACCAAGTACCAGCGCGTAGCATCTGGACCGTATTTTTTCAAAGTTTCAAATGGATCTACCGCATTGCCTAAACGTTTGGACATTTTTTGTCCGTTTTTATCGAGCACCAAACCATTAGAAACCACATTTTTGTAAGCAACAGAATCAAAACACAAGGTTGCGATGGCATGTAAAGTAAAAAACCAACCGCGGGTTTGATCGACTCCTTCGGCGATAAAATCTGCTGGATAGAATTTTTTCTCGTCAATTAGTTCCTTGTTTTCGAAAGGGTAATGCCATTGTGCATAAGGCATAGACCCTGAATCAAACCAAACGTCGATTAAGTCCATTTCTCTTTTCATTGGTTTTCCGCTTGGAGAAACCAAAACAATTTCATCTACAAAAGGGCGGTGAAAATCGAAGGTATGGTAATTCGAATCCGCCATGTTACCTGGTTCAAAATCACCTAAAGGATTTTTGCTCATGAAGCCTTTTTCAACGGCTTTATCACATTCTGCTTTTAGTTGTTCTGCAGAACCGATGCAAATTTGCTCTTCTCGGTCTTCAGAAGTCCAAATAGGAATGGGGATTCCCCAATAACGCGAACGAGATAAGTTCCAATCTTGTAAGTTTTCCAACCAATTGCCAAATCGTCCTTTTCCTGTGCTTTCAGGTTTCCAGTTGATGGTATTGTTGTTGTCGATTAATTGATCTTTTACGGCTGTGGTTTTGATAAACCAAGAATCCAAAGGGAAATAAAGCACTGGTTTATCGGTTCTCCAACAATGTGGGTAACTGTGTTCGTACTTCTGCACATCAAAAGCGCGATTTTCTTCCTTCAATTTAATTGAAATCTCTACATCCACCGACTTTTCAGGAGCTTCTCCATCAGGATAATAATCGTTTTTCACGTACATGCCAGCAAAGTCAGTCACCTCTTCTGTAAAACGCCCTTGATTGTCTACCAAGTGCAAAGAACCAATGCCGTTGGCTTTGGTCACTCGAAAATCGTCGGCTCCATAAGAGGGCGCCAAGTGAACAATTCCGGTGCCGTCTTCCGTGGTGACAAAGTCACCTAAAATTACTCGAAATGCATCTCCACCTTCAGGGTTTTTATAAGGTAATAATTGTTCGTAGCGTAGGCCTTCCAATTGATTTCCTTTATATTCAGCTATTATTTCAAAAGGAATGTTTTTGCCGTCTTGTTTGTAATCAGCAAGACTAAGTTCAGCGTTTTTGGTATTAAACCATTTTCCCAATAAGTCTTTCGCCAAAATAACAGTGATTGGCTCGTGAGTGTATTTGTTGAAGGTTTTCACTTTCACGTAATCAATTTTTTCGCCAATGCCTAAAGCAGTATTCGACGGCAAAGTCCAAGGGGTGGTAGTCCATGCAATGAGGAATAAATCTCCATGCAAATCATTGAACAAAAATTCAGACTCCTCATTTTTTACCACCTTAAACATGGCGGTAGCTGAGGTATCTTTTACATCGCGGTAACAGCCAGGTTGATTCAATTCGTGCGTACTCAAACCCGTTCCCGCAGCGGGAGAATAAGGCTGAATGGTGTAGCCTTTGTATATCAAACCCTTATCGTAGAGCTTTTTTAGCAAGTACCAAACTGTTTCTATGTATTTGTTTTCGTAAGTCACGTAAGGGTCATCCATGTCTACCCAATAGCCCATTTTTTGGGTGAGTTTGTTCCAAACATCGGTGTAGCGCATTACAGCTTCGCGGCATTTTTGATTGTATTCTTCTACCGAAATGCTTTTTCCTATGTCTTCCTTGGTGATGCCCAACTCTTTTTCAACACCCAATTCCACCGGTAAACCGTGAGTATCCCAACCAGCTTTTCGCTTCACTTGAAAGCCTTTTTGGGTTTTGTAGCGACAAAAAATATCTTTGATAGCACGCGCCATCACGTGGTGAATTCCCGGTAAACCATTAGCGGAAGGAGGACCCTCATAAAATACAAAAGGAGCTTTGCCTTCGCGACTACTAATACTTTGCTCGAAGATGTGTTCTTTTTCCCAAAAGGCTAAAACTTCATCTGCCACATTTGGCAAATCCAACTGCTTGTATTCTTTGTACTTACTCATTCGATAACGTTTCTAGATAGGCTGCTAAAACAGGGCGCGAATTTACTAAAATTGAGGGAATATGCCTCTTACTACTTTTCTTTAGGACTGCTACCGCTTAGAACCAGAAGTGCTCAAGTAGACAATACTTCCAAAGAAAACCTCTTAAAATTAAAAGAAGATGGCTTGAGCTATGAATCCAAAAGCGAAGTAAACTGGACAAGATCGTAAATAACCTCATTAAATACGAAGAAGAAGCGCTTGCTAAAAATACCGAATTCTAGGTATTGACTTTCTCTTTTTTTGTGAGGAACTTGTGCAACTAAATACCCAAAACTTTAATGGAGCTACCTAAATACCACGAAGCATTTATACCAGTATTAGAAATACTTAATAAAACTGGGGTTCTTGACAGTAGAGAGCTTGCTGTAAAAGTGAGAGATAACTACTATTCTAAGCTGCCTGAAGAGCTACTTAAAAAGAAAACAAGTACCGGTGCTAATGTGCTTATTGATAGGATACTATGGGGGAAGTCCTATTTAAAGCTAGCTAAGTTTGTCAAATACCCGGAAAGAGGAAAAGTTGAAATAACAGATAAAGGCAAGCTAGCTTTAGCAAAGGGAAGCTTGACTATTCAAGAGCTAAAGAGTGATAAAGATTATATAGCGCATCGCTCTGCTGTAGAAAGCAAAAAGGAAAGAGATAACGAATTGGATGTTTCTAATATTGACAATGCCTCTCCCCAAGACTTAATTGATTCTGGATTTTCTACTATTGAAACTGAGTTAAAAGCTGAATTACTTGAACGATTAAAAGAAATTGACCCCTATTATTTTGAGAAGGTCATTCTAATCCTTCTAAAGAAAATGGGTTATGGTGATTTTATCGAGACTTCCAAGTCTGGCGATGGAGGAATTGATGGTATAATTAATGAAGATAAATTAGGCTTAGAAAAAATCTACACCCAAGCTAAACGCTACAATGAAAACAAGGTAAGAGAGAGGGAAATACGGAATTTCATTGGAGCCATGAGTGGCGATACAAGCAAAGGTGTTTTTATTACAACATCATCTTTTGATACATCTGCCATCAAAAAAGCAAGAGAAGCACATCATTCAATAATTTTAATTGATGGCAATAAGCTAGTAGATTTAATGCACCAGTACAATGTTGGTGTGCAAGTAAAAACTACCTATGAAGTAAAAGAAATTGATAACGATTTTTTTGAAGGGGAATAACTAAGCTTCATGAACAATCGAATTTCGAAATGTATTATTGATAATTGGTCGCTAGAATCAGCAGGGTCAATTCTAGATGATTCAGAAGATATACTTTCTTTTACTAATGAAGCCTTTGAAAGTAGTTTGCTTTCAAAAGAAGAAATAGCCAAAAGCAATGCAGCAGCAGATTATGAACCGGCGAGTGTTTTGTTGGCCCGCATTAAAAAGGAGAAAAATCACCAAACTAAGGATAAGAAAAAATAGAAACAGAATTAAAAACTTGACTTAAACTTTATAACCCACACATGGTACACAAAATCATTTGTGACCCAAATTAGTCCATATTTGGAACACAAACAGATTAATTTTACGACAGACTTAATTATCGTTTTCAAAATTGAACTTCTTGTGGCTGTATAGCTTAATTAATAATTTACCCTTATTTTGTTACAAATAAAGTTTATTTTAACCCTTATTTTGTTACAAATAAATCTTATTTTTACCCTTATTCTGTTACATAAAATACATTAAACATTTCATGAGCTTCAAACGGCATGCTTATAAAAATCTATTAGAGTGGAAAGAAAGTAGCAATCGTAAACCCTTGTTGTTAAGAGGAGCAAGGCAAGTTGGTAAAACTACACTCGTTAATTATTTTGCCAAAAGCTATACCTATACTATAACACTCAATTTAGAGCGAGCGGCTGATTTACGCTATTTCACTGATTTTACCGATGCAAAAACCATCGTAGAAGCGCTATTTGCTACTCATGGTATTCCTTCTGCTCAAAAGGCAGATACCCTTTTATTTATAGATGAGATACAAGAGTCGCCAACGGCCATTGCCTTGTTGCGCTATTTTTATGAAGATGTGCCCGAATTGCATTTAATCGCAGCAGGTTCTTTACTGGAGCATGTCATTCGTAAAGTAAAAAATTTTCCAGTCGGTCGAATCAACTATTTATACCTACAACCGCTCAATTTTTTAGAATATTTAGAAGCAAAGCAACATCCCAGAGCAGTAGAAGAGATTAATAAATTACCTGTCGAGCCTTATGCGCAACCCATATTAAAAGAGTTGTTTCATGAATATGCCGTTATTGGAGGAATGCCTGAGGTGGTAAAAACCTATTTAGAAACAAATAGTTTGGCTGATTTAGGGCTGGTTTATGAAAGTATTTGGGCAACTTATAAAGAAGATGTAGAAAAATATGCTCAAAATACCACAGATGCCCGAGTAATTAAGCACATTATGAATACGGCTCATTTGTATTTAGATCAGCGCATTAAGTTTCAAAATTTTGGGAACTCCAATTATAAATCTCGAGAGGTGGGAGAAGCCATGCGCAACCTAAATGATGCACGCATTATTCAGTTGATTTACCCTTCCACCAACACGAGCCCACCGATTCAAAGTGATTTAAAAAAATCGCCTCGATTACAATTTCTAGATACTGGCTTAGTGAATCATGAATTAAAGATACAAGCCAATATGTTGGCTTTAGATGATTTAAATTCAGCTTACAAAGGAGCTGTGATTCCTCATTTAATTATACAAGAATTAATATCCTTAAATACAATACAACATAAAAACCCTAATTTTTGGGTTAGGGAAAAAGCACAATCCTCCTCAGAGGTTGATTTAATTGTTCAGGCTAAGGATAAAATTATTCCCATTGAAATAAAGTCTGGGAAAGAAGGCAAGCTAAAATCATTGCATCAGTTTATAGAACAATGTGAACACCCTTACGCTGTTCGTTTGTATGCCGGCGAATTTAAAATAGAGCAACATCTAACACCCACAAATAAAAAAGCTTATTTGCTATTGAATTTGCCTTATTATTTGGGAACTAAATTGGCAGAATATATAAATTGGTTTATTGAAAATCACAAATTATGACAGACTCAAGTATTATATCAAAGATTTGGAACCTTGCAGGCGTATTGCGCGATGACGGGGTAGGTTATGGTGATTACCTAAAACAAATTACTTATTTGCTATTCCTTAAAATGGCAGATGAGTTGAATAAACCACCCTACAGCAAAGGCCTAATTTTTCCAAAGCTAAAAGATGTGGATGGAAATGAAATTGCAGATTCAGAAACTTGCGATTGGGAAACACTTTCAAGTAAAAGAGGAGCAGAATTAGAATCTTTCTACTGCCGATTGCTGCGTAGTTTATCTACTGAAAAAGGCATGTTGGGGCAGATCTTTACTAAAAGTCAAAACAAAATTCAAGACCCTTCTAAACTTTAAAGAAGAATTAGAAATTGAAAGTTTTATTGAAAAATATAATCGAGATGATGTTTTAGGTTATAGATATACTTACAATGGGTATTCTATATCAATAGAAACTAAAAGCTTAACCAGTGGTAATAATGCTTACACGATTTTAATAAACAAAATTTAGCCTTTCTCTTGAAGACTTCTTGCTTCTTGAGCAACTGATTAAAATGACTTTCATTTTTTAAACAGTTGAGCTTTGGAGTGGGATTTACACCTACTTATATATTTAAAAAAATTGATATACCTTTAGTGCATGAAAAAGCAACCGTTATTCTTTGCGGTATTTTTCCTTTTTGCTATTGGACTTCTTAGTTCGTGTAAAAAAGAGGAAGATGAAAAACCGCAAGGGCACAACAACTTGGTTGACCCCCAAGTCGCTCCCTTAATTTTAAAAGAAATCAACAGTCGAAACTTTAATATGGGCTTCAGTACTTGGCCTTATGGCCCTGACTTAAACGACCAAGACAGCACCTATGAATTTATCAATAATCACACGGATATCTATTCAGAGCACATCGACGACCGTATTCCTTGGTCGGCGTGGATCAATGGAACCGCCCTGCCGCAAGCTTTTGTTAACAACATCCAAGGCAGAAAAAGTCGAAAGTTGTCCAATCGTCAGTTGATAGTGTCAGTGAGTTTATTAAACAGTGGCAGGAGTGACCTCGCACTAGATTACAACGACAGTGTACCGGATTATGATTCCATCAACCAAAATTCCATTCGAATAGCGTATTATAAACACCTAGAATATATAATCCAAGAGCTACAACCCGACTATTTGGTGGCTGCCATAGAAGTGAATGAATTGCGAATTAATACACCCAATAAATGGTCGCAGTATAAAAAACTCATGAATAAAGTTCGGGATAGTTTGCGTCAAAATTATCCTGAGCTCCCGATTTCAGAGTCGGTAACTTTACACAATTGGTACAACACTCCAGTCAATGATAGCTTAAATTATTTAACGGACTTGAGATCTTACTTGAATGATCATATGGATTTTGCAGCCATTAGTTTTTATCCTTTTTTCAAAGGCTTGAACGATTCGGCAGATTTTCAACAAGCTTTTGACTTTTTGCATCAACAAACACAACTTTCTATCGGTTTTGTTGAAACCACTCACCTTGCAGAAGATTTGATTGTTCCGGGCTTGAGTTTGAATATTCCTTCCAGTGAAGTAGAGCAAAATCAGTATTTGAGTAGTTTATTGATCAATGCCTATCGCCAAGATTATGAATTCGTGATTTGGTGGGCACACCGCGATTATGATGAGCTATGGCAAACCTTCCCTCCGGAGCTTAAAGACTTGGGAAGTTTGTGGAAAGACACAGGCATTTTGGAAGAAAACGGCAAAACAAAACTAGCATATCTGACATGGAGGGAAATCTTAAGAAGGTAAAGTTCTTTTCAACAGGCATTACTCGTCTATTCTTAATTATGCCTACGGACTAACCAAATTGATGCTCACATTAAAATAGAGCGGATTCGTTAAAGTATTTTCTATTGCAAAAGGTTGGTCCCCAAAGAAGCCACGATAAAATTCTTTGCCATCTTCTACTTGGTCAACATTGTAAGAATAGTTATATCGATACCCTGCTTGTGCAGAAAGCCAAATAAATCCGCTAAGCTGTCGCTCATACATCAATCTGAAACGCAATTCACTTCGGCGTATTTCTAAGTCGTTAAACTGTGGGTCTTGAAGCGCAGCACCTTGATTTCCGATTCTAAAACTATTTCCTTCTAATTCAAACCCGGCAAACAGCATGCTTCTGGGATTCACTGTATACCTAACATGACCTCTTGCAGGAAGAAGCATTTCCGTTCCCCACTTATTATTTACCGAGGTCCAATTGTACATCAAAACAGGAATGTAGTTCAATTCTCCTGCTCTGTAGGTTCTGGAAATCCCCACTGCCCATTGCTTATAATCACTTGGTCGTTTTCCCCACAATGCAGCTACAGAATAACGATTGTATTTGAGCGATTGAAACGCATCAAAGGCAAAGTCGCCATTCATACCCGCATCAACTTGAACTAATAAGAAATCTGTTTCATTCAGTGGTTTAAAGATGGTAGTATTTAATCCCACAGCAGCTAAATCATTTGCAGCTAAAGTCTGAAGCATTGGATTGGTAAATGTTTCAGGGTTCTCAAAATCGTAATTTATGTCCCATAAACGACCTCCAACTTGAACAATCAAGCTATTTTTTGAAATAACTGGAATATTTGCTTCTGCTCGAAATCCCTGAGTAGAACGAACTCGAGCAGTTTGCTCAGTATAAGTGCCAAAAGCTCCGGCGGTCATATCAAAGCTTCCTTGATAGTCATAACCGAAGGTGATTAATTTCTGAGGGCTGATTCCATTAATTTTCGCTGAGGCAAAGCGCTTGGCTCCTTCATCAACAAAGTCTAAGTCATCGTAGATACTGTAATCTTCTTCCTCTTCAGTAGCCGTTGAGTCTACTTGTGCAAAAGCAGCAACTGAAATAAAGCACATAAATAACGGGATTACTCTGCGTAGTATTTTTTGCATCACTTATTTGTTGGATAGAAGTTAATTATTTTTTTGAAGGCATTTTTAATCGTTTCCAGATATCTGTTCTTCCCAATGCTGAAATACCAATATATCCCCTGATATCTAGAGTATTTTCATCTGTCATTTTTATGGTACAACTATAAGTATTTCCATTTTCTGGATCGTAAATCGTTCCCTTTGTCCACTCATTTTCACCAGTGTATTCAAAATCCTTCAATATTCTATAACCTCTTAAAGGAGTAGAACGCATTTTTTCATCAGGGTTGTTTTTATCTACTTTAGGAGCATTGGTTTCAGGATCATTTGGAATTCTCAACCAAACTATTTTGCCGTAGTACTTACTGCCAATTTTTTCAATTTTCACCTTGGCTTTTCCATGACTTGGTTCCCAAACTCCCAATAATTTATCTCCATTATCTTGTGCGTTTAAATTAGCCGATACTAAGATAATTAGTAAAAAACTTAGTGCTGTAATTAATTTTTTCATAGGGGTAAATTATTTATATTCAATGGATAAATTTATTTTAATTGTAGCTTTCAATTCCTCAGCATAGCTATCTTCTTTAAAATCTAAATCGAGCAACAATGAGAATTTTTCTTCCTGAAAAAAGGAAGTGACTTTTGCTTCATTACTAACAGTTAATTGTAGTTTATTATCATTAATCTTAATAGGATTCATAATGGCAATACTCGTCATTGGACTATTATCACTCACCAACTGGATAGCAGCACTTGAAAATTGTTCTAGGCTTAGCTCTTGATTGTCTTCTAACTCAACAGTAATTTGATTGATGGTAACTTCGGCAACCTTATTAAATTCTTTATCCTCTAAAAATTCAGAGTAATTCAATTGTACTTCACCGATTAGACTATTCGAACCTTCAAAAAATGGACCTTCTGCCATAACAGTTGTCTTAATTTCTGAAGTTTTGGTTTTGTAATTTCCGCAACCAACTAAAAGGAGGGAACTCATCAAAAAAAGTAAGGCTTTTCTAATTTTCATAGGATTATTTTAACCAAATGTAAATAACAAATTACAATTTTTATAAGAAATAAAATTTTTGTTGGATGAATTTATTTAAAACTAACCCAGATTCATGCCAAATATAATAGTTAAAAAGATTTTTAAAAGGATGATGTTCTTATGAGAGTTATGTTTAAAAAAGTTGAGTTTTTGCATGAGTTAACCAATAAATACAGAATGAAGTTAAGGATAAAAAAAGGAGGAGTGTTTACATTTCAATATAAGAACCTAAGGTTTCACAACCTTCTTCACAGCACGCTCATTTTCGCTGTTCAATAACACAAAATACAATCCAGCAGGCAGAGAACTTATATCTACGCTTGTCTTTAATAATTGAATAGCCGCTTTTTGAATTAGCATTCCTTTGCTGTCATAAAAAGAATAATAGAACTGACTTATGGAAGAAAACAGAGGAACTTCAAGCGTAATTGTTTCACTTGAAGGATTGGGATAAATTTTAAAGGACGAACCCAATTGATTTTCTTCAATAGAAGTCGGATTTTCCAATTTCCAAGTTTCTGTGATTCGTCCATTTGGAGTTAATCCTGTTGTATAATAAAGGGCATTTTCAGTGTGAAAACTCATCCCAGCCCTTCTTCCTTGAGAGGGAATGGAGACTAGTTTTATCCATAAGTCAGTCTGTATTTCATACGACCAGGTTTCATTGTAATAGTTTCCAAGACTATCCATGCCGCCAATGAAGAAGAGCTCATTGTCTATAAAATGCAAGGGAGTGTAGTTTCGAACCTTTTCAGGAAATTCGGAAATTTTTACCCACGTGTCGTTTTGTGGGGTATATTCATAAAGTTCGGAGTGGTAGTTTAGGCTGTCATCTAAACCAAAAATGAGGTAGCCTTTGTCTTGACTTGCAGTGGCTCCAGATCGCCATCTTGCTCCAAAGGGGAAGTCGTTTTTTTGCTCCCATTGATCCAATGAAATGTCGTAAGCCCAAACTTCTGAGATAGCCGCAAGGCTATCTGTTTTACCACCAATAATGTAAGCGATGTTGTCGATTACAAATGAGGCCGCACCTCCTCGCTCAGTTGAGGGCAAAGCAGTTTTTGCTGACCATTGGTTTGTTTTTGGATCATATTCCCACAAATCGTTTAGAAATTCAGTGTCGCTAATACCTGCTAACATATAGCCATGTGTTTTAGAGGCAAAACCACTTGCATATTGTCGCTGTTGACCTTGAGGAAGTGGAGCAACTGTCAACCAAGTATCATTTTGCATATTCAATGCATAAAAATCTCGGAGTGTGTAAAACGGAACTACTCCTGTTCCGCAGTAAGTTGTATCGCCAATTGTAAAACTTGTACCATCATCGCGTTCTATACCGGGAAAATCTCCTAGTTGAAACCAGCTTTGTGCAGCGCATTGAAAAATAAAAAGACTAGTTATGATTAGTAGGGTAGTTCTCAAGGTGACTTAGTATAAATAATGTGTTTAAAATCAACATTAATACAGAATTTTTAATTGTGTTAAACTAAACTTAATAATGGCATTTTTTTTAACATTAAAATCACAAAACAGTAACTATTCAATAAGTTTTAATTTATTAAAAGGATGCATTTTCAATGGTTATTTGTACGCTCATAATCATAACAATAAAACTAAATAAAAATGAAAAAATTATACTTATTAGTGATGAGTTTTATTTCATTGACTGTAGTGGGGCAGACCACTTTTTACACGCAGTCATTTGAAACTACTTCTGGCTATAGTTTCCCAAATGGAAACGGAGTTGGAACAAGTACACAAGACTTTTTTGATCGAACGGATTCTGCGAATGCTCCGGCTCAAGAGGTCTTTAACTATACCGGGTTTGATGGCAACTTTTTCATTGCTGGTGAAGACATTGATGGGGTTTTAACGACATCTGTCGGTGTTGTATACATTGACAACATTGACATTTCAGGTCAGACGAACTTACAATTTACAGCTGCTTTTGCTTCAGGAACTAATATTGACATCGATGAAGCAGGAGATTCAATTGCTGTTGAAGTGAAAATTGACAATGGGTCATGGGTAGTAATTGGAAGATTTAGAGCCGATTCTGCTACTACAAGTGCAACAGGATTTAACGGTCAGTTTGCAGAAGACACTAATAACGATGGCTATGGTGACGGAGTTAGATTAAATGGAACTTTTACCGATTTTTCATGGCCAATTTCAGGAACAGGGGATTCTTTAGATGTTCGAATCTCTATGAGACTAGACGCAGGTGATGAAGAAGCTGCTATTGATAACGTAAGAATAGCAGGAGTTCCTGCACCTTCAGTTAACTATACTTTCCAACTTTTACATGCTTCAGATCTTGAAGGAGGGTTAGATGCTATTAATAGAGCTAAATTCTTTGCAGCAATTGTAGATACTTTAGAAGATGAGGTTACGAATTCAATTACTATTTCTGCTGGTGACAACTATATTCCAGGGCCATTCTTTAATGCTGCAGGAGATTTAGCAACATTTAGGACAGGTGGTGTATTTAATAATGTATACAACCGTCATTTTGGAGTAACAACTTATAGCGGTTTAAGAGAAGCTCCTGGAAGAGTCGATGTTTCAATTATGAATGTAATTGGATTTGATGCTTCTGCTTTTGGAAACCATGAATTTGATGCAGGAACTGATCCTGTTGAACAAATTATTGAAGAAGATTTTCGTTCACCAAATGGGCCTGCTTCTGACAGATGGGTTGGAGCACAATTCCCTTATTTGAGCGCCAATTTAGATTTTTCTGCGAATGGAGATTTAGGCAATTTATATACTTCTGCTATTTTAGAAAACACGGCTTTTCAATCTGGTCCTGCTGAGTCAACTACAGGAAATGCAAATATTCCAAAAATTGCACCTGTTACTTACATTGTAAGAGGTGGTGAAAAAATCGGAATAGTTGGAGCAACAACTCAAATTTTAGCTTCAATTTCTTCTCCTGAAGAAGTAACAGTAATTGGCCCAGATTCAAATAACATGGTAGCTTTAGCTGCCATTATTCAACCTTGGATTGATTCTTTAATAACTGTAGAGAACATTAATAAAATTGTACTTGTTTCACATTTACAACAATTAAGCCTTGAAGAACAATTGATAGGTTTATTAAATGGAGTTGATATTGTTATTGCAGGAGGAAATGATGCAATTTTAGCTAATCCTGCAAATCGTTTAAGATCAGGTGATGTCGCAATTCGACCTTACCCAATTGTAACTACAAACGCTGATGGAGATACTGCATTAATCGTTAGTACAAATGGAGAATACAGTTATGTGGGTCGTTTAGTAGTTGATTTTGACGCTGCTGGAAAAATTATTCCTACTTCAATCAACCCGTCTGTTAGCGGACCATATGTTACCGATTCTGCAATGGTATCTAGCACTTGGGGGTCTGTTAACAGTGCATTTGCTGATCCCAACGGAAAAGCTGCTTTAGTAGATAGTTTAACTTCTGCAGTAAGCGGAGTTGTTACTGTTAAAGATGGTAACATTTTTGGAAAGACAGAAGTTTACTTAAATGGAGAAAGACTATTTGTAAGAACTGAAGAAACAAATTTTGGAAACCTTACTGCTGATGCTAATTTATGGTACTCAAAACAAATTGAACCTACTGTTCAAGTTTCAATTAAAAACGGTGGAGGAATTAGAGCAGCAATTGGTGAAGTGGTAGAAACTTCTCCAGGGGTTTATGATTTTCTTCCGCCACAAGCCAATTCTTTAACAGGAAAAGAAGAAGGTGATATAAGTCAGTTAGACATTGAAAACTCCTTGAGGTTTAACAACAGTTTATCGATTTTAGACTTAACTGCCGCAGAATTAAAGCAAGTTATCGAGCATGGAGTTGCTGCTACTGCAGTTGGAGTTACTCCTGGGCAATTTGCTCAAGTTGGCGGTGTTTCATTTAGCTTTGATCCAAGTTTAACAGCAGGTTCTAGAATTAGAACCATGGTTGTTATGGATGAAAATGGGGTTTATACAGACACATTGGTTAGAAATGGTTTGTTACAAGGAAACGCTAACAGAATTATAAAAGTGGTTACTTTAAGCTTTCTTGCTGATGGCGGAGATAGTTATCCTTTCCCATCTTTTTCAGGAAGCAGAATCGATTTAGATACAACTACTTTCACAGTTAATGATGCGACTTTTGCATCAGCTGGTACTGAGCAAGATGCATTGGCTGAGTACATGTTAGACATTGAAGTGTTTAGCGATGTGGATACTGATATTGAAGATGATTTGAGAATTCAAAACTTGTCTGAAAGAGCCGATGAGGTAATTGTAACTACTGTTGAGTTTGATGAAGAGCGAATTTCAGTATTAGAGAATGCAGGAACTATTACAATTCAAGTAAACTACAACAACCCAACTGCGGTTAATCAAGTAATAGAATTTGAAACCTTAGCAATTAGTACTGCTGATACACAAGATTATACGATTACTAATTTGTCAGATACGGCATTTGCAAATACAGTTGGGTCATTTAATTTGAACCTTTCTATTGTTGATGACAATGCTTCAGAAAATGATGAAATAGTCTTTTTAGCGGTCAAAACCGACACGAGTGCTTACAAAGTGGATTTTGACACTAGAGGATATTTCTTAACTTTTATAAGAGACAATGAAAATGTTGGACCAACTGCCTCTGAAAGCATCAAATTAAATTTGATCAACAGTTATACAGGACTAGTAAATTCAGGAAGTACTGAAATTCTAGATTACGACCCAACTTCTCAACGCTTGTTTGTTACCAACGCTTCTAATGACCGTTTTGAAATTCTCGATTTTTCAGACCCATTGAACATTACAAAAATTGATTCCATTGATATTTCAAGCTTAGGATCAATTAATAGTTTGGTTGTTAGCAATGGAGTAGTTGCAGCAGCAATTGAAGGACCTAACACTACTTCTAATGGGTTAGTTGCTTTCTATGATACGAATGGAGTTTTCATTAGTAGTGTTACTGTTGGAGTTTTACCAGATATGGTAACTTTTACTCCGAATGGAAATAAGGTTATTGTAGCTTGCGAAGGAGAGCCAAGCGATGATTACTTACAAGATCCTGAGGGTAGCATTGCAATTATTGATGTAAGTGGTGGTTTTTCAACTTTGACTAATTCGAATGTTACTTTACTTGATTTCAATCAATTTGATAGTCAAATTGAACAATTAAGAACACAGGGAGTGAGAATTTTTGGACCAAATGCAAGTGTATCTCAAGATATGGAGCCTGAATACGTAACTGTTAGTCCAGATAATGCTACTGCATACGTTATTGCTCAAGAAAACAATGCAATAGTAGTGGTTGATTTAACAGGAGATAGTATCGTAAGTATTTTGCCACTTGGATGGAAAGACCATTCAATTGCAGGAAATGGCATTGACTCTGATAGAAGATCTGACGAAATTCACATTGCAAATCCTCCTTTTAGAGGGTTCTATATGCCTGATGCAATCGCTTCGTATCAAGTTAGTGGTATAAACTACATTGTTTCAGCAAATGAAGGTGATTCTAGAGATTACAATGGATTTAGCGAAGAAGATCGTTTAGATGACATCGAATTAGACCCTTCTGTTTTCCCAAATGCTGAAGCTATTTTTGATGCTTACGGGGATATCAATGTTACGCTAGAAAATGGAGATGAAAATCAAGATGGTTTGTATGAAGCGATTTACATTTACGGAGCACGTTCTTTCTCTATTTGGAATGGAAATACTGGATCTTTAGTATATGATAGCGGTGATGATTTTGAGTACATCATCAGAAATCACCCTGAATACTTTAGACTGTTTAATATTTCCAATAGTGGAAGATCAGTTAAATCTAGAAGTGATGATAAAGGTCCTGAGCCGGAATCTGTAGTTCTTGGTGAACTTAATTCAAGACAATATACTTTTATTGGATTGGAAAGAGTAGGGGGAGTAATGGTATACGATGTTACCGATCCTATCAATCCAACTTTTGTTGACATCAACATTCCTAGAGACACTGCAACCGGAAATGGAGACAGAGCTCCTGAGGGATTAGTATTTATTCCTTTATCAGAGAGTCCTACTAACCGACCATTGCTTTTAGCTGCAAACGAGGCGAGTAATACAATTTCAATTTGGCAAATAAACGATACCTTGGTGTCATTGCAAGAATTGGAAGGAGCTATTGCTAATAAGCTTTCTATTTATCCAAATCCATCATCAGACAATGTGTTTATTAGCATTGAAAATGAAACCATTGAAATGGTTCAGTTATATGATATAAGTGGAAAGTTGGTAAAAGAAATGCTTCAGCCTAAGCAAGTTCAAGTAATCAACGTTAATGAGCTTTCACCTAACATTTACATTTTGAGAATTCAAAGTGAAAGTGGAGTGAAAACTTCTAAAATCATTGTTCAGTAAGCTTAACTAAGCTAAAATAGAAGCGGCGAAATCGACTAAGATTTCGCCGCTTTTTTATTCGTGTCTTTTTAAAATAGGTACTTATTCCATAGATGCAATCACCTTTAATTCAATGGCAATTGGCGTGGGCAAGCTTTTAATTTCAAGTGTCGTTCGGCAAGGTTGATTGTCTTTAAAAAATTCAGCATACAAACGATTATAGGTCTTAAAGTCGGCCTTCATATTGGTTAGAAAAACAGTAACGTCTACTACATTTTCCCATTTTGCTCCTGCTTCCTCAACAATAGTTTTCACATTGTTAAAAACTGAAATACATTGCTTTTCAATATCATAAGAAAGAATGTTGCCATTTTCATCCAATTCTACTCCAGGAATTTTTTTAGTCCCTCGTTCTCTGGGACCAACTCCAGATAAAAATAAAAGGTTTCCTACTCTTCTCGCATGCGGATAGGCACCAACAGGTTCAGGTGCTTTTTGGGAATCAAATTTTTCGTTTGTCATTGCTGTTTTTTTTTCAAAAATAAGAATTGAGTAACTAATCAGTTCGCTATTTCACTCTTTACCTAATAATTAAAACTAAAACCACATAGAAACATAGATTTATATAATCGCTAATGCTCCGATGTTTCTAGTATAATAGTTGCATTCAATTAAAAGTAATACCGAAATGAAAAATAATATAGCCTAATTGCGGCTAAAGCCTTATTATTCTATTTATTTTTTTCAATCGGCATTTACCACTGTAATATTTATTAAATAGTAGACTATTTAATAAATAACATTGGTATAAAGTTATTCATAGAAAAGAACTTTTATACATAGTGATCCTTATGTAAAGCGGAGCTTCTATGTTTTTAATTTTTACAAGCTATGTACTATGTGGTTAAAAAAACACTGATTAGTTACAGAATTGATTTTAGGTGTAAAAAATTCGAGAATTAAAGATCAAAGTCTTCCATTAATTCAAAATCCAATTGTTTTTTAGATAAATCAGCTTTGGCAACTTTTACTGTTAGTTCATCTCCTATTCGGTAGATTTTTCCGCTTCGTTTTCCTTCAATAGCAAAATTATCAGGATTGAAAACATAGAAATCGTCGCTTAAATTCTTCATACGAATTAATCCTTCGCATTTATTTCCTTCCAATTCAACAAACAATCCAAATTCACTAACTCCAGAAACAACTCCTCCAAAAACTTCTCCCACTTTGTCTTGCATGAATTTTACTTGCATAAATTTGATTGAAGCGCGCTCAGCATCTGACGCTAACTTTTCTTGTTCTGAAGAATGCTTGCATTTTTCTTCTAACTCTTCAGCATTTACAGCTGTTCCACCATCTAAATAATGCTGTAGTAAGCGATGCACCATCACATCTGGATATCGTCGAATGGGAGATGTGAAATGGGAATAGTATTGAAATCCCAAGCCATAATGTCCGTGGTTTGCTGTAGAATAAATAGCTTTTGCCATGGTTCGAATGGCCAATTGTGAAATCAGTTGTTCTTCTGCTTTTCCTTCAATTTCTGACATCAGTCTGTTCAGCGTTTGAGAAATACCTTTGGGTGAAGTAACATCAATTCTATAGCCGAATTTTTTGATAAATTCACTGAAAATTTGCAGTTTCTCAGGATCTGGGTTATCGTGAATACGGTAGACAAATGGCTTGGCTTTCTGTTTGCTTCCAATAAACTCTGCCACTTTTCGGTTGGCCAAAAGCATGAAATCTTCAATCAATTTGTTCGCCTCTTTTTGTTCTTTTAGAAAAACACCAAGTGGTTCCCCTTTTTCATCCAATTTAAATTTAACTTCTAAAGAATGAAAGTCGATGGAACCTTTTTTAAAGCGCTCTTCTCTCAATTGTTGTGCAAGTCGATTCAAAGTAAGAATTTCTTCTGAAAAATCACCTTCACCGCTTTCAATCACTGCTTGAGCATCTTCGTAAGCAAAGCGTTTATCAGAACAAATTACTGTTCTCCCAAACCATTCTTTGTGCAATTTAGCAGCATCATCCATTTCAAAGATGGCAGAAAAGCAATACTTATCTTCGTTTGGTCTAAGTGAGCAAGCAAAATTCGAAAGTACTTCTGGAAGCATTGGCACTACTCTGTCGACTAAATAAACGGAAGTAGCTCGATCATAGGCCTCTTTGTCCAAATTGCTTCCTTCTTTCAAATAATGGCTCACATCAGCTATGTGTACTCCAATTTCCCAATTGCCATTAGCAAGTTTTTGAATGGAAAGTGCATCATCGAAATCTTTAGCATCATCGGGGTCGATGGTAAAAGTTCGAACTTTTCGCATGTCCTTTCTTTTTTTAACTTCTTCGTCTTTGATGGCTACATCAATTTTTTCAGCTTCCTCTTCTATGGCTTTTGGAAAATGAAAAGGCAAACCAAACTCAGCCATAATAGAATGCATTTCTGTTTCATTTTCACCTGGTTGACCTAATATTTCAATAATTTCTCCAAAAGGGCTATCTACATCTGAAGGCCAATCATTCATTCTTGCAATGGCTTTTACACCATCTTCAGCACCGTTTAATTTATTGAGTGGAATGAAAATATCCACAGGCATGCGTTTGCTATCTGGGACTAAAAAGGCATATTTCAGAGATTTTTGAACAATGCCCACAAATTCTGTTTGAGCTCGTTCAATCACTTTGCTTATTTTACCAACTGATTTTCCGTTGTTTTTGACTTTAATAATTGAAACTTCTACCAAATCACCGTGAAGTGCATTGCCTAAATTTTGTTCACTGATATAGATGTCTTCAGGCATGCCTTCCACTTCGATATAAGCAGTCCCTGAAGTCGTCATGTCTACTTTCCCAACTACAGCATTTTTCTCTCGGTGCGATTCAGATAATTTGAATTTCCCTGGTTTATCTTCCACCAAACTCCCTTTATTACTCAATTCATACAAAATTCTTTCAATCAACTTTTTCTTAGAAGTTTGATGAATTTGCATTTTAGATGCCACCTGTTTGTAGTTCATTGCACGAGTGGGGAGTCCAGTAAAAACTTCTAGTATTCGTTGTTGTAATGATTTTGCAGGAGGATTTTTTTTCTTCGACATATTTTAAGTGAAAGATTTTATAGCCTATGGACTAATTTTTAAAACTTTGCAAAGCTAATCATTGTAAAAATAGGGAGGTAATTCATTGTATTACGTCTTTGTTACTTTAAACTAAAATATATCCGTAAGCATACCTAATTTGTAAATAAAACATTAGATGTAGAAGTTTCTACAAATGCTTGTTATGAAAATGAATATTTAATCAATGCCCCGCATTGATATGCTTTTCCCCGTGAATAACAAGCAAAAAAAGGAAAGACAGAGGAGCGAAGCGGAACGCCTTTTTTTGATTGTGGTCTTCTCAGTGGGGCTTTGCTATAGCGTAGACTGAGAAGAATTCATTTGGGAAAAGTCTCCTTTTTTTGGTTCGTTTTTTTGGAGAAGCAAAAAAAGGAACATGAAAAAACAATATTTTCAAACAGCACTTTAATTATTCGGTAGATATGCGAGTATTCATATTAATTTTTTCCAAATCAAAAACTAACTATGAAAATATAAAAAGTTAAATAAAAGCCAAAGTACAATTTACTCAGTTCAAAATTCGTTTAGCATAAAACCCCTAAAACAAATCGCCATGAACCAGTTAAAGCAAAGTAAAAAATCAATCTTTTCTTTTTTTAATCGATTTCTAAGTGGATTAGTAATAGCACTGGCACTTAGTTTAACAGCATTTGAATGGACAACTGTTCGATACACCGTTGTATTAGATTGGGAAGATGAGATATATTTTGAAGGTGAAGAAATGCTGCCACCAATAACCTACAGAACTGAAAAAGTAGAAATGCCTAAACTGAAAAAGCCAAGCACTGACTTTGTGCCTGTAGTAGATTTACCCGATACAAAAATTGATGAAAAGTTTGATGAAACTATTGATGCAACTGATGCTAAGTCAGAAGCTATTTTTAAAGTAGATCCTTCAATTTTTACTTTGGGTGGAGAAGAGTTAACTGATGAAACTGAAATTTATGAGGCAGTTCAAGTATTCGCTCATTATAAAAAATGTGCCGGCTTGTATGGAAAAGAACTTGAAACATGCAGCATGAATGATTTGCACGAAAGAGTTTTAAAAAGCTTTAAAGTAACACCACAATTAAGACAGCTTAAAAAGAGTCAAGGTGCTGAAGTTGGTTTTGTAATAGATTCAGAAGGAAATATTGGAGAGATAAAAGTATTGCAAAGTACAAGTGAAGCAATGAGCAAAGCTGCTATTAAAGCTGTACAAAGACTGCCAAAATTGATTCCAGCTCAACAACAGGGTAGAGATGTTGCTTTGAGAATGAAAATTCCAATTGTATTTAATTTTAAAGAATAAGTATGCTACTTTTATTTTATGAAAATACAATTTCAACATACTCACAAATCTTATCAAGCGGATCTTTCAAAGCCATTAGATATCTCGATAACTATGCGCGCATCTTCCGACAACCCCACTGCTTGGTATGTTGACCCTCCTAAAATTGAACCGGTGAGAACCGAGCAATTTACAGGTTCTGTCGCTGAAGGAGGGAGTGTAAACTTTAGGGATATTGCGTTTAATCCACACGGGCATGGAACACATACTGAGTGTGTTGGACACATTGCTAAAGAGGTTTTTTCAGTGAACCAAGTGCTAAATCAGTTTTTTTTCTTGGCAGAAGTAATTACTATCAGTCCCCAAATACTAGAAAATGGAGATGCAGTTATTTTTTGGAATGACATTAAAAATCTGAGAAAACACCTCGATGCCGAAGCCATTATCATACGAACCTTACCCAACACAAAGGAGAAGCTGAGCAAGCACTACTCCAACACCAATCCTGCATTTGTTGAGCCTCTTGCAATGACTGAATTAGTAAAACAAGGAATTCAACATTTTTTAATTGATTTGCCCTCTGTTGATCGAGAAGAAGATGGAGGAGCTTTAGCTGCACATCGAGCATTTTGGGAATTTCCAGAAACTATCAATTTACAAAGAACCATTACGGAGTTAATTTTTGTGGACGAGCAACTAAAAGATGGTTTGTACCTCCTTAACCTTCAAATTGCAAGCTTCGAAAATGATGCAAGCCCGAGCAAACCAGTGCTGTATGCTTTGGAGTGATTGAATCGCTTAAATAATAAAGATTAAGTCACTTTTATTTTATTACCAAAAAGCAAAGTCAGCATAATGCTGAAATTTTGACTTATTTTTAGCCCTTTCAATAAGGATAGCTTGGGACAAATAGCAAATTACAAAAACCTCATACTACTTCATGTTGTAGTACTCATTTTTGGTTTTACCGGAATTTTAGGAAAATTGATAAGTGTTCCATCAGACAGCCTTGTTTGGTACCGAATGCTAATTGCTTCTTTTGCAGTAGCAGTTTACCTGCTTCTGAGAAAGAAGTCCTTCATCATGAATAAAAAAGGGGTTTTTAAAACCCTTTTTACAGGATTTATTATCGCTGCCCACTGGATTTTCTTTTTTGAAGCCATCAAACAATCCAATGTTTCCATTACCCTAGCGGCTTTGGCAACTTCTTCTTTATTTACTTCACTGTTAGAACCATTGTTTTTTAAACGCAAAATTCACCTATATGAATTATTTTTAGGACTATTGGTGCTTCTGGGTTTGTACTTTATTTTTCAATTTGAAACAGATGTTAGCTGGGGACTTATTTTGGGAATAATCGCTGCTTTTTTAGCTTCATTATTTACCGTTTTGAATGGCTTATTAATTAAACAGTATGACTCTGGAAGAATATCACTTTATGAGTTGTTTGGAGGATTCATAGGCATCACCATTTATTTTTTCATAAAAGACCCTAGTCTTTTACCAGATTTTCAATTGAGCAGCTCCGATGCTTTTTACCTTTTAATTTTAGGAATTATTTGTACCGCATTTGCATTTGTCGCAAGTGTTAAAGTCATGGAAGAATTAACTCCATTTACTGTGAGTTTGAGCATCAATTTAGAACCAGTTTATGGAATTGTATTAGCAGTGCTTATTTTTGGAGAATCTGAAAAAATGTCTTTGGGATTTTATTCAGGAACAGGCATTATTTTGTTGGCACTTTTCTTAAATGTCATCATTAAAAAACGCCTGAGAAAAAAGGGCAGAATTTTTTGGAAGAGTGCTTCAAAAGCACTTTAGGTTTTTCTATTACCACGGATTGAACTGCTTATATTTGTCTTTCAAAATTTCCTTTCATGAGCGCAATAAAACGACATTTAATCACAGCTGCACTTCCTTATGCCAACGGGCCCATTCACATTGGACATCTTGCCGGAGCTTATTTACCTTCAGACATTTATGTGCGTTACCTGCGCTTAAAAAATGAAAAAGTACTTTTTGTTTGCGGCTCAGATGAACATGGAGCCGCCATTACTTTGCGTGCAAAAAAGGAAGGAAAAACACCCAAAGCAATTGTCGATGAGTTTCATGAGTTGAATAAAAAAGCCTTCGAAGACTTCGGAATCACCTTCGATGTTTTTCACCGAACCTCAGATGAACTCCATCATGAAACGGCACAAGAATTTTTTAAGGTTCTAGAAGGCAAAGGAGTTTTTACAAAAGAAACTAACGAACAGTTTTACGATGAGGAGTACCAGCAATTTCTAGCTGATCGATACATTACGGGAACCTGTCCAAAATGTGGAAACGAAAATGCCTATGGAGATCAATGCGAAAAATGTGGTTCAGCTCTAAGCCCCAATGATTTGATTCAGCCGATTTCTACCTTAAGTAAAAAATCGCCTGTTTTAAAAGAAACAACGCATTGGTATTTGCCCATGCAAAAGCACGAAAGTTGGCTCAGAGAATGGATAGAAACTGGAATGTTAGATGGAAATCAACACCACGATCCTAAAACTTGGAGGAAGCATGTCATCGGACAATGTAAATCATGGATCGATGGAGGGCTTCAATCCCGAGCGATGACCCGAGATTTAGATTGGGGTGTGAAAGTACCATTGCCAAATGCCGAAGGAAAAGTTTTGTATGTTTGGCTAGATGCGCCCATCGGCTATATTTCTGCAACAAAAGCTTGGTGCGATGAAAATGAGGAAGACTGGAAAGATTACTGGCAGAGCGATTCAGCTGAAATCCTTCATTTCATTGGGAAAGACAACATCGTTTTTCACTGTGTGATTTTTCCAATTTTATTAAAAGCACATGAAGGATTTAACTTGCCCGATAACGTGCTTGCCAATGAATTTTTGAATTTAGAAAGCCAAAAGATTTCTACATCTAGAAATTGGGCGGTTTGGGTGCATGAATTTATTCAGGATTTTAAAGGGAAAGAAGATGTGTTGAGGTATGTGCTTTGTTCCATTGCTCCTGAAACCAAAGACAGTGAATTTACTTGGGAAGATTTTCAAGCTAGGAATAACAATGAATTGGTTGCCATTTATGGCAATTTTATTAATCGAGCAGTGGTGCTGACTCACAAATACTACAATGGAATAGTCCCAAAAGTTGATACACAATTCAACGAATACCAAAATGTAGTTGAACAGCTTAAAACCTTAGTAAAAAACTGTACTGAAAAGTTAAATCGAAAGCAATTGAGAGATGCCCAGAACGAAGCGATGGGCATAGCACGTTTAGGGAATAAGTTTTTGGCTGAAACAGAACCATGGAAATTGATAAAAACAAATCCAGTTGCGGTTGAACCAATTTTGAACTTGAGCTTACAAATTGCAGCAAATGCTGCCATTGCTTTTGCTCCTTTTTTACCAGATAGCAGCAAGAAATTAGTAGAATTATTGAAACTCGATGCGCTTTCATGGGAGAACTTAGGAAGTTTAGATTTAGTAAAGACAGATCAATCAATTGGAGATGCAGAACACTTGTTCCAAAAAATTGAAGATAATGAAATAGAATTTCAAAAAAACAAATTAAAAGAAACAGCCATGGAAAGTAATACTGCTCAAACGAAGTTTAAAACTGACATGCAATTCGATGATTTTTTGAAAATGGATTTACGAGTGGGAACAGTGATTGCTGCTGAAAAAGTTGCAAAAAGCAATAAACTATTGCAATTAAAAATTGATGTTGGTTCAGAAGTTCGCACAATTCTTTCAGGTATTGCTAAATATTATCAACCCGAAGCCATTATTGGAAAACAAGTACAGGTTTTAGTGAACTTGGCTCCAAGAAAAATTATGGGGATTGAATCTCAAGGAATGGTATTAATGGCTGAAAATTCAGATGGAAGCTTGAGCCTTATTCAACCAGATGCTAAAATTGATAGTGGGTCTTCAATAAGTTGATGGTTTTTCAGATCATTTTTTAGATAGTATAAATAGAAGTCAAAAGGCACTAGAACTATTAGGTATTCTAAACTTTTAGTATAATACAGCAAAAGCTAAAAACTTCCAATCAATAAAAATTTTCAATTTGGATAGCTAAATAGAGGAAATTCAAAAAGAATATTATAACACGATTAGCTAAAAATACCTGTAAATCAGTATTTTTTATTCTACAAATTTCCAGCAGTTTTGAAACTTTTTATGATTAAAATTCGTCTATAAAAGAATTTGAAATTAAATAGAGTAATGTATTTACCTATTTTGCTACATTTGTTAAATAACTTTAATCGACATTAATTGTCTTTTAAGCGATGTTTTTTAGGGTTTTGAAGAGTCAATAATATAATTTAATTACTACTACATGAAAAGTTTTTACAAGCTTTTTCTTTTTATCGTTTTTTTGAGTTTATCGTCACTGCAGTCAAAGTCAGCTGTAGTGAATGCTTTTATTAGCTTTGGGAACCCTAGTTGTTTTGGAGCTACAGATGGATTTGTTGTCATTGATTCTATTCAAACGATAGGAGTTACCGGACCATACATTATTAGAATAAATACAACCCCTCAACAATTTTTTCAAGTTGGGGATACTGTGTTTAACCTTAGAACAGGAAACTTTACTATAACAATTTTTGATCTAGGCGATAACACTCAATTATTCCCTCCTCCACAATTTGCAATTTCAGAACCATTTCAAATATCAAATTTATTAATTCCAACACAACCCACTTGCTTTGGAGATTGTGATGGTCGGATTACTGTTTTTACTGGAGGAGGAACTGCTCCATACTCCTTTTTATGGAGTGATCCTCTGGCTCAGACTACTGCAACTGCAAACAATTTATGCCAAGGTCAATATTTTGTAACTGTAACAGATAATAACCTTTGTACGGTTGTTGATTCCATTGTTTTAAATGAACCTTCCCAAATTCAACCAAACGTTTTAGTTTCAGATGTACTTTGTAACGGGGACATTACAGGTTCTGCAACAGCTTCACCAACAGGAGGTACAGGAACTTATACCAATTTTCAATGGAGCAGCAGTGCAAACACAACCGCTACAGAACTAAATTTAGGTCAAGGAACCTATACCGTTACCGTAACAGACGATGATGGATGTACCAATACAGAAACTTTCACTGTTAATGAACCAACAGTATTAAATGCAAACATTAATAATAAGAGTGATGTTGATTGTTTTGGGGAAAGCACAGGAACAATCAATACTGCACGTTCAGGAGGAACTCCACCCTACACCTATGCGTGGAGTGATGGTCCATCTACCAATAGAAATAGAACTGGACTTTCAGCAGGTACTTATACCGTTACCGTAACTGATGACAATGGTTGTTCAGTAACTGCAACTAATACTATTAATGAGCGACCAGACTTTGTTTTAACGAGCTCAAAAATTGATGTACTTTGTAATGGAGACAATACAGGAAGCATCACAGTAGGCATTAGTGGAGCTACTCCTAACTATTCATTTACATGGTCGAATGCTGTGAGTGGAGTAGGAAATTCAACTACCATTAGTAACCTCTTAGCAGGCATGTACACCGTTACCATTACTGATGCATTGAGTTGTACAGCAGTTGATTCCATTGAAATTTTACAACCTTCTGCAATAAATATAACTCCCATAGCAGTTATTGACCCTGCTTGTGTTGGTAGCGCTGATGGTTCAATCGACATAGATGTTAGTGGAGGAACGCCCGGTTATACTTATTTGTGGAATGACTCTCCAACTACTCAAGATCGTATCAATTTATTAGCAGGAACGTATACTGTGACTGTTACAGATAATAATGCATGTACTGAAGTATTTACAACAACTCTTTCGAATCCTGGACCAATTTTACCTAATGTTACAACTACAGATGCTACCTGCCTTGGTGGTGGCGATGGTTCAGCTGTTGCCAACCCAACGGGAGGCTCAGGAGTTTACACCAACTACCAATGGAGCAGTAGTATAAATTCAACTGCTACAGAAAACAATTTATTAGCTGGCACCTACACGGTTACAGTTACCGATGATCAAGGCTGTACAGGTTCGGAAACCTTTTCAATTGGTCAACCAGCAACTGGAGTAGGAGCCAATTTAACTAAAAGTGATGTTGCTTGTTTTGGAACTCCGGGTGGTAGTATAACAACAACACCAACTGGCGGCACGCCTCCATATTCTTTTGCATGGAGCGACGGTCCTTCAACCAATCAAAATAGAAATAATCTTTTTGCAGGAACTTATACTGTCACCGTAACTGATGACAATGGCTGTTCAGGATCTAACAGCATTACCATTAATTCTCGACCTGCAACTTTAATTACATTAACTGCCACTGACAATACTTGTAATGGAGGAGCTGCCGGGGTTGTTTCAGCCAGTATCTCTGGAGGAACTCCAAACTACGGTTTTTTATGGTCAAACTCAGTTGGTGGTTCAGGGAATAGTTCTACTATAACTGGTTTAATTGCAGGAACCTATACCATTACTGTTACAGATGCTTTGACTTGTACAACAGTAGGATCAATAGTAGTCAATGAGCCTACAGCAATTAGTATAAGTGTGAACAGTCAAAATGATCCTTTATGCAATGCAGGGAATGATGGAAATATTGATTTAAATATAAGTGGAGGAACTCCCCCCTATAGTTTCTTATGGAATGATTCTGAAACTACAGAAGACAGAACCAATATTCCTGCTGGAACTTATACCATTACTGTAACCGATGATAATAGCTGTACCAATAGCCTCACAGTTGTATTATCAGAACCTGCTCCACTTGTTGCAAGTATTGATTCTATTCGCGATGCAAGCTGTAGTGGATTAAGTGATGGCTATGTTAGTGCATTAGCTAGTGGAGGAACAGGACCATATACTTATTTGTGGTCAAATGCAATACCAACTAGAGTAAATGCAAATATTGCTGCAAATACTTATACCGTTACTGTTACTGATGCAAATAATTGCACAGTCACAGAAACTGCAGTTGTTAGTCAGCCGGTTTCAGTAGTAGCAAGTCTGAACGGAACAGATCCTTCTTGCTTTGGAGTAAATGATGGAAGCATTGTTGCTACCGTTACCGGCGGAACATTGCCTTATACTTTTTTATGGGGTCCAGGAAATCCAACCGGTCAAGGAACAAATACGATTACTGGTCTTAGTGGAGGAAATTACTCACTCACAGTTACGGACGATAATGGGTGTAATGATGTTCAATTAATAACATTGACTCAACCAAGTACAATTACATTGACAACAACCGTTGTAGATGTTGACTGTAATGGAGCAAATACTGGTGAAGTAACAGTAAATGTTTCAGGTGGAACACCTAACTACAGCTTTTTATGGGACGATCCGGCTGCTCAAACTACTGCAACAGCCACTAATTTACTTGCTGGCACTTACAATGTAACCGTTACAGATGCCAATACATGCACCAATACAATTGCTGCAACAGTAAATGAACCAACAGCAATTTCAGCAGCAATAAATACCACTGTTGATCCCACTTGTAATGGAGGTTCTGATGGTTCAGCAACTGTCACTGCTAGTGGAGGTACAGGAGTACTAACTTATTTATGGTCTGATCCAGCATCTCAAACAACCGCAACAGCTTCTAACCTGATAGCAGGGACTTATACTGTTACTGTTACGGATGTAAATGGATGTACTGAGACAGCACAAGCAACACTAAATGCAGCAGCAGCAGTTGTTATTTTAACAGATAGTATTTCAGATATTTCTTGTAATGGAGCCAACGATGGTTTTATTCGAGTATTAGGAAGTGGAGGAACTCCAGGTTACACTTACAATTGGAATGGTGGCATTCCAGGAAATACTCGCTCAGGCTTGTCTGCCGGAGCTTATACTGTAACGGTTACCGATGCAAATACTTGTACAAGCACTCAAACATTTAACATTTCAGAACCAGCCGCATTAACGGTAAGTTTGAACGCTACAAATCAACAATGTGCTGGAAATAGCGATGGTGAAATTACAGCCAATCCTTTGGGAGGAACTTCTCCTTACACTTTTTTGTGGTCTGACCCAAGTGCACAAACTACTGCAACAGCTATCAATTTAAACCCGGGTGTCTATTCAGTTACAGTTACAGACTTAAATGGATGTACAACAGTTGGTAATTCAACGATTACTCCTGCATTACCAATAGCTTTAAACCTAATTGGAACAGATGTTACTTGTAATGGAGGAAATAATGGAAATGCGGCTGCCTTTGCTTTTGGTGGTGCAGGGGGTTTTACTTATCAATGGGCTCCTTCTGGAACTGGAGCAATACAAACGAATTTAATAGCTGGGACATATACGGTTACCGCTACTGATGCGAATGGTTGTCAAGCGATTGATAGTATTGAAATTATTGAGCCTTTAAATGCTTTAATTGCAGCTATTGATTCATCAACCAATGTTACCTGTTTTGGAGCAAATGATGGTACCGCTATTGTGACTGCAAGTGGAGGAACAGGAACTTTAACTTACTTATGGTCAGACCCTGCTGCACAAACTACTGCTACAGCGAGTAATTTAACTGCTGGGACTTTCACAGTTACCGTCACTGATGCAAATGGTTGCTCAACAACCGATAATATTACAATAACAGAACCAGGTGATTTAGTAATAACAAGTAATGTTACAAATGTGCTTTGTAACGGTGATACAAGTGGGGCAATCTCTACTAGTTTTAGCGGAGGGAACACTCCATATAGTTTTGTTTGGTCTACTTCGCTTTCAGGAAGTGGGAATAGCAGTAACCTTTCCAACTTAACAGCAGGGTCTTATACCATTACAGTAACTGATTCTCGCGCTTGTTCAAAAGTTGAGACTTTCAGCATAACAGAACCTTCAGCAATTGCAATTATTGTAGATTCAGTTACTAATCCTTCTTGTAATGGTAGTAATGATGGAGCTATTGATATAAGTGTCACAGGCGGAACACCAAATTATTCTTATGAGTGGAGTGATACCATAGGCGGGCCAGTTGGGAATATAGCACCATTGGCTACTGTATCAGCCTCTACATGTAATACAGGTCCATGTTCAGCGTTAAATGATTTAACTTTTGGAACCTGTGGAACCCAGCAAATGTGGGTTGCTACTACAAGTCCTCCTACTTCTTCAATTGGAACTAACTTTATTCAGTGGGATTTCCCTAGCCCTCAAACTTTTGATTCATTAATTATTCATCATGGTCAAACGAATGGTCGTAGTTTAACAGGTGCTTTAGTTCAAAGATGGGATGGAACAACATGGGTAAATCACAGTAATTTTTCTAACTTACCGCAGCAATGCATCAATCGTGTTTCTATCGGTAGAATGTCTGCTAGCAGATTCAGAATTACTCAATTTCTGATGACAGCTCCTGGGCAAAGATCAAATCCCAACTTTAGAGAAATAGAAATTATTAGTGCGCCGATTTCCTCTTCACAAGATCGCAGTAATTTAACTGCTGGAACATATACAGTAACCGTTACAGATGACAATGGATGCTCCGCAATTGAGACTATAACTTTAACTGAACCAGATACGCTTAATCCAATTCTTTCCTTAATAGATGCCGATTGTATCTCTCCTAATGGTTCGGCTTCTGCTGCCAACTCAACAGGAGGAACTCCACCTTACAGCTATAATTGGGGGCCTGGAAATCCAAGTGGACAAGGGACGGATTCTATTTTCAATTTAAATGCAGGCACTTACTTTTTAACTTTAACAGATGCTAATCTTTGTGATACGGTAGTATCTTTTGATATAAACTCTGGCGGGAGCAATTTTACATTTATTGATTCAACTATCAATAATCCGTGTTTTGGAGATAACTTAGGAAGTATTGAAATATTAAATATCAGTGGAGGAACAGCACCCTATAGTTTTAATTGGGGGCCTGGAAGTCCTATCGGTCAGGGGACTAATTTGATTACCAATCTCTTCGCTGGAACCTACACGCTTACTTTAAGCGATGCAAACAATTGTGATTCGGTAATTACATTCAACATTACAGAACCAACAGCGCTAACATCGAACTTAGTCACAGTGGATGAGAGTTGTACCC
>CAXBCF010000010.1:0-104548 GCA_963973975.1 uncultured Flavobacteriales bacterium
GAGAATTAGGTTTTAAGAGTTGAAATAGAGAACTCTTCGCGCACTTTGCGAAAAACCTTTGCGCTTCTTTGCGATAAAAAAATTAGAAGAAATTTCACGCAGAGCGCGCAGAGAATACGCCAAGAACGCTAAGATAACGTGCTAATCAATAAAATGAGAATTAGGTTTTAAGAGTTGAAATAGAGAACTCTTCGCGCACTTTGCGAAAAAACTTTGCGCTTCTTTGCGAGAAAAAAAAATAGAAGAAGTATCGTAAAATTTAGAAACTACTATCAAGTAGCACTTTCAATAAAGTCATTAAATTCTTTTAAATCAATTATTTCCCAATAAGCTTCATCTGCAGACAATAAATCTTGAATGTAATTCCGATCGGGTAAAATTTTAGCTTGAATGTGGTAGTGCTCTACTTTCTTTCCATTGAGCTTAAACTCTTCAAAATCTTCTAAGCTGTTGATTCTAAAATAGCTTAATTTATTTTTATACCTTCTGTATTGTGGAAATTTCATCTTACAAAGTTGATAAGTTTTTGATTATTTTTATTTCAGTTCAACGAGTAATTTGATTTTCCATTTACTTTAGCCCTAATGAACCGAAGAACAATCCGTTTAATAATCTTTTTTGCCGCATTCACCATTCTGGGAATTGTTAGTTTTCAAATTATTTGGGTTCAGCGGGCTTTTAGCTTGGAGGAAAAGCAATTTAATGAGCGGGTGCATGTCGCCTTAACAGATGTGGTTCAAGAAGTTAAACGACTCAACAAAGATTCATCCGACAGCTATGAACCGGTTAAGCAGATTTCTTCCAATTACTTTTTGGCTTCAACCAACGATACACTACATCCAATTGTCTTGGAAAATCTCTTGAAAAACACCTTCAAGAAATCAAATTTAATGACAGAATTCGATTACGTTGTTTATGATTGTTTTTCAGATTCCATCGTTTTTGGAAACTCAGTGAATCTAGAAGATCAAGCGAAAAGTTTGGTTTATAGAACATCAAACAACGAGAAGTGGAACAAGGCATCACACTATTTTGGGGTATATTTTCCAACAAAGCAAATCTATTTGTTAAATGAAATTAGCATTTGGGTGGTCTCAAGCGTTTTTCTTTTATTGGTGGTACTTTTCTTCAGTTACACCATTTGGGTGATCTTGAAACAAAAGCGCTTGTCTGAAATCCGTACAGATTTCATCAACAACATGACTCACGAATTAAAAACGCCCATTTCAACCATTTCTTTGTCAACAGAAATGCTCAATAATCCTAACATTCTCAAAGATCCTGAGCGTTTAAGCAATTATTCCAACATCATAAAAGAAGAAACTGAGCGATTGAAAACTCAAGTTGAGAAAGTGCTGCAAATGGCTACACTCGACAAGAAAAAAGTAGCGTTGCAAAAAGAAAAAGTGGATTTACATGAAGTCATTAAAAAGTCGGTTCAGGGTTTTGAATTGATTTTAAGTGCCAATCAAGCAAGTATTCAAACTTCGCTGAAGGCAAAAAATGCCACTATTTGGGGCGATAAAACCCATTTGAGTAATATTTTATTCAATTTAATTGACAATGCGATTAAGTACACTTCAAATAAAGCACTCATTGAAATAAGCACAGAAAACCATAAATCTGGAGTCTATTTAAGAGTAAGAGACAATGGAATTGGCATGAGTCGAGAAGAGCAAAGACATGTTTTTGAAAAGTTTTACCGCGTCCCAACCGGCGATCAACACGATGTGAAGGGATTTGGAATCGGATTAAACTATGTTTTAAAAATGGTGAAACAGCACCATGGAAAAATTCAATTAAAAAGTCAACTTAAATCAGGTTCTACCTTCAGAATTTATTTCCCACTCGCAAAAAATGGAAACTAAAGCTAAAACAGTTCTTTTGGTCGAAGATGACAAACACTTGGGCTTTGTGGTGAAAGACTACCTTGTGCTAGCTGGCTTCAAAGTAGATTGGGCTTTAGATGGAAAAGAGGGTTTGGATAAAGCTCTGAGGAACAACTACGACATTGGTGTTTTTGATGTGATGCTGCCAAAATTAAGTGGTTTTGAAATGGCTGAGCAACTCGTTGAACTCAAACCTGACTTTCCCTTTTTATTTTTAACGGCCAAAGCAATTTTAGAAGATAAGCTCAAAGGCTTAAAATTGGGAAGAGATTACCTTACTAAGCCCTTTGAATTTAAAGAATTGGAAGTGAGAATTGAAAACATTCTCCAACAAAACGCTCTTTCATTGTCCACCAAAGCAGAAAAATTTAAAATTGGTGACTATCAATTTGATTACATCAACCAAAAATTAATTTTGGATAAGGAATCTCAAAAACTCACTAAAAAGGAAGCTGATTTGCTTCGTTTGCTTTGTTTGCACCAAAACAAAGTAATGCCAAGAGAATTGGCACTCAACAGTATTTGGGGTAACGACGATTATTTCAATGGTCGCAGCATGGATGTGTTTATTTCAAGATTGAGAAAATACTTGAGCAAGGATTCATCCATACAATTACTCAACATTCACGGAGTTGGGTTCAAACTGGCTTTAAAAGAATCAGATTAAAGCGATTTTAACGCTAAACCTAATTGATTTTCCAAATTTTCGCTCACACAAACTAAAGGCAAGCGCATGCTATCACCGCAAACTGCTTGAATTTTTAAAGCAGCTTTAACTCCACCTGGATTTCCCTCTTGGAAAAGCAAATTAATAAAATCAATCAATTGATAATGGCGTTTTTTGGCAAGTTCTAAATCCCCTTTGCGACTTGCATTTACCATTTCTGAAAACAATTTCGGTTGACTGTTAGCCACAACGGAAATAACTCCTTCCCCACCGCAAGTAATGATTGGAAAAGTCAATGCATCTTCTCCTGAGATCATCAAAAAGCCCTCAGGTCTGTTTTTGATAATTTGCATCACTTGTTGCATGTCGGCAGAAGCTTCTTTGATGCCAATGATGTTTTTACAGTCATTTGCTAATCGAAGTGTGGTGGTAGCTGAAATATTTGAAGCAGTTCTCCCTGGAACATTGTATAAAATAATCGGAAGTGGTGCTTTTTCAGCCAATAATTTATAGTGTTGGTAAATTCCTTCTTGAGTTGGTTTGTTGTAATAAGGACTAGCAGACAAAATAGCCGTAACTCCTGAAAGGTCAACTCGCTCAAATTCTTTCAATAGAGCAGCAGTGTTGTTTCCTCCAATTCCTAAAACGATCGGCAAACGATTGGCATTGATTTTCTTGACATGTGATAAAACTGCATCGCGCTCAGAGGCTTCTAGAGTAGCAGACTCTCCTGTTGTTCCCAACACAACCAAATAATCTAAGCCTCCATCAATAACATGGTTGACCAATTTAGTCAGTCCATCAAAATCAACAGTAAAATCCTTTTTAAATGGAGTTACTAATGCTACTCCTGTTCCTTCTAATTTTTTCATTTTATGGTATTATTTCGTGGCGTTTATCATTTTTAAATACACTTTCATTTGCTCAATTAAGTAATCAAGTGATTGAATTTCTGTTGCTATTGTCATATCACAAATACTATCTTGATACGTTCCCGCTTTTCCAATTTTGAAATTGGCATTTGACAAGGTTGCAAAATATCGAAGTGCAAAATTCGGTGCAAAATTAAGGTCAATCAGCAAATGGTGTTCTTTACTAATTAAATTATTTAATTCTTGATTCACTGGTATTCCCAGCCAATTGCAAGCTCTTGTATCAAAGTAATAATAGCCCAATTCGTTGGGTGGTAATTCCTCTTTTTTGGATTTCCTTTTGTAGTAGCCAATGCTTTCAATCTTCACTCCTTCTTCTTTCAAATAGCGTGCAAAATTTCGAACAATGGTTTCCGATTCTCTTTTTGTTGCGTTGTAAAGAATTAAGGCTGATTTTACTTGTTTAAGATTTAAGGCACGAATGGTTCTATCTAACTTTTTGGCCTTTTGTTTTAAAATAATCTTTCGAATAAATTCTTTCATCTATAAAACTCCTCCCCTTATTTAAGAAATATTTCTTTCACCATTTGCTTACCGGCATGTTGGTTCAACTTTTCTACCAAACGAGTTTTGGCATAACTTAACTCTTGTCTCAAAGGTGCAGAATCGAGAATAATGTAGAGATTTCCTTGTCTGAAATAAATGTCTTTAGTGTGTTTGGCAATCATTTTTCCTACAATGTCCTCCCAGCTTTTAATCAAGCTCATTTCATCGAGTTTTTCGCCCAAACCATATGCTCTCAGCATTTGATTCACCAATTCTTTTAAAGGTTTCTCTTCACTATTGCTCATCGACTATTTCTCCGTTTTTTATTTCAAAAGATTTAAAAGTAGTATTTAATCGCTTAAAGATTTCCGGTAATCTAGAAGTGTGTGTATCGGTTATGAACACTTGTCCAAACCAATCTTCCTTAACAATTTCCATCAATTTTGCTACCCGCTCTTCGTCAAGTTTATCGTAAATATCGTCCAATAAAAGTATGGGGGCAACTTCCTTTTTATTCTTCAAAAACTCTGCTTGCGCTAATTTGAGGGCAAGTAAAAATGTTTTTTGCTGTCCCTGAGAACCAAATTTTTTCAATGGCATTCCCGAAAGTGTAAATTCCAAATCATCTTTGTGAATTCCAGCTGAAGTATAAGTTAATCTTCGATCTTTAGCACGTCTTTCCATCAATAATTCTGAAAAAGATTGGTCCAATAAATCAGATTGGTATTCTAAACCAACCAATTCTTTGTTTCTGCTGATAAAGGCATAGTGCTTTTGAAAAAGCGGTAAAAACTCAATAATAAATTCCTTTCTTGCACGGTAAATTGGTTCTCCGTAGCGGATTAACTGCTCATCCCAAATTTCAAGCGCAGCTTCATCAAACTGTCGGATTTCCATGAATTTTTTCAACAAGCGGTTTCTTTGAGAAACAGCTTTTCCATATTGAATCAAGCCATCTAAGTATTGACGACTGTATTGGGAAATAATTAAATCAATAAATCGACGACGCGTTTCACTTCCTTCAATAATTAAAAGTGAATCTGAAGGTGAAATCATCACCAAAGAGATCAATCCAATGTGATCAGCTAGCTTTTCGTATTGCTTTTTATTTCGTTTGAATTGCTTTTTTTGATTGCGCTTCAATCCACAATAAATGTTCTCTTCCACTTCATCTTTTAGAAATGTTCCCTGTAGCACCATAAAGGCTTCTTTATCCATTATCAATTGAGAATCAATGGGATTGAAAAAGCTTTTACAAAAAGCCAAATAGAAAACTGCATCGAGGATATTGGTTTTGCCCTCTCCGTTATTGCCTAGAAAGCAATTGATTTTATCTGAAAAATTCAGAGAAATCTCCGAATAATTTTTAAAATTTAGTAAGTGTAAATCTTTTAAATACATGCTTCGCAAAAATAGCTAAAGCCAAGGTCTTAATAGATTAGAAATTTGAATTTACTGCATCTAAAAAAAGTTTATTTTTGCACCTTTGAAAAAATAAGCTCATGGCAAAGAAAAAGAATCAAGACGAAGAAGTAATAGTTGATGTTCAGGAAGTATACAGTAAAACTGAACTATTTATTGAAGAGAATAAAAACCCAATAGTAGGAGTTGTTCTTGCGATTGCAATATTAGTTGGAGGCTATTTTGCCTACACAAAATTGTATTTAGGGCCTTTACAGGATGAAGCCAATGAAGAAATGTTCATGGCTGAAAAGTATTTCAATCAAGATTCGATGAATTTGGCACTTTATGGTGACGGAGTGAATTATGGCTTTTTAGAAATCATCGACAATTACGGTGCAACCAAAGCAGGGAATTTAGCAAGGTATTATGCAGGTATTTCTTATTTGAGAATTGGGCAGTTTGAGGCTGCAATTGCTGCATTAGAAGATTTTGATAAAGAAGATGAAGTTATTGGAACCATTGCTGTTGGTGCAATTGGTGATGCTTACATGGAGTTGGGCGACTTAAATAAGGCTGCTAAAAATTATGAAAAAGCTGCCAATCGCAGAGAAAATGAATTTACTTCTCCGATTTACTTGAAAAAAGCTGCCCAAACATTCGAAATTCTTGGTGATTACGACAAAGCAGTAGAACTTTACAAAAGAATTAAGGTTGATTATACCACATCAACTGAAGCTTTGGATATCGATAAATACATCGCCAGAGCAGAAGCATTTGTCAACTAATGGCAACTTCGCATCAAAATTTATCAGCCATTAACTCGGAAGAAGTTCCCAATGCTGCCGAAATGAAAATTGGCATTGTTGTTTCTGAGTGGAACACCCAAATTACCAATGGACTCTTAAAAGGGGCAAAAGAAACCCTGATAAAGTTTGGACTAAAAGAACAAAGCCTATTTATTGAAAGTGTTCCCGGAAGTTTTGAACTGGCTTTAGGAGCTAAATGGTTGCTAGAAGCACATCAATTAGATGCTGTAATTTGCTTGGGTTGCGTTATTCAAGGTGAAACTCGACACTTCGATTTTGTGTGTCATGGGATCACTCAAGGCATTGTGCAATTAAGCCAAGATACTGGAAAGCCTGTAATTTTTGGTGTACTTACCGACAATAACCTGCAACAAAGCATTGACAGAAGCGGTGGAAAACACGGAAATAAAGGCGATGAAGCTGCGGTAACTGCTATAAAAATGGTGGCTCTGAGAAAGAAGCTAATTAGCTAGAGAATCCTAGTTTTTTTGGCAAAGTGATTTAATTAATATCCGCTAGCATTTCTATTTCGTCATTAAAGCCATTTTAACTTTTTAAGACCTTAACAGCCTTGATTTTTGCTCCACTTTTTATCAAGAAAAAGTGGAATAAAAAACTTTTGGAATCACGCATGAGCGTGATTTTAAGTTCGTCTTACCCTATCGATGCTAAAGGGTTGAAGAAGCAAAAAACGAATATGGAAAATCAAAGTTTTTTAAAAGCGCATTGATTATTGGGTTGATATACTTATATCCGATATAAATACTTATTCTCTAATCGGATTCTTAGCTCTTTCTTATAATCCATATTTTTTGGCATTTTAAAAGATCCTTTTAATGATTTAACTATAGAACTTAACTGTTCAACATTCTTCCTTTTTATTCTTTTGTTAATCATTTTTTACTTCAAAGATAAAAATATATTCAGTAATGACTAATAGATATGCTTTTAGGTCATTAATTATCAAAATTACAATCACAACAATCGACTATATATACGTTGAATCCTACTATCATCAAAATTTAAACGATAAAGCAGGAAAACAATCAAATAACAGAACTGTAAGTAATAAACGCCGTGTTCTTTGTACTTTCTAGCAGACACAATTAATTTTACAGGCAGTTTTTCAAATTTGGCGACTTTCTTAGCTCTTCGAATCAAGTCTTGTCCCTCAACCAATTGCCTGCCTTCATTATAAGCTCCTAACTTCTGAAATAAGGCCTTGGAAATGATTAAACCTTGATCTCCAAATTGGAAACTGTTAAATTGATAGCGTGTAAAAAAAGCATTGAAATTCAAAAACCAATGAGCTAGATCAAATTGAATGGCACAATTTGCAAATGCTCCTTTTCGATTCATAAATGCTTCTAAGACTTGAAAAAAGTTATCTGGTAAAATCACATCAGCATGAAGAAAAAGCAAATACTCAGTTGTTGCAGCCTGAGCACCTAAATTCATTTGTATGCTCCTCCCCTTTTTGAGACTTTGTAATACTTTGGTTTGAAATTGATTTGCTTTTAAAACAGTTTCATCGGTGCTTCCTCCATCAACAACAATGATAGGGATTTCAGGCTTTGCGGCAAATTGTTTTAGTAAACGAGGCAAAAGCTCTACTTCATTTAAAACAGGAATTATGACTGTGAGCATGGTAAAATTTTCCTATTCTTCCTCTTCTTTCTTATGAAAATACCTGCGCCATAATTCATTAAATGTTTCGAATTCTTCGCGGTAAAAAACACCGGCACCTTGAGTATATGGGCTGTTAACTTGCAATAAACTGTTATTGGTAGAACGGTTAAAACCTTTTAAACGAAACCTTCCATCTCTGCTCATTTTATATTCAATGGTAAACTCCCCAATAAAATTGGAATTTTGTTGGTTGCCTGTGATTGCAGCATTGTCGGCATAACCGAAATTCCCATCTAAAACCAAGCGATCATTGAGTAATTCTGTAGATACAGAAACATCAATTTCTTCAGAGGTCAGTTCATTGGAAGGTCGGTAATTGACACCAACATCAAACTGATCACTCATTTTTGACACCATGTTGCTCAGTTGGTTGGAAAGCATTTCATACGTATTATTCATACCCTGTCCTCTTGCACTATAGCCCGCTTGACTATTTGAGGAAGGCATAAAACGATTTAAAACCAATAAACCAAATACTTGCTGATTCATTTCCTGTTTATTAATTTCATTGTTATTGATGTATAAAATACTTCTCAAACGCTGCTTGGTATTCTCATCTGCTGTAGGTAAGAGTATATTAAAGTTGATTTCAGGTTCCATGATAAAACCCTTCATTTGCAACTCTAAATCAACTGGAATTCTTCTTCTGAAATTTGAGTTAGTATCCTCCGGAAATAAGTCATACAATGGTGCTCTAGTATTATAAATTGCCCGCATGTCAAGCTTGGCTCTCAAAGGGTCTCCATCCCATGATATGCGACTTCCTTTTTCGATTTCAAAGCGTTTATTGATCACATTTTGAAGGGTAAACAAATAGTTTCCTTTAACAACTTCATATTCTCCATAAATATTGAAATCTCCTAAGGTATTGATTTCCATCTTAATATTTCCTTCTCCTTCTGCGCGAATTATATCTCCTACAAGCTGATCAAAAATTATTTGAACTTTGGCTTGAGGTTGTATTTCTAAGTTAAAATTTAATTGAATTCCCTTCAAATCAACTTCGCTTAAACTTGTGTCACCTTCTTTAAACAAGTGACTGTTTGTGAATGTGATAAAATCTGTGTTAGAAACAGCAGCATCACCAGCCAATGGAATTTTAAAGTCCGTTCCTTTTCCGGCTACTAAATTTAAGTCCAACACCAACTCATCACTTTTTCCTGTAATACTTGCTTTTCCTGTTGTAACAGCAGAACCATAAAATAATTCATTATCTGATAAGCTAGTATTTAAACTCAAAAAGTCCTTAACTGACAAATCAACTTTAAGTGTAAAATCTGAAAAATAAGTATGGTAAATCCCTCCTTCTGCAATGGCCGAATTTCCTTTTTCATCTTTAATTACCAATGATTCAAAACCTATTACATCAGGTTGTATTGCAATGCGATCGTTGATAGAATAATAAGTATTTAAATAGTCAACTTTAAGTTTACTGTTCATCAAATCAATGTGACCATTTAATTTTGGTTGCTTAAAAGAACCTGTAACAGTAAATTTTGAAAGCATTTCTCCTTCTAATTCACTAACCGTTCCTTTGGTAAAAGGATTAAAGAAGCTAATTGGGAAAGCATTAAAATTTACGTTTAAATCAAAATTATTTTCATTTTCTTTAGGATAAATAAATCCGGTCACCTCAAGTGATTTTTCTAAAAGTGAACCTAAGCTAGAATTAATTTTAAATGCATTCTTTTCCGGCAAATAAATACTTCGAACTTGAGCAGTTTTAAAATCAACCCCATTCACTTTTAAGTCCCTAAAATCTAAATTAGAAACGATAAAAGGATCATTGTATACCTCCGATAAATTTATCGAGCCATTTACATATCCTTTTAAGTCAACGGCTTCATTTGCTATAATTGACTCTATAAAAGTTAAATCAATGTCTTTGAAGGAGAGGTTTAATGTATCAGTTTCATTTTTAGACATTATTCCATCAATGTCTAAGGATTGATTGGCATTATATAATTTAACTTGTTTAAAATCAAAACTTGATGTATCAATACTGATTTGATTATCATTAGGAATTTTCCACAAGGAATCTTTTATGTTGAAATAGGAATCGCTAAAAGACAGGTGTAATTCATTCGTTGAAACTATTTTGGTATTGATATTAAATTCAGCCTGGTCCTTTCGATCATTTACTCCTTGCCATTCAATTTGAGAAACTAGGTTCCGCTTTTTAAGCGCTGATTTGAATCTAAAATCATTGAGAATAACTCCATTCACAGCTTCAAAATTTACCGCTTCAAAAGCTATTGTAGTAGAATCAGATTTCAACTTAAATTTAAATTCCAAAGAATCTAAAACCAAGGTTTGATAAGACAATTGATCCCCATTCATCGTAAAAGTCATGCTTTTTTTAGGCTGTAAATATGCCCCTTTAATGAATACGCTGCTGTCCATTTTTAGCTCAGGTATCAACACTTTTGTCAGCGGTCGAGTATTTTTAATGTTCACCCAAAAATTAAAATCTTGACGGTAAGCAGTACTTTTTGTCTTTAAATCATCGGTCAATGCCTGATTAAAATCTTCCTTAAAATCATTAATCAAGTGAATTAGATTAAATTGGCCTTCTAATTTAGCATCTAGCAAACTCGATTGAATGCTTAACTCTCTTTGATTATTTATAATTTGATTTTCAATTAAAAAGTTTTCAATGAAGGCTGTTACAGCTTTATCTTGATAAAAAACACTGTCGAGAAATAAGCTACCACTCATTAAATCAAAATCATCTCCTTGAGTATTAAGTTTTGCAGAGAATCTCAAGTTAGAAGTGGAGTCATTTCGATTGTATAAATTCAGTTTGGCAAGCTTTGCACGATCTACATTTAACTCAAAATTGGAAGAGGGTGAAACTTCGGTTAAGTCAATTAATCCCTTAAAATCAAAAGCTAAATTTTTATCATTGATTGCAATTTGTCCATTAAATGTTTCTTTTTTGAACTGTCCGTTGAGACTAATAGTGTTGTAATAATAATCATTAAAAAACAAGGACTCTATCTTCCCATCAATGTTGGCATTTAAATTTTCTTTGGTCATTCCAGAGCCATCAATATCAACATCAAGACTCACCAATCCAAGCTCTTTAAGATCAAAAAATTTTCCGAAATTAAATCCTGAAGATTTAACTTTTCCATTGTAGAAGTAATTTTTGTATTCGCTTTCTTTTAATGCTAAATCTACACTTACTCTACCTAAAGCAGTGCTAAAGCTGCCAAAAGTCACAAAGTCATTGTAAAATCCGGTGAATTTACCTGAGTAATAAATCTTTCCTAAGCTTTCAAGGTTTTCAGGTACTTCAACATATTTATTCTCAGTAAAAGGTGGAATTGGAAGATTTCTCAAACCTTGTTTAGTAGTTTGAAATTCTTTTAAATCAAAATGGATGAATGTTGCTTCAAAATCAGGTAACCCTCTAATATCTAAATCCCCAATAAGAAAGGTTTCCTTATTCAAATGTATTTCAAAGTCCCTCGCTTTTAATTTACTTACAGTTCCATGAACACTTCCTTTGATGTAAATATTTTCGTTTAAACCATCTAACCCATTTACAAAAAATGCTAAATCACTTGTTTGAAGAATTGTAGGTTCAAGATCTAAAGACATGAATACCTTTTGACTAAAATCTGAATAATCTTTAAAGGAATTGGCAACAAAACTTAAATCACCGTTCAAATCAGTATTCGGAGTTTGTAGATTAAGCTTTTTAAACAACAATAACTCATTGTTCATAGTGAAATCTGTGCTCAACTTAAGAATTTCGAAGCCTTTCGTTTCAACCAATGATAAATGGTTGACTTTTGCTTTTAGCGTATCACTCTTCAATTCTAAATTTTCAGTATTTAAATCTAATTTTCGAATATTGAAATGATTGTAATCCATTCCCTTAGTATTCTCAGGATAATGGTAATTGTGATAGGAAAAATTAGAAGAACTCAACTGAATTTCAGTTAAAAAAATCACCCATTTGAAGTCACTAATAGAGTCGTCTTCTGTTTTAAAATAGTCTAGAATGTAAGCATAATTGAATTGATCCTCATTAGCAGCTTTGCTTAAGTTTATATCAGCAGTTTTGAGTGTTAAGTTTAAACCGAGTCTTTTTCTTTCCCAATCAAAGTGAACCAAAGATAACTCAAGGTTTTCAATATAAAACAGTGTGTCTTTCGAAAGATCTTCTATATATAGTTGATTCAAGTTTAACTGATTGAAGAAATCAATTTCTAATGAATTAATTGTGATGGTAGTATTTAGTTCTTTAGAATAATATCCTGCAATTTTTTGTGCTAAGAAAGTTTGTATCACAGTGAACTGTATGCTTCCCCACAAAAAACCAAAAAAAAGCACTAAAATCAGAACTAAACGAAAGAAAATATTGACTAGTTTTTTGATATTTTTGGTCTTTTATAATTCTTCAAAATTCCGCATTTAATTAATTGAAGCATCCCATTCGAATATTAGGCATAGAATCTTCTTGTGACGAGACTTCCGCGGCTATTTTACAAGGTGACAAAATTCTCACCAATCTTATTGCCAACCAAACAATTCATTCAAAATATGGAGGTGTAGTTCCAGAACTTGCTTCACGAGCACATCAGCAAAACATTGTGCCTGTGGTGCAGCAGTGTTTGGAACAAAGTGGTTTGCAATTAAGTGATTTAAATGCAATTGCCTATACCAAAGGACCTGGTTTACTTGGTTCTTTATTAGTAGGTAGCTCCTTTGCCAAAGGACTTTCATTGGCTACCAACTTACCTTTATTGGAAGTCAATCACATGAAAGCGCATATTTTAGCTCACTTTATCGATGACAATAGCAGCATCCCTTCCCTCCCATTTTTGTGTTTAACAGTAAGTGGTGGACATACCCAAATTGTATTGGTGAAATCTCCATTAGAAATGGAAATTATAGGTAGCACATTGGATGATGCAGCAGGAGAAGCATTCGACAAGTCAGCAAAAATGATGGGTTTGCCTTATCCGGGCGGACCACTAATCGATCAATATGCAAAGAATGGAGATCCAAATCGCTTTCACTTCAAAGTAGGTGAAATGGATAATTACAACTTTAGCTTTAGTGGATTAAAAACAGGCATTCTCTATTTTCTCAGAAAGGAAAAAGAGAAAAACGAAAATTTTATAGCAGAAAATTTAACTGATTTATGTGCTTCGATTCAACATTGCATCGTAGGCGCGCTTCTTCTTAAATTGGAAAAAGCAGTGAAAGATTTTGGAATTTCAGAAGTTGCAATTGCAGGAGGTGTTTCAGCAAATTCATATTTAAGAAACAGCTTAAAAGACAAAGAAAAGGAAGGTTGGAAAGTGCATATTCCAAAATTTGAATACTGCACTGACAATGCTGCAATGATTGCGATGGCAGGAAAATTTCTTTTTGAAGGAAAGATATTTGGAGCACTTAGCAATCCACCTCAAGCAAGAATGCCTTTTTAATTGTACATTACGAAATCATAATTCTGGAATTAAAATGACTCTATCCATAAGAAAATCGAGTAAACTAGACCTTCCTTTTTTAGAACGAATTGAAAACGATGCTTTTCCTCAGTTTCAAAGAAGTCAATTAAAGGCAATTTCAAGCAGCATAAAAAATCCAAACCAAGAGGTATTAATTGCCGAAAATGAACAACACGAAGCGATTGGTTCGCTAATTATAATAAAGTACAAAAAGTCTGTTCGAATCTATTCAATTGCCATTGTTGAGGCATTCAGAAATAAAGGGGTAGGGAGTTTTTTAATAGAACATGCGGTGCAATTTGCCAAGCAGTACCAAAAAGAACGTGTATTATTGGAAGTCCACACCGGAAATGAAGCCTTGATTAATTGGTACAAGTCTAAAGGGTTTAAAGCAATTCAAGAAATTGAAGATTATTATGCCGAGGGTGAAGCAGCAATTAAAATGGAACTGCGTTTAGATACCCTCAAAGAGCACCGAAACGATCGGAATATAATTGTCATCAACCAGCCGCAGCAATGGTCTTTCGATGACGTAAATGCCAAAATAATATCGGTAAAAGAATACATCAATAACCCAATTTATCACAGCAACACTGATTTGCGAATTTTCAATTTATGCAGTTCTTATAAGTATCAAAGTTTTGGGTATTACGTTTCTCTTTTAGCCGAAGCTAGGAATCAACGAGTGATTCCTAATAGCATCACCATTCGAGATTTTAAATTAGTGAATGTTATCCGCTCTGTGACTTCCGATCTTGGTGTTTTAATTGATGAAACATTGAAAAAAGCTACCGGAAACAGTTATGAACTTCAGGTATATTTTGGACAAAGCAGTGCAAAAGGTTTCAATAAATTGGCAATGAAATTATACCAACTATTAGAAGCGCCATTATTTAAAGTTCATTTTATTCGTCACGATACTTGGATTGTAAAAGATATTAAAGTTTTAACATTGAGTCGTTTACCAGAGACTGAATTGCCACTTATCAATGAATTTGCTCGCAAGTATTTTGAAAAGAAACGCTTCAATAAATCAAAATTCACCAACTATAAGTACGATTTAGCTATTCTTGTCAACCCAGATGAAAAAACACCACCCTCCTGTCAGAAAGCGCTCCAAAAGTTCAAAAATGCTGCAAATAAAAAAGGGATTTACACCGAATTTATTACTAAATCAGATTTTGATAAAATCAATGAGTTCGATGCGCTTTTTATTCGAGAAACAACTGGAGTGAATAATCACTGCTATGAATTTTCAAGAATGGCCTATGCAGAAGGTTTAGTGGTAATTGATGATCCATGGTCTATTTTAAAATGTTCCAATAAAATTTACCAAAACGAGGTTTTTCGAAAACACAAGTTGTTAACTCCACAAACAACCGTTTTTACCAAAAACCTTTTTAATAAAAAACAGTTAGATGATTTGCGCTTTCCATTAGTATTAAAGCAACCCGACAGTGCTTTTTCTTTGGGAATTATAAAGGTGGAAAATAAAGAAGAGACAGTTAGTGCCCTCGATCAATTGTTCAAAAAGTCTGACATGGTTATTTGTCAAGAATTTTTATACTCCGACTTTGATTGGCGCATTGGAATATTAGACAATAAAGCACTATTTGCTTGTAAATACTATATGTCGAAAGGGCATTGGCAGATTTATAATTGGAAAGGTGATGCTGAAGAAAATTCTGGTGATGCAGAGACCATGTCGATTGACCAAGTACCTGAAATAATCTTAAAAACAGCCATCAAAGCGGCAGGCTTCTTCGGCGATGGACTTTATGGAGTTGATTTAAAAATGATTGACGGAAAAGTATACGTAATCGAGGTTAACGATAATCCAAACATCGATGTAGGTGTTGAAGATGCTTACTTAAAAGATGAATTATACGACCGAGTAATCGATTCAATCTATAAAAGAATTGAGACTTCTAAGAATGTTGGGTGAAAAGACTTTAGAATTAAGAATAGGAATAAGGATGAAGGATAAAAGATGAAAAAGAGATTCTCTAATTTTTTATTCTAAACTCTAAAACCTAAGGTCTAAATTCTAGTAAATTCAATTTGAAGCAAGCTTCATTGAAATCGGTTTGCCTTCGGCCAACCTTTTGGGGTGAGCCTCATCAAAATTGAAAAAGCTTCGCTTTACTTTTTTCATTCAATAAATTCAATTTGAAACAAGCTTTATTGAATTTATTGAACGAAAAAAGCCCCACTATCGCGGGGCTTTCAATTTTTGATGGGTGGAAGATCGGTTTCGAACCGACGACCTCCTGAACCACAATCAGGCGCTCTAACCAGCTGAGCTACAACCACCATAAAAATGCTTTTTTAGAACTACAAAATTAGTGCTTCAAAAGCGGGTGCAAATATAAAAAATATAGAAATGCCAAACTCTTATGAACGAAATTCTTTTTTTCCATCGGCATGAATAGCAAAACGCCCCCTTGTTCTTGGATGAACAGGTGCAGAATTTTTCCACGGCCAACCTCCAAATTGCGTATCTTGATAGTCTTTAAAGGCTTGCTGAATCTCTTGTCTGTTGTTCATTACAAAAGGTCCGTGTTGCACCACAGGCTCATTCATTGGCTTTCCTTGTAGTAAAAGGATGTAGCTTTCGTCGCTTCCACTTTTTAAAACCAAATCCACGTCGGGTTCTATTTCAGCTGAATGGTAATGCGGTAATTTCTTATCGTCTATCTGTAATTCCTTGCCTTGATAAAAATAAAGTGTTCTGTTAATTCCTGATTTTGCTTTTGGCAAAGTCCAAGTTGAATTTGCTTCCATTCGGATGTTCCAAATGGAAACTTCATTATTAGGATCTGCTGCCCAAGAGTTTGGTGGTGGTGCAGGAGCTTGAAGGTTTTTGAGTTTTCCGCTAACCACCTCTACCCTCGTCTTTCCACCATTTACATCTATAAAAGTTTTTTTAGGCAAGGATTCATTCCATAACATGGAAAAATGCGGTTCAACCAATTTATTTTTACGAGGTAAGTTCAGCCAAATTTGAAACAACTCTAGAGGATTATCTTTATCTTGATTGAGTAATGGAAACATTTCTGAATGCAAAACGCCTTTTCCTGCTGTCATCCATTGCACATCTCCATTTCCGTATCTCCCTGACGCTCCTAAAGAATCAGAATGGTCGACCATGCCTTTACGAACAATGGTTATTGTTTCAAAACCTCGATGCGGATGACCTGGAAAACCGGGAACAGTTTTTCCATGATACATTCTCCAGCCATCTTTTAAAATAAAATCTTGACCAATGTCTCTTCCTTGCAAAGAAGTAGCAGGCCCCATTTTTTCATTTCCTTTCGGAAAAGCATCTTCATGGTGTACACAAAATAGAAAAGGATCTTGAGTTTCCCATTGAAATCCCAATGGTTTTATGTTTTTGATCATGGGTTTTACAGGTTTATCAACTCGATTTAAAGAGAATCCAGTCTTTGACAAAACAATTGCTCCTGAAGTTAACGCTAATGCCTTTTGAATAAACCCTCTTCGATCTGTGGCCTTTTTCATTGTTTAAAATTTTATTTTTAAAATTAACAAAAGTCAAACACTTAAAATTAGAATCAGTTTACATAAATCGCCAAGACATTGATTAATTTTACAGGATGACAGAAATGGAAGAAATTGAAGTCGAAGGAATGACCTGCTCCAATTGTGCGCTAGGAGTTCAAAAGGGTCTTGAGAAAATTGGTTTGGAGCAAGTAAATGTAGATTTTGCAACTGGAGAGGTATTATTTAACAACACACCAAAAGTTCCAAGTGAAAAAATCAATAAAACCATTGAAGGCTTAGGCTATCAGATAAAAAGTAAAACAGAAGAGAACCAAATAGACCAATTTGGCTCAAAGCTGATGCGAAAGTTTTATACCTCTCTGGCATTTACTATTCCCCTGTTCTCTGCCATGTTTTTACCTTTTAATTTCCTTCACAATGCTTGGGTGCAATTGGTTTTGGTGATTCCTGTCATGTATATTGGTGTAGAACATTTTGGAAAAAGTGCATTTAAGTCTTTAAAAAATGGCATACCAAACATGGATGTGTTGATTTTTATAGGTTCTTCCGCCGCTTTTCTTTACAGTTTATCGGGAAGTATCATTTATTACGGCAGTGAACTCGTACACAACTATTTGTTCTATGAAACTGCTGCAACTATTATCACGTTAGTGCTTTTTGGTAATGTATTGGAACACCGTTCTGTGAAACAAACTACATCGGCCATTGCGGATTTAAATCAACTTCAAAAAAACATTGCAAAACGAATTATTTCTGAAAATGGAGAAGAGGAATTTGAAACCATTAATGCAGAAGATTTGAAGCTAGGCGATTTAGTTCTCGTCAATGAAGGTGATCGCATTCCAGCAGATGGTAAATTAATTTCAGGTACTGCAAAAGTTGATGAATCAATGATTAGCGGTGAAAGTGAATCCATTGTGAAAGAGCTAAACAGTCGTTTGATTGGCGGTACAGTTGTAAACAGTGGTAATTTCAAAATGGTTGTTGATGCCGTAGGTAAAGAAACTGTTTTGTCGAAAATCATACAGCTGGTAAAAAAAGCGCAGGCTGAAAAACCTGACATACAACGCTTGGGTGATAAAATCAGTGCCATTTTTGTTCCAGTTGTAGTTGGAATTGCCCTATTGACTTTTTCTGTTTGGTATTTTGCGCTTGATGGCAGTTTGCAGCAGTCAATAATGAATGCTGTTGCTGTTTTGGTAATTTCTTGTCCCTGTGCCATGGGTTTGGCAACTCCAACTGCAGTTATGGTTGGAATTGGCAGAGCGGCAAAGAATGGCATTTTAATAAAAGGTGGCGCAACCGTTGAGTTGTTGGCTAAAATTCAACACATTGTTTTCGATAAAACTGGCACCCTCACGAGCGGAGATTTTTCTGTTGATCAGTTAGAGAATTTCCAAGAAAATGTTTCGGTTGAAGCGATTAAATCCATCATTTACAGCATGGAGAAGTATTCTTCGCATCCAATAGCTAAATCCATTCAAAAGCAATACAAAGCTGAAGGTGTTCAGTCTGTGTTGCTGATCGATGCAAAAGAAGTAAAAGGCAAAGGCATTGAAGTAAAAGATGCCGATGGAAACCACTATCAATTAGGTGCAGCAAAATGGTTGCTTTCCTCCGATTTTGAAACATCGCACTCGGTGTTCTTAACTAAAAATGGTGAACTTCTTGCAGGTTTAACCATTTCAGACGAAGTTCGATCTGGTGCAGCTGAAATGATTGCCCTGTTTAAAGATCATGGCATAAAAACCATGTTGTTGAGCGGAGATAAAATTGAGAAAACTGAAAAATTAGCGAATGAGTTAAGGCTAGATTCTTTTAAAGGAGAACAAATTCCTGAGGAAAAACTACTTGCCATTGATGCATTATTAAAAAACGAATCCGTTGCCATGGTTGGTGATGGAATCAATGATGCTCCCGCATTAAGTAAAGCTACTGTTGGAATTTCATTAAGTAATTCCACTCAAATTGCCATGCAGAGTTCTCAGGTAATTTTATTGAAGCCAAATGATTTAAAAATCGTTTTCAATGCTTTCTTATTCAGTAAGCACACTTACATCACCATTAAGCAAAACTTATTTTGGGCTTTTTTCTACAATGTTTTAGCCATTCCTCTTGCTGCAGCAGGTTTTCTCAATCCAATGATTGCAGCACTTTCCATGGCATTCTCAGATGTTATTGTTATTGGAAATTCTCTTCGACTAAAGCGTAAAAAATTAACGTAATTGCTTTTTCCTCAGCAATACCTTTTCACTAATTTAGGGGCTTCTAAATAAAGCGACGCATGCTAAATCAGTGGTTTTTTAAGCGCATTGACAATTCTGCATTGATAGTTTTTCGAATAATGTTCGGGATATTATTAGTGGTTGAGGCATGGGGTGCAATCCTCACAGGATGGGTGAAACGTATTTTTATTGATGCGCAATTTAATTTTCATTTTATTGGTTTCGATTTCCTTCAAGCTATGGCTGGTGAAGGAATGTATGCCTATTACTTTTTGATGGGAGTTGTCGGTTTTTTTGTGCTGATTGGGTATTACTATCGATTCAACATTGTTCTCTACACATTGATGTGGACAGCAGTTTATTTTATGCAGAAATCTGCTTACAATAACCATTATTACCTGCAAGTTTTGCTGCTTATCTTTATGTGTTTGGCCCCTGCAAATCGTTACTTATCGTTTGATGCTAAACGAAAACCTGAAATTAAATCCCTCTCGATACCGCGATGGATTTGGTTATTTATTGTGCTTCAAATTTGGATTGTTTACACATACGCTTCCATAGCAAAACTTTATCCTGATTGGTTAGATGGAACCGCAACAGCCTATTTGATGCAGCATAAAAAGGATTATATCTTAATTGGTGAATTTTTGCAGCAAAAATGGGTGCATTATGGTATCGCCTATTTTGGTATTTTATTCGATTTGCTAGTTATTCCGCTGCTTTTATGGTCTCAAACTCGAAAGATTGTTTTTATATTAGGGGTTTTCTTTCACCTTTTCAACAGCATTGTTTTTGGTATTGGAGTATTTCCGTATATGTCGCTTGCCTTAACCCTTTTCTTCTTTCCCACTGCCACTATCAATCGAATTTTCTTAAAACGAAAACCACATTACACTACAGGTGAAGTAATTGTTCCAAATCTTAGAAAACCCATTTTTGCATTCTTTATCGCATGGTTTATTTTACAAATTGGATTGCCTTTGAGGCATTGGTTCATTAAAGGAGATGTTTTATGGACCGAAGAAGGACATCGCTTGAGTTGGCGAATGATGCTCCGCACTAAAAGTAGCAGCTTTCAAATGAAACTGATTAATATAACAACGAACGAAGTTGAATACATTCAAACTAGTGACTACCTAACACCCAAACAGCATAAAATGCTGAGCAGACCTGATGGAATTTGGCAATTTTGTCAATTTCTAAAGAAAAAACATGCCGTAAATGGTGATGAAATAGAACTTTATGTAACCGTTAAAGTGAGTATCAATGGAAAGGAGCCACAGCTTTTGATTAGCCCTGCCTACAACATGGCCTTAGCTGAATGGGATTATTTTTGGCACAATGAATGGATTCTACTACCAGAAGAATATAAGTAATTACTAATCTTTTAATTATCAATTACTAATCTTTTAATTACTAATCTATTAAATACGATTTTATAATTTGAAAAACCCAATTAGCAATTATTCATTGTCAATTGTTCATTAATAAACAATCAATCTCCCTTCTGTCATTTCATCCATGGCGTATTTTAAGCCTTCTCTGCCCAATCCAGAATCTTTTACTCCTCCATAAGGCATGTGATCTATTCGGAAGCCAGGAATGTTGTTAAAAATAACTCCTCCAACTTCTAATTCTTCTGAAGCTAACCTAAAATTAGCTAAGCTATTGGTAAAAACTCCAACTTGTAACCCGTATTTAGAATCATTGGTCATCTCAATGGCTGTTTTAAAGTCTTTAGCTTTCTCAATCACGGCAACCGGACCAAATACCTCTTCAGCTGCCACTTTCATCTTAGGATTGCTGTTAGTAATCAATGTTGGCTCATAAAGGTTGTGCTCTTTGCTAAGAACTTTACCACCTAAAAGAATGTTAGCACCTTCCGATTTGGCTTCATTCACCCATTCGTCGATACGGTTTAAATGTCCGCTGTCAATAACTGGTCCGACTAAAACACTTTCTTTTTGGGCATCTCCTACTTCTAGCTTCAAAATTTCTTCTTTTAAAGCTGTTTGAAATTGATCGTACACTTTATGATGAACAAAGATTCGCTGTGTTGAAATACAAATTTGACCTGCATACAAATAAGCTCCTTTGGCAACTAAAGCAGCAATTTTTTCCAAATCTATGCCTTCATCAACAATTACTGAAGCATTTCCACCTAATTCTAAGGTAACTTTCTTTTTGCCGCAAATGCTTTTCAAATACCAACCCACTTTATCACTTCCTGTAAAGGAAAGTTTAGCAACTCGTTCGTCGCGAACTAATTTTTCGGCAACAGGAATATCGCAACAAAGTACATTGATCACTCCTGCAGGATAGCCTGCTTCCAAAAATAAGGCTGCAAGTGCTAAACAACTCATAGGTGCTTGTGGTGCGGGTTTTATAACAACTGTACAACCCACTGCTAAAGCTGGTGCCAATTTGTGCATCACTAAATTCAATGGAAAATTAAATGGCGTAATGCAAGCAATCACACCAATTGGAAAACGCTTGGTGAAAGCAGTTTTTCCTTCGCCTGCTCCCCAATCCATAGGAACTACTTCTCCACCATACCTTGTTGCTTCTTCAATCGCCAATTTTAAAGTGGTGAGGCTGCGCTCAATTTCTGCTGTAGCATATGAACGTGGTTTACCGCCTTCATTGATAATTAAGTCGATGAATTTTACTTTTTCAGCAGCCAGTAAATCATACACCTTTTGCATCATGGCTGCACGCTTACCTGCCGACCATTTTTTTGTGATTTCAAAAGCCTTGTTAGCAGCCACAATTGCATCGTCCATTTGCTTTTCAGAAGCTTGAGGAATTTTTCCTATTTCGGTACCTTTGTATTTGTCCAAAACAGTCAAAAATTCACCTTCTCCATTTTCCAACCATTCATTGTTGACAAAATTGCTTTTTCGATAATTCTCCATTACAGTATAAATTCTTGTAAATTATTATTTTTTAGTTTTTTATAAGCCTTACCTTAATCAATTATTAAAGCAAAATTTACTAACGAATAAACTCTCCTAAATTCGGTCTATTTAAGGGTACTAGCAAGCGTTCTTCCACAAAATTATCAAAACTTAGCACCTTTTCTCTTCCCGGCCAAAATACAGTTGCCGACATTTCCTCTAAGTCATATTGCATGCTGTAAAGTGTCACGAAATTTTTATGCATGTCTTTGTTGTAAAGCGGTGGACCCAAAAAACGATTGCGCAACTGATCTCTATTCACAACTTCATAATCAACCAAGTGATCGAGGTAGGCTTTACGCTCCCTTGTAGAAGTTAAAGCAGCATATTCCAACCATTCAATGTCTTGTTGGTGATTGGTGGCTACTTTTTCAATGTCTACATGCGGTCCTTTGTCTGGTGTGAGGTAAATAGTTTTGTACTTACCTGTTTTATCGAGAATGGTGATGTTGTACGACATGTGCGAAGGAAGTCGCAAAAGTGTTGAAACAGCCTCAGGGACATCTTTGCAGGTTTCTAAAACATAGCGCATAATTAAAGGAATACCGAAACCATCGCCACTAATTTTTCTTCCTCCAAAAGTGAGTGAAATGGCTAAGCCATCTGCATTCATGCCGTCTAATAAACCCCAATTGCAATCGGAGATTCCAATAATAGGTTTGAGCCAATTGGTTTTAAACAACACGCCTTCAAACCACTTTGGGTTATAATCGTAGTTGCGAATTAGTGAATAGGGCTTTTTGTTCCAAGCAACTTGAGTGCAACCACTCATAAATGCCGGAGGCTTGTACAAACTTAAATAACGAGCAACTAAATCACCACCTCCTGCTCTTTCGACCACCTGCTCATAAATTGGCAACAATTCGGGCATGTGCTCTTCCAATTGTTCTGCGCAAGTTAAATAGCCGGGACGCGCTCTATAGCCTTCTTGAAGGTACCATTTTTTATAGTGAGGCCATGATTTTTTAAAATACTTTTCCCATTTATCTCCAACTTGATCTTCTTCTACACATTTAAGTGAAATCAGCATTTTTTACATCATTTTAAATCCACCTATTTCTGCTTCTTTATGCGCCATGTAATCTTTGCTAGGCTCAACAGCTACATACTCATCCTTTAAGGCTTTTATCCAATTTTTAGCACGGTCTTTCAACTGAAAATTATCTGTCATCAACCTACCTCTAAGCACTAAAATTCCAATGTCTGCACCTTCATACAAATAATCACCTTCACGGGTAATTCTCAAAAAGAAGGCTTCGTTTTCATTGTCGATTGCTCTTCTATGCGTATCCATTCGATCATAAACAATTTGACCATTTGAGCGCAACCTCCAAATACCTGACTTTGGTGCCTTGGTAACTTTCTTAATATCATTTTCGGTGTATTTAATAACCAGTTGACACCAATCATCAATGTTTTCAGCTTTTCCCCAACGGGCATTAATGGCATTCACACTTAATTCATAAGGCTGATCCATCCATTCCAATAAATGGAACATAAATAAGGGCATATCGGCTAATGCAAAAACAGCATGATTGGTTATAGAACTTGCTCCAGTGATGCGAGGATTCAATTCACCCAAATAAATTTCATTGTTGTCTTGGTCGATTAAAAAATCCAATTCAAAATACCCTTTGTAGCCCTCTTTTTTCAATTGATCTCCAAACAAGCGAGTGTATTTCTTGGCTTTTTGACGAATGGTTTTGGTAAAGGCATCAGCGTAAATTTCATTACCGCACCAGCCACCTTTGTAAGGGGTTAATTCTTTAAAACCAACCAATTCCGTCATTAAAGGTGCTACAATAGTTCCATGTCGAGTAACACAAGCTTCTATAGCTGCACCTCTACAATTGATACGCTTCATCACTTTCACTTCTTTTTCGGCAATTATTTCATCGGCATGTTTGTTCCAAGTGGCTTCATCGTTAATAAAAAAAGTAGTGTGACCCGAATCTCCGTATGGCAACTGTATTACCCAATCGTTTCCTAAATGACTGGCTTTTTCTTGCAAGTCTTTGTAGGATTTTATTTTTGAAAGAATGTAAGGAACACAAGGCACACCTGCTTTTTCAGAAATTCGATTAGTATTCACCTTGTTGTCCATAAACGAACGCATTTTTGCTGGAGGGAAGCAGACCTCTAAGTTGTTTTTAGCAGCTAATTCTTCTGTTTTTTCATCAAACATCAGAAACAACACTTTACCATCTTTGCCCCTTTTTCGAATGTATTCTACAACTTCTTTGTGTTCTAGTAAATAATTATTGATGTCTTCTATGCTCTCAAATTCTTCATGAGGCAATTCTTCTTTTGGAGAAAAAACATTAGGATGCAATCCGTCAAAACATTCAATGTAGCAAATGAATTTAAATTTTCTCACCCACTCATCGGCTCCCAATAAATTAAAGTTGGTCGCACTTACAAAGTAAATTGGTTTTTCATTTCTATAGAAAAAACGACGTATTTCGGAAATTCCCTTTAATACTTCTTTGCCTTTTTTTTTCTTAATTACTTTTTCCTTGCTTGCCTTTTTCTTTGCCATGTTTTGTCAATATTTTTAAAGTGGTTTCACAATTAAGTGATTGAAAATTAATTAAAAAATAATTTTTAATTTACTGCTTGCTATTTAAGCAGTAAAAAATCAAATCTAATTAAAATCTCGTCAAATTAAACTAGTTAAAATTCAATTTCCCCTAAATAGCGGAAGTTATTGATTTAATTATATCGATTATGATTTTAATTGTCGCATTATACCGATAGTATATACGTAATAGTCCAACTAAATTGAACTAAACGTCTATAGCATCGGCATTGTACATTAAAAATATAGTTTAGATTCAGTCATTCTTTAGTACAAAATGCTCCTTAAAATCCCTGCCTGTCCGGCCGGCAGGTACATCGGCATAATACATTAGGAAATACTATAGCGGTATTAAAAAGTTAATTGGTATTACATTTGTTTTTATAACTAAACCATTAATTTACCCAATTGAAACCAATAAAACAAACTCAACTTTTTCATTGGGTACTTTTTACCGTTTTGTGGTCGTATGTCATTATTCGTGCCTTTTCAGTGTTTTATGTTCACGATGAGATAGTCAGTAAATGGGACTACATGATGAATTGGAATCCCTTTCCGCTACAAGGAAATTTTGACGCCAACAATCATTTCTTAAACAGCTTGTTGGGTGGGTTCTTTATTCGATTATTTCAAACAGATGCCATGTGGGTGGTTCGTTTGAGTTCAGTGCTCAGCTTTCCATTTTACTATTGGATCTTAATTGCATTCAAACGATTTTTCAAGCATAAAAATTCATTTTATTTCTTTGTAATCAGTTTAGCCGGCGCTCCTTTTATCTTGGAATTTTTCAGTTTGGCTAGAGGTTATGCCGTATCGTGGGCTTTGCTAATGATGAGTATTTATTTTGCAGCAATTTATTTTGACCGTGCAAAAATTAAGCACTTAGTTTTTTCATTAGTCAGTTCAATTTTAGCTATTTATGCCAATTTAGCACTTATTCCATCCGTTTTAATTTTAGCTGGCTTACTCAGCTTGAAAATTTTCACTAACAAGAATCAGCGCCTACATTCCTTACTTCTTTTAGGATTGTTTCTTTTTTGCTTGGCTTACTTTGTGAATTACGCCTTTTTGCTGCAAAGTGGAGGAAAGTTGTATTTGGGAGCTGATACTGATTTTTTAACCATTACGCTCGCTTCGTTAGCTAAGTACGTATGGAATTTAGAAGGCATTTGGGCGAAGATTTTTCCATTTTTAATTTCAGCATACCTCTTTTTCAATTACCTGAAAAATGGTTTAAACTGGAGAGAATTCCTTAAACCTAAATGGCTTTTTCACCAGCTTTTATTTTTGAGTGTAATTGGACTTTTTGTTCAGAATTGGTTATTGGGCATCAACTTCCCTGAAGACAGAGGAGCTGCACACTTCTTGTTGTTTTTCTTAGGTAGTTTAGCCCTTGTATTCGATGCTTGGGAAAAGCAAAAATGGGTGAACTTGTTTACTGGTATTTCAGTAGTTTTCTTTTTTACAAACGCGAATTTTAGTCATACACAAACTTATTTTTACGAACACTTCGATGAAGAATTGCTCTCAAAAATACCAACTGAAGTTCAGGGCATTCCTCCCTCGACTGGTGGACGATTTTGGAGCATGGACAATGAACTTTCACGTATTGGAAAATTTCCTTCACGAGTATTTCAAAACTCGAGTTCTGCTGCTGATACACTTCAAGACTATATCATTACCTTAAAGGAGTTTTACCCCAATTTTGAAAAGAACTATCAAATTATTCACAAAGACACTATCTCAGGACTTGGCTTGCTAGAGCGAACAAAATTCTTAGATAGAATGAAAAGCATAGCAAAAACGAGTGTATTTGATGGCAATTTTGAGTATTTGAATTTATTGGATCAATCACTTATTCGAAAAGGCATGATTCGATGTTTTGGTCGAGTTGAGAATTTAACTTTTGAGCACAACTTGAGCATTGTTTTAACCCAGCAAGACAGTTCTAAATTGCATCAGTTTGTTGAGTTTTCACCATTTACAGGTTGTGAAATGAATGAAGATGGTTCAGTAGATTTCGACCTCACATTTACAGCGCTCGATTTTGGAAAGAAAACAAGGCTTACTTTTTATTTATGGAACACTGGAAAACTCCCTCTAAAAGGAAAGTTGGAAACTGAATTTTATGAATTGAGGGAATGATTAAGTTTGACAGAAATTAAAATAGTAGATATGAAAATTTCTGTAGAACTTACCTTCTCCCCTTTACAAGATAACTTTGAAACGCCCATTATTGAATTTATAAAAGCCTTGCGCAAGTCCGGTTTAACGGTAAAAGAAAACCCATTGAGTACGCAAGTTTATGGTGATTACCGTGAGGTGATGAAAATATTGGACAAAGAAATGGAACTAGCTTTTGATGCTGTAGAACGCGGATTAATGTACCTCAAAATTGTAAAATCCGATCGAAGTGATTATACGCCTCATTTTTAATTTATTTGCTGCCTTCAGTAGATTTAAGTTGGGGTTAATAAAATGATAAAAATATACAGTCATAGCTCTAATAATGTTTTCTAATTCAATTGTTGAACAAACTCAAAATTTGTCTTACTCTGCTCAGAAATGTTGGGCGCCAAGGTAAATTTTAATGTAGAGCTTAGCAATCAAAAGTTAGCGTAACGACTAAAAAAGGCCGACCGTTTTTTATTGAACAAATTATTACCTAAAGAATGACACGATTTTTATTCATTATTGTAACTTCTGTTTTTACTCTGACAACTTTCTCGCAAACAAATGAAGAAATAAAGTGCGACAAGATAATTTTTAATGATAGTTTATTTGATCAGCAGACCGACCCATAAGACTTTGATATTTTAACAGGAAACATAGTTCATAACATTCTGAAAAATGAAATTCAAGACATCAATAACATTATCACTGTAGACAACGATTGCCTTAAATTTCGGATTAGTTACGGTTGTGGTTGCGGACATAATGAAAAGAAGCTTGTAACAAATGGACAACTTCTCCAAGACGATCAGGACCGTAATTATTATGAGATTAAATTTCTTTTTACAAACTTCAACAAAGGATGTGAAGCACTTTGTCATGATATGCTTTCGTTTAATATTTTCCAATTAAAAAACCATTCGAAAGATATTTACTTAAAATTTGATGGATTTGACCAATTAATTAAATATGGTCGATGACAAAAAAAACGGCTGTCTACACGAGGCTAACTAATGCGAGGTATATAAGAAAAAATAGAGATATTAAATATAAATCTAGTTTTAGAGAAGACGGACAAGTTTGTGTGGTTAAATCATGCATTAGTCATAGACCTGTCTGTTAGAAAACATTTTCCAAATTAAAAAATAGATTAATTTCGAAAGCTAACGAAAAATGTGGTTGTAAAGATTTCAAAAGACAAATGTTTTGACTAACAGTGTTCGCTTGATTATGTGAAATAAATATGACGTTAGTCAGAATCCTACATATTCCGAAGCATTGACTTCTTGGGCTAACGTAAAAGTTTGCGGAAACTGAATATATCGTAAAATTGTTTTGCTCTATGCAAGGTCGATTTTTAAGCTGTTGCATAATAGCACGGGCGCAATCTTGGTTGAGATGTTTGCGATGTCTTCAGTGTCGTTGTCCCGCACTTGCGGAACAACCCCGTTCAGAATATTTACTCTGCCAAAAGCACATCTCCTTAGAGCTTTTAATTAATTCTAAATAAAGCAAAATGGAACAAGAAGTAATTTCTGCTCCGAAGGGTTTGCAACCCTGCAGAATATAATTATACCTCGATTGTTTATTTTTGGTAAAAATAATAGAAAAGAAAATACAACCGAAGGGTTTCAAATCCTTCGGAGCGGAGCTTAAACACTTAAAAAGGTGACGGAAGAACTTGAAGGCGCTATTAACTTAAATCATTTTAAATAGGAAATACATATTCAATTCCTGTTGAACTGAAATAATAGAAACTTTGCTAATAGCGCATATAATTAAAGGCAGAAAAAACACCAAATTCAAGCTTTTTGCTTTTAAGTTTAGTGCAAACAGAAAAATGAGTGTATATAAAATGTTATATAATAATTTCCCTAAATTGTACTTAATTTAAATCAAGAATGAAACACAGTCAATTTATATATTTACCCTTTATTTTCGTTATTATGACAGGATTATTTTCTTGTGCTACAATCCCAAATGGAGCAATAGCGGTAAAACCTTTTGATAAAGAAAAATATCTTGGTAAATGGTATGAAATTGCGAGAAAAGACTTAAAATTTGAACGAAATTTGAGTAATACAACTGCAGAATATTCATTAAATGACAACGGAACAATTAAGGTTGTCAACCGAGGGTATAATACCGTAAAAGGAAAATGGGTTCAAGCTATTGGCAAGGCAAAGTTTGTTGGAAAAGAAAACATCGCCAAGCTTAAAGTATCATTCTTTGGGCCATTTTATTCTGGATACAATGTAATTGCAATTGATAATGAATACAGATATGCGCTAATTGCAGGGGAAAGTCTTAAGTATTTGTGGATTTTATCGCGTGAGGAGAACATACCTGAAGAGATTAAAGACAACTATCTTAAAATTGCAGAGGAGATTGGATACAATACTTCTGACCTAATTTGGGTTAAACATGATAATCAAAAATAGCAACTGCATCAAACAGCTAGGCTCTCCTAAAAACCGAACCAGAATAGCTTGCTCTGATTTATTTAAACCCAAATGGGTATAAACTTTCTTAACTTAGTAAGAAGCTTTAGTTTCAGAATAGCACTGAAGTAATAATAAAAAGAATCGTTTCCCTCCTACTGATTACTCAAATTCATTTTTGCTGCCCCCATCATTGCAGTGGCTGTTTTCTTTCTATTCAGAGCTGCATCAGTAAAAATTCGAATGCCTAATTCATCGCGGTAGCCATGAATCTCTTTTACATCCAGATTGATAAAGAACTCAAGAATTTCTTGACTCAATAATTGTCCGGGAACTAAAATAGGAAAGCCCGGTGGATAAGGAATTACAAAGGATGCAGAAACGATTTCTCTGCCATTTTTCATGGCTTTTTTACATTCGCTGCGCTTGATAAATTCACACTTTGTTTCGTCGTAAGACAGAAAATAAGCCTCTCGAATGTTTCCTCCTGGTACTCCGGGAACTGCTCTAAATGAGTCGTGAAATCTACTAAAGTCGGGCAATGGTGGTGGATTGAGTGTTAGAGAAGAAATGTTTCTCTCAAAAATCTTTAATTCAACATCACTCATAGCTGCTTGGCGCTCATCTAATTGATCTGAAATTTTTATCAGCACACTAATGAGGTAAGCAACTGAACTTCTTGTAGTCCCAATGTTGGTCATGAATAAAACAGTATTCCTTGAAGTCTTATTTATTTGGATACCAAACTGATCCATTAAAAACTTATTTTTGAACGTATCGCCATCAACTCCTGTTTTACCGATGTAAAGGTTTATTTTGGTAGGATCTAGTACAAATTCGTCTTCAGCCCAAGCTTCCTCCATTCTCACCCAGCCTTCATCAGGTCTAAAATATTCATTTATTCCAGATTTTCGGTATTTCTGAGGAATGTTATTTTCAACGGTGAGCAAGTCAAAGTACTTTTTTAATTTGGGATGCGTCACAATTTTTGAACGAATAACCATTGCCATTTCAATGCTTTTTTCAACCATTTCGTAGCCCTCAAACTGCACTTGCCTTCTTCCGGCATCTAAAGAAGCCAAAATTTGATAGTTTGGAGATGTGGATGTGTGCGTTTTATACGCTTCGTGAAATGAATCTTCCACCTTTCTTCTATACAATTCATCGTAAATGTGAATCATAGAACCCTGTCGCAATGAACTCAATGTTTTGTGAGTAGATTGAGTGGCATATACTCGAATTTTAACCAAGTCGGGATCAGGCATTAATTGTGGATTGTCTGATAGCTTGTTTTTTTCATAAGCAGCTCGGTATTCAGCACTTTTGTATTTTTTCTGCAATACTTTCGCAGAATACATGGCCGTTCGCTGCTTGTAGATTGGTGTAAACTCTGCAAAAGCAAACCATGCTTCATCCCAAAGGAAAATCATATCAGGTTTTATGGCCAACACCTCTTCCATCACTTTTTGAACATTGTAAACTATTCCATCAAAGGTGCAATTGGTCAACAAAAGCATTTTAACTCGATCTAATCTACCTGCATCTTTTAACGCACTTAGTTTTTCTAGAATTTCATCTAGTGGAACAGCGCCGTACATGCTGTATTTTGCAATGGGATAAGAATCTAAGTAAACCGGAAAAGCACCTGAAAGTACCATTCCATAGTGATGTGATTTATGACAATCTCGATCGATTAACACCAAATCATCGGGTTGAACTAACGCTTGAAGTACTATTTTATTAGCTGTTGAAGTTCCGTTGGTTACAAAAAATGTTTGTTGAGAACCATAAGCCTTTGAAGCCATTTCTTGCGCCTTTTTTAAAGGACCAGTTGGTTGTAGCAAAGAATCCAAACCACCTGTGGTAGCCGAAGTTTCTGCTAAAAAGATATTCCTGCCATAAAACTCTCCAAAATCCTGTAACCACTGAGATCGAAAGATTGAATTGCCTCGAGATATTGGCATGGCATGAAATACGCCAGTAGGCTTTTTACTGTAATCCATTAAAGCAGAGAAAAATGGCGTTTCATAGCGCTCCTTAATGGCATGCAGAATGCTAAAATGTATTTCTTGTAAATCCTCTGTACGGTAAAAGACCCTTCTAAAACAATCCAAAGTGCGGTCGCCTAATTGAGATACCGCAATGTCTGATATGTAAAAACAATCTATTTCAGGGCGAAGCAACTGAATGATTTTCCCTAAACTGTGACCTAAATCAAGGTTTTTGCTTTCATCAATGTGAATTTTGTCAAGTCCACTGATAAATGGGTGAATAGATCTAAGGTTTTGACGGGATTTGAGATTGATTCCCGAACGGATCACACAAGCTTGCACATTTGGATTAAATAGCAAGGCAATTAATGCGTCCTCAACATTTGAAAGTTGAATTACATCATAGGTGAATTGCTCCTTGTCGCTTTTTAGCGTCTCAAATTTGCGTTTTAAACGACTTTTATCGTCTTCCTTGATGTCATCCACAAACAAAACCTCAAAATAGTTTTGTTTGCGTTGTATTTGCGCTTGACTTTCCTTCAGCATTTGCTTGCGCTTCTCAGCGCTGAGCGTTGCGGTACGATTGCTTCTATAGGATTCACTAACAAGCGAACGAACAACATCATTAATGGACTGAATAAAAGCGCCGTATTGCTTCTGATTGTAAAATTTTTCTAATTCTTGAATGTAAGCCTGACCTGGATAAGCGAAGTATTTTTCAATTAAATACAAGGTCTTGAAGGATTTTTTAATGCGCTTGATAAACTCCTCCGATTCAAATTTTTCAAAATCATTCTTTGAAAAATAATTAGCGGCCAATTTTAAATTATTCCAAGAATCACTGCGGTATTGAGCGATGTTGAAATAGTTTTTTGCTTTGTACTTTTTGGTGTAAACCTCTTCCGACATAGTTTTAATGTTGAGAGTGAATTGCGAGTTTGTTGCCTTCAGAGTCTATAAACAGACCAAAACATCCGGCTGTTTCATTGATTGTTTGCTTATGCATCAAAACCCTTCCTCCTGCTTCTTCTACTTTTAACAAAATATTATTCAAATCGTTCCCACCATTCAAATAAATTAAAGGCCCTTTTTGAGAAGGTTCGCTGCCTTCTCCACAAATAATTGCTCCTCCTATTCCATTTTTAGTGGGAAAAAAGGCCATGGAATAGCCATCCATGGTGTTCGTTTCCATTTCTATTGAGAAAATATAGTTGTAAAAATTAACCGCTCTCATTAAATTTAAAGCGGGTATCTCAAACCAAGAAATGTAACTGGTATGCTCAATTTGCTCAAATTGACTGCGTTTTGGCGGTGTTTTCATAGTTAATCTTTTACGCCAACAATCTACGAAAAAAATTATTCCAATGTACTGCCTAAGTTGGTGTTATCTAAATTTTTATCGTAAGGAGTTAACAATGAATCCTCAATCTTTTTCATTCTGAAAGGTTTAGATAAATTTCCTAAAGAATTTAAATAAGGAAATTGCAGCCCCTCATTGTAAATTTCAAATTTTACTTTGCGGTCTCTAAAGCTTTTAAGTGGTTGACCTAAGCGCAACAAACCAAATTCTCTGCTTCGTTTTACACGCTCCACATCAACTTCAATTGGAATTAATTCAGGGCCTGTGCTCGCTTGGTACAAAATCCTACCATCTGGACCGCAGACTATTGATCTTCCTGTTCCACCGTCGCCCAATCCGTTGATATCAAATACAAAACACTGGTTGGTTGCTGCAGTTGATTGTACCAAAGCCAACTCAATATCTCGGTCGATGGTACCTGTTAAAGTTGGATGAATAATTACATCCACTCCATTTACAGCTAATGTTCTAGAAGTTTCGGGAAACCACATGTCGTAGCAAATGGTAATTCCAAAACGGCCTACTTCAGGAACATCAAAAATCAAAAATTTATCGCCTGGCTCTACTCCATCTTCGTAAGGGTAAAAAGGAAACATCTTGTCGTAGCGTCCAACAATTTCACCTTTAGGATTGATTACCGTTGAAGTATTGTAAATCTTTCCATTCTCTTTTCGAAACATACTACCTGGAACTAACCAGATTTGGTGTTTCTTAGCAATTTCTTGTAATTCTGCTTCATCTTCGTTTGGAAAATCCTGTGCAAAGTGTGTCAAAGGCCCATAAGCACAAAGTTCACTAAAGACAATCATCTCTACCCAAGGGTAAACAGAACACATTACCTCAATTTTGTGCTTCATCATAGGAATATTTCTATGACTTGCAGATACGTGCATTTGGATGCCTCCAATGGAAAATGGTCTCATTTTGCTTTTTTATTGATTAAATTCAGGGGTTATACAAGCTTACTCAATTCTTCTTCAATAATGTCTAAACCCCTTGTTAATAATTCATCAGAAATGGTTAAAGGACAAAGAATTCTCAAAACATTTTTATAAACTCCGGCACTGATCACAATTAAATCTCTTTTGGCACATGCTTGAATTAAGTCGGAACACAATTCGTAATCAGGTTCATCGGATTGACCGTTTTTCACAAATTCCATGGCAATCATAGCGCCCAAGCCTCTTACATCGCCAATGCAACTGTATTTGTCTTTCATTGCATTGAAACGATTTCGGATGGTATCGCCTACCACTTTTCCTTTTTCATTGAGCTGAATGTCTTTCATGTATTGAATGGTTGCCAAAGAAGCAACGCATGACAATGGATTTCCGATGTACGTTCCACCAATAGTGCCAGGAGCAGCTGCATCCACAACATGTGCTTTTCCAATTACGCAACCAATTGGCAAGCCTGAACCCATTGATTTTGCCCAAGTAGATAAATCAGGTGTTACACCGTAATGCTCATAAGCTCCCCAAGCGGCAGTTCTGCCAAATCCTGTTTGCACTTCATCAAAAATTAGCATGATTCCATACTCATCGCAGATTTCTCTCAATCCTTCAACGTATTTTTTTGGAGCCACATGAAAACCACCTTCACCTTGAACCAATTCAATAATAATGGCCGCTAAGTCTTCTGCTTGCACATAAGTTTTAAAGAATTTTCTCAAACGATTTAATTCACGGTCTGAAAACTCATCGAGTGACAAGCCATTGCCTTTTTTGTAATAATTGGGGTAATCAATTCTATACACTTCAGGAGCAAATGGTCCGCAACCAATGCTGTACGAAGTTCTTGAAGTCAAGGTCATTGCCATTAGCGTTCTGCCGTGAAATGCACCTGAATAGCACAATACGGCATTTCTACCTGTGGCTTGTTTGGCAATTTTTATGGCATTTTCCACTGCTTCAGCACCGGTGTTTACCAACATGGTTTTTGTTTTTTCACCATGCGGAAATAACTCGTTCAATTTTTCGCACAACTCAACATAAGGCTCATAAGTAACCACATTGAAACTGGTGTGAATGTATTTCTGCGCTTGCTCTACAATGGCAGCAACAACTGGCGGCGGACAATGTCCGGCGTTGACAACGCCAATGCCTCCAGCAAAATCAATTAATTCATTGCCATTCACATCTATAATTGTTGCATTTTCTGCTGAAGCAACTGTTGCCGTGTTAAACACTCCTACACCACTGGCAACTGCATTCTTTCTGCGCTCCAGAAGCGCATCGCTTTTAATAGTACTCATCAATTTATTGTATTATTTTGAATAAAAAAAGGAGCAAAAATGCCCTGTAATTTTGCGCAAAGTTATTTTTAATTTCCGAGCTAAAATTGATTCTTAAGAAGGTATTTTTTTATTGTTATAAAGCTTGATATATCTGTATTAAAGTTGATTTATTTGATTCTAACTAATTAAAAAAGAAATCATAACCACATCACTTTATAATATCAAATGTTGTAATCACCTCTTCATAATTAGAATAATCTACATTGGAATTTTGAATCATGTTGGAAGCTGAAATAACAACGATTTTAAATGTTTGTGTGCCAGGGTTAACACCTTGTACTAAGTCTGAATCTGTCCAATACAAAGAAAGTCCACCAACAAAAGTCGAAACTTCAATGGTTGTACTGTATTCTGTAGATACATAAAAAGTTAATGGTAACTGACTGTATGTTTCACCATTTTTCCAATACACCAAAACTGCACCTGAATTCATTATTTCCTCTGTGATTGATGGGAAATTAAAGGTTATCACCCAAGAGGGGTCAATGAATGTCCAATCAAATGAAGTAATCGTGGAAGAATTTACGTTTGTTCTACCATCCCTTCCATCTCTGCCATCTCTTCCTGCAGGTCCTTCAAGGCCTTCATCTCTGCAACTTGAAAATATTATTAATGCTGCTAGTAGAAATAAGGCAGCTATTGATTTTACTGATTTCATTTTTTTAAATTAAAATTTACTTTTTCTTAAATATTAGGCTTTTAGGAATTCCTTTGTTTCAAACAAACATACAAAAATAAAATCTTGAGAAGAGATAGTAAGGTTGAAAGATGAAAAAAGTAACCTCTTTTCTCTTTGTGTTATGCCTCTCTTCGCTCTATAGTTAATTCTTAATATTCAGATTCTTAATTAATAAACCAACTTTTCACTTAAGTCACTTTTAACTTCCAATCCTTTAACTATTTTATTATTTTCTATTGCATAATACGGGTTTAATTTGCCCTTTTTCTTACTTTCGCAGGCGAAATAGATTTTTTGAATTAACAAATTAAACACATAGATAATGGATTTTGATATCATTGTATTAGGAAGTGGCCCTGGAGGCTATGTAGCAGCAATTAGAGCAGCTCAATTAGGCTTAAAAACAGCAATTATTGAAAAAGAGTCACTTGGTGGTGTATGTTTAAATTGGGGCTGTATTCCTACTAAAGCGCTTATTAAAAGTGCAAACGTTTTTGAATACATTCAACATGCCGAAGATTATGGTATTGAAGTAAAAGACAGCAAAGCAAATTTTGGTAACGTTATCAAAAGAAGTAGAACTGTTGCCGACGGCATGAGCAAGGGAGTTCAATTTTTAATGAAAAAGAATAAAATTGAAGTCATCATGGGAACTGGAAAAGTTAAGCCAGGAAAAAAAATTGAAGTCACTGATGCTGACGGAAAAACAAAAGAAATTTCAGGAAAAAACATCATTATAGCAACCGGAGGTCGTTCTAGAGAATTGCCAAGCTTAAAACAAGATGGCAAAAAGGTAATTGGATACAGAGAAGCAATGACTTTAGATAAAATGCCTAAGAAAATGGTTGTTGTTGGTTCAGGTGCAATTGGATCTGAGTTCGCATATTTCTACAATGCCATGGGAGCAGAAGTAACAATCGTTGAGTTTATGCCAAACATTGTGCCTGTAGAAGACGAAGACATTTCAAAACAATTGGCTAAAAGTTTCAAAAAAGCCGGAATGAACATAATGACTGAAGCTGAAGTTACTGAAGTTGACACAAAAGGCACCGGTTGTAAAGTAAAAGTAAAAACTAAAAAAGGAGAAGAAACCATAGAGGCTGACATCGTTTTATCTGCTGTTGGAGTTGTTGCAAACATTGAAAATATTGGATTAGAAGATGTTGGCATTGCTACAGATAAAGGTAAAATCATTGTTGATGAATACTACAAAACAAACATTGACGGTTATTACGCAATCGGCGATTGTGTTCCAGGACAAGCTTTAGCGCACGTTGCTTCAGCAGAAGGTATTATTTGTGTTGAAAAAATTGCAGGAGAAAAACCTGAACCAATGGATTACAACAACATTCCTGGATGTACCTATTGTTCACCAGAAATTGCTTCAGTTGGCTACACAGAAAAAGCAGCAAAAGAAGCTGGTTACGAATTGAAAATTGGGAAATTCCCATTCTCAGCTTCAGGTAAAGCAAGTGCTGCAGGTCATAAAGATGGTTTTGTAAAAGTTATTTACGATGCGAAATACGGAGAATTACTAGGTGCGCATATGATTGGAGCCAACGTAACCGAAATGATTGCTGAAATTGTTGTTGCTAGAAAACTAGAAACTACAGGACATGAAGTATTAAAATCTGTTCACCCTCACCCAACAATGAGTGAAGCGGTGATGGAAGCTACTGCAGCTGCTTACGATGAAGTAATTCATTTGTAAACCTTCAAAAACAATTTTTTAACCGAGAAACTGATTCATCAAACGATCTATAAGTTTCTCGGTTTTTAATTTACATCAATCTATTAAATATTGGTTTCTAAGTACTTATCTTTAGTGAAATTCAGTCATACTTTATTTGCATTACCCTTTGCATTAGTAGGTTATTTTATGGCAATTGAATTTTCAGTACATAGCTTTGAACTCAGCTTATTAGTCAAAGTAATTCTCTGTATGGTTTTCGCCCGAAATGCAGCCATGGCTTTTAATCGCTATATCGACAGAAACATTGACGCTGCTAACGAACGAACTGCTGCAGTTAGAGAAATTCCAAAAGGAATAATTAAACCTAAAGCTGCCCTTTATTTTGTTACTCTAAATGCTATTTTATTTATCACTGTCACTTATTTTATCAATACCATTTGTTTTCTTTTGGCTCCAGTTGCGCTTTTAATTATATTAGGATATAGCTACACTAAACGATTTACGGCACTTTGTCACCTCATCCTAGGTTTAGGACTGGCCCTAGCTCCCATAGGCGCTTATTTAGCTGTAACCGGAAATTTTGCTTGGCTTCCTCTCTATTTATCCTTTGCTGTATTTTTCTGGGTTGCAGGATTCGATTTAATCTATTCACTTCAAGATGATCAGTTCGATAAAGAAATGAATTTACATTCCATTCCTTCAAAAATTGGTCGTGTCAACTCTTTGAGACTTTCCGTTGTTTTTCATGCATTTACAGCCTTCTTTATCATTTTTACTGCCATTGAAGCCGAAGCTTCAATCTTGTTTTGGGTTGGAACTTGGATTTTCATAGCATTGCTCGCCTACCAACATTTTTTAGTAAAACCAAACGACTTAAGTAAAGTTAACATCGCTTTCTTTACCACAAATGGAATTGCAAGCCTTATCTTTTCTATCTTTGTAATTGCAAGTTTTTATGTTTAAGTAGCAATGTTTCAAACGGATATCATCCACTTTTTACAATCTTTTGATGCGAGTCTGATTCAATCAATCATGACATTCATCTCGTTGATAGGTACCATCCCGTTTGTTCTTGGATTTATTTTAGCATTCGCCTTCGCTGTTGATTTTAAAAGAGGATTGGTGTTAATCAATGTAGTTGCATGGACCTCAATTTTTACCTTCTTTTTTAAAGATCAATTAGCACTTCCAAGACCAATTAACATAGACCCAACAGTTGAAACAGTTTATTTTGAAGCCACAGATGATGATTTAAGAGACTTAATGCCTCAGCGCTTTTTTTCTTTTTTCTCAAATGATTTATTGCTTAAAACTCGTCAGCAAGAGTTAAGTAACTATGGTTTTCCTTCAGGACATGTTTCAGTTCAATTTGCCTTGTGGTTTACTCTGTTTTTTCTATTTAAAAGAAAATGGATTAGAGTAATGGGAATTATTGCTGTTTTTCTCATGATGGTTTCGAGAATATATATTGGGCATCACTTTCTAGCTGATGTGATAGGCGGAGCATTGTTGGGGTTTATAATCAGCGCTTTAATCACTTTTTTAATTAGAAAGACGAATTACTTAAATGAAATCAGTCACCACTATTCCAGCTTAAGTATTTTATGGTTGCCCATTTTTTTAGTTCCTTTTGCCAATCATTTCCCTTTGTGGATTTTAGGAAGCCTAATAGGATTAAACAGTGCTGCATCCTTAATTATCCTACAAAAAAACTTTCCTGTGTTTCATGTCATAGTTTGGAAAAGAGTCTTAGCAGGACTGATTTCCATTGTATTAATCTTTGGAATCATGTTTTTGAGTAAAACCGTTAGCTTTACTGATAACAATTATTTTGAGTTATTAATCAACGCTGTTTTTAGCTGCATCATCATTTTAGCAGCGGTTTTCATCAACAGCAGGCTAAATTTAATCCGCTTTCGATTTTAAATCGGAAAGATTTCAACTGCCATTTTCTTAGCTTCTTCAAAAGCATCTAGATCGAGTTCTAAATCTATTTGCTGCTCTTCAAAATAACTGATTAGATTTTCAGTAGCCATGTTGCCAGTTAATTCATCAGTTGCCATAGGGCAACCTCCAAATCCTGAAACTGCTCCATCAAATCGGCGACAACCACTTTTGTAAGCAGCTTCAACCTTCTCTTTCCAATTGTGAGGAGCTGTGTGCAAATGAGCACCGATTTCAAGCTTTGGAAACTCGGGAATTATGTTAGTATACAAACGATTAATTATTCCTGGTTCTGAAACACCTATGGTATCGCTTAATGCAAAAATTGAAACATCAAGCTGACTCAATTTTTCAATCCACTTAGCAACAATGTCCTCATGATACGGATCTCCATAAGGATTGCCAAATCCCATAGAAATATAAATGACTAATTTCTTCGCTTTTTTCTGAACTAAATTTTGAATCTCCTCCACCCTTTTTAGAGACTCTTCAATGCTCGAATTGGTATTGCGCTGTTGAAAGGTTTCTGAAATTGAAAATGGAAAACCAACATAATCGATTACTTCATGCTCTAGCGCATCATTAGCGCCTCTTAAATTAGCTATAATTGCCAATAAATTGGAATTAGTTTCGGATAAATTAAGCTGTTCTAGCACCTTTGCAGTATCTTTCAATTGAGGAATTGCCTTTTGGGAAACAAAAGACCCAAAATCAATCGTATCAAATCCAACTTTAAGCAATTGGTTGATGTAACGAACCTTGTTTTCACTAGAAATGAACTCATGAATTCCTTGCATGGCATCACGGGGACACTCAATTAGCTTAATGTTTTCTCGATTCATAATGTGCTTTAATTCCTTTATTAATCTTCTTCACGATTCCCGGACCTTCGTAAATAAATCCGGTATAAATTTGAAGCAAATCCGCTCCTGCTTCTAATTTTTCAATGGCATCATCAGCAGTAAATATACCACCAACTGCAATGATTGGAAATGCATGGTTAGATTGTTCTTTTAAGTAGCGAATAACATCCGTAGAGCGCTTTGTTAGTGCTTTACCGCTTAAACCTCCAGCTCCAATTGACTCCAATTCTTTCTGAGTTGTTTTTAATCCCGATCGATCGATGGTTGTATTTGTAGCAATTAATCCGTCAATTTTAGTATCCTGAACGATTTCAATAACATCATCTAATTGAGAATTGCTAAGGTCAGGAGCAATTTTTAATAGAATTGGTTTTCTACTTGCTATTTGAGCATTCTTTTCTTGCAATTGCATCAGCAATTGCTTCAGTGGTTCTTTCTCTTGCAGATCTCTTAAATTAGGTGTGTTGGGCGAACTCACATTAACAACAAAATAATCGACAAAGTCTACTAACTGCTCAAAACAATAAATGTAATCATCAACTGCACTTTCATTTGGTGTAAGCTTGTTTTTTCCGATGTTTCCTCCAATAATGTATTTTGGATTACGCTTTTTTAAACGTTCTGCGAGAGCTACAACACCTGCATTGTTAAAGCCCATTCTATTAATCAAGCTTTTATCTTTTGGAAGTCTAAATAAGCGAGGTTGTGGATTTCCATCTTGGGCTTTAGGAGTAACCGTTCCCACCTCAATAAAACCAAAACCAAAACAAGATAGTTCTTCATAGAGTTTCCCATCTTTATCAAATCCGGCAGCAAGCCCAACAGGATTGGGAAATTTTAAACCAAATAAATTACGTTCTAAACGATTCCCTTTAACAGTATAGAACTTTCTAGTAAACTTTCTAAGAAAGTTTATTTTTAAAGCAAGCTTTAAGTAGTCAAAAACAAGGTAATGCACCCGTTCAGGAGAAATTAAAAAGAGAAATGGGCGAATTATAAGTCGGTACAACATCAGCTTACAAAAATAAGTCTAATGTTATTTAAATTCACTGAAATTAATCAATCTTATTAAGGTTTTTGACACATCATATTTTCAGAATTATCTATGGAAGAAACTCTTCAAATGTAGCATCCGTGTATAAAACAATTATTTTCTTGATTCGCTGATTAGTGCTTGTTTGTGATTTCTCTTCAGGTTCATTTTGTGAGGAATTAGCAGCTGATGGGAGCTCTTGACTATGTTTCTGCTTACCTTCTGAGTTACTAGTTGACGTATCATTTTCTTTCAGACTCAATTGTTCGGGTTCAGGTGGTGGTTTTGTAACTCCGTTAATCAGCCAATTTGCATCTACTTTAGGATAACGCAACAACACCTTTTGAATGAACTCTAAACTTGGTTTGTTTCTACCCGATAAAATATGAGAAACTGAGGAAGCTTGTACACCAATTTCTTCTGCAAAAGAGGAGGCGTTCAATTGATTCAACTTCATTAAATACCTGAAACGTTCTATTAAATCCATAGTTACATAAGTGAATATATTTAAAGTTACAAATGTAACTAAAATTTATCTTTATTTTGAATTAAAAATGTAAAGTTATAGGAATAGTTATAAAAACACTATTTTATTATTAAATTATCACATAAAGTAAATTAGGTAGACTAATTGATAGAATGAATAATAAATGATTAAAAATACCTATAATTACATTTGTAATGCTTTAGTTTGTATCTAACTTATGGATGATTGAAATCATGACTAATTACATTTGTAATGTAATTACATTTGTAATTTATTTTGTATTGTAAATTTTTTTTATAGTTACGAAACATCTAATTAAAGCTAATATGCTGTATACTTTTCTTTTTTAAAAATTCTTTCTTATTTTTATTTTTTTAAGTATTAGTAATATTATCAAAATGAAAAATTTAAGTTTAAAAAGCATATTAATAGTATTGATTGGGCTTATCTGTCATAATTGCTTTTCTCAAGATCTTGAATGGGCTAAAAAATTAGGTGGTACAAATGCTGAAATAGGATTTGCAATTTCCGAAGATACTTTTGGAAATATTATAACTACAGGAAGGTTTAATGGCACCGTAGATTTTGATCCTGGAGTAGGAACTTTTAACCTAACTTCTTCAGGTCTTAGCGATATATTTGTCTCAAAACTTGATAGAAATGGGGATTTTTTATGGGCTGTTAAAATGGGAGGATTAAATAATGAGCAAGGTCGAAACCTTGTAATTGATGATTTTGGCAATATATACATTACTGGGTTTTTTATAGGTACTGCAGATTTTGATCCAGGTATTGGAACAAACACCCTAACTTCTGCGGGAAGTCAAGATGCATACATCTGCAAATTAGATAGCTTAGGAAATTTTTTATGGGTAAGACAATTCAGAAGTACTGGAGAAGTATATGGTCATGAAATTACGATTGATAATGCTGGTAATATTCTAATTACAGGCTATTTTAACGGTACTGTAGATTTTGATCCAGGTATACTTACTTCTAATTTAACCACTTCGGGTTCATTTGATGTATTTGTAGTAAAACTATCTAATTTAGGAAATTTGATTTGGGCAAAGAAATTTGGTGGAAACTCTGATGATAGAAGTGCGGGAATTGATGTAGACGAATCAGGAAATGTCTATACTACAGGTTTCTTCGGTGGTACTGCTGATTTTAATACTGGTACCTCGTCATTTAATCTTAGTTCTTCAGGTGGTTTAGATATTTTTATTTCTAAATTAGATTCTTTAGGAGATTTTATTTGGGCTAGGAAATTAGGTGGATCAAGTAATGATAGGGGTGCATCGATTTATTTGGATGAGGATAAAAATGTTTATACAACAGGCATATTTCGAGGAACCGTTGACTTTAATCCTGGTACAACAACTTTTAACTTAAGTTCATCAGGAAATGATGATGCATTTATTTCTAAATTAGATTCTACAGGAAACTTTATTTATGCCAATAAAATAGGGGGAACAGCTCAAGATGTTGCTTCAAAAATAAAGGGTGATATTTATGGAAATATCTATTTGGCAGGTTATTTTAATGGTACAACTGATTTTGATCCAAGCTCAAGTTCTTTTAACTTGACTTCTAATGGAGGAAGTGATATTTTTATCTCTAAATATAATTCTTCAGGTAATTTAGAATGGGCAACTAGTTTTGGTAGTACAGGAAATGATTTAGCCCGATCTATTTATATTGATAAGCTTACCAATATTTATACATCAGGAGAATTTAGGGGTTCAGTCGACTTTGATCCGGGACTAGCAACTTTTAACTTATCATCCTCAGGTTTTGAAGACATTTTTGTTCAGAAAATGAGTCAATGCCCACAAAGAACTGCTTCGCTTTCAATTTCAGCTTGTAATAGTTATTTATCACCAAGTGGAAATCGTATTTGGACTTCTAGTGGACTTTATAATGATACAATCAGCGATCCTTCAGGTTGTGATAGCACAATTGCAATAAACTTAACTATCAATAATGTAAATACTTCGGTTACCAACAATAGTCCGATTTTATTTTCAAATGCAGTTGGTGCTAGTTATCAATGGGTTGACTGCAATAATGGATATTCAATTATAACTGGTGCGACGAATCAGTCTTATTTAGCTACTGCAAATGGAGATTATGCTGTAATAATCACTGAAAATGGTTGCTCTGACACTTCAATATGTTTAAATGTGAATACTGTTTCACTTCAAGAATTAGTGCGAGAAAGTAAATTGAGATTTTACCCCAATCCTATGAAAGAAAAGCTTATTATTGAATTGGGTGCTGAATATTCTGATATTGTAATTAGAGTCAGAAACACAATTGGCCAAGAGGTTTTCACCCAAAACTATTTAAATACCAATAAAGTTGAATTAAATATTGATGCTAACCCTGGACTCTATTTAATAGAATTAACTGCTGACTCAGAAAGGTTTAAGGTATTTAAAGTTTTTAAAAATTAGAAATTATTTACTTACAATCAATTTTTTAGTAAAAATATCCTCTTCCAAAATATACCTTACAAGATAAATACCCTCATGAAGATCTGATAGATCTAACCTCAAAGTACCTTTATTGTATATATTACTAGAAACTAGTTGACCTGTAATAGTATAAATAGCTATAGTTCCATTATTTGGCAACTCCATTGTAAAATAACCTGTAGAAGGATTTGGGTAAATTTTAAAGTTTTCCGCAGTAGTTTGTTCTTGGATCCCAACCAACATTTTATTAATGCAATTGGTTGTATCAATACATCCGTTAAAACTTATTTCTACTGCATAATATCCTGTTGAAGGAATTGAAAAGCTTTGGTTTGTTTCTCCGGAAATTGCCTGATAGCTATTATTGCAATCTAACCACTGATAACTAGCGCCACTTTGATTTGATCTTAATAAATTAGGACTTGAATACGAAATTGAATCAAAACTTAAATCTATATTTACTATTTTTAAATTTGTTTCAAGAATACTATCACAACCTTTTATAGAAGTTAGTGTATCAATGTATAAACCAGACTGAAAATACTTATTCCCATTAATTGTAAGTGTATCACCCATACAGATAAATGTACTATCAGAAGTAATAGTATCGCTACAAGTATATAATTTTAAATTAAAAATATCGTTACTGCCATTTGAAGTAGCAAGGCTTGAGTTTGAACTTGGATCAAAGTCTACAGTTCCTCTAAAAAACCCAGATGCATAAACATTATATTCATTATCAACAGAGATTGAAAAACCTGTCTCATCTGAATTACCACCAAAACTTCCTGCCCATAAATAATTTCCAGATACATCCAATTTGCTAATGAAAATATCAGATTGACCAGCGGAAACTAAATTTTGCTGTGACATTCCTGGGTCGAAATCAGCCGTACCAATATAATTACCTGTAACATAAACATTTTCATCCATATCAATATCAATAGCGTAACCATAATCATTTCCAGACCCTCCTAACTTCTTAGACCAAACTAACCCTCCTAAATTATTCAATTTCAAAACAAAAACATCAATACCACTTGCTGACAAATTGAACGTTCCAGAAGAATCGGGATTAAAGTCTGCTGTACCAGAGAAGTATCCTGTTATATATAAATCTCCACTCGTTCCAATACTCATAGACCTTGAAATAATATCATTAACACCACTTATTTTTTTTACCCACACAAAATCACCCAATGAATCTAACATAGATACAAAGACATCTCTACCTCCAGATGATGACAAATTAAATGTGCCGGAGTTTGGATCAAAATCAACATTACCTGTAAAAAACCCGGTTGTATATATATTTTTATCTGAATCAACTACCAATCCATAACTAACCGTACTTCCTGAACCATCAAGCATTTTTGCTAAAATAAAATTTCCAGCTGCATCTAACTTACTTATAAATACACCTTGTCCAGAACCAGAATTTAATATGTAACTAGCAGTATCAGGGTCAAAGTCAAAATTTCCTTGAAAAAAACCTGTCGTATAAACATTTCCTTGATCATCAACTTCAACCCCCAAACCTCTACTCATTCCTGTTCCGCTAAAACTTTTTGCCCATACGTAACTTCCAGTTGAATCTAACTTAGAAACAAATACATCGGTATTACCTGATGAAGTTAAAATATTAGAGGCAAAACCGGGATTAAAATCGGCAGTTCCTTCAAATGAACCTGTGGTGTATACATTTCCTAATTTGTCCACTGCTATTCTTAATCCCCTGATTTCGTCTGAACCACTAAATTTTCTTGCCCAAACAAAATTTCCATTTTTATCGTATTTAGTAATAAAAGCATCAGATGAGCCACTTGAAGATAATATAAAAGTATTAGGACCATTGTCAAAATCTACATTCCCACTAAAATAACCTGTAGAGTATACATTCCCATTAGAGTCATGAGTTATTGAAAGAGATCGGTCATCTCCTGAACCTCCGAAAGTATTAACCCAATCTAATTCTTGAGAAAATAAGTTCGTTGAGAATACTAGAAGGAAAATTTGAAGAAATATTTTGAATAAAGAAGGTGTTTTCATTATTAGGATTTTAAATTCAAAAATAAGTTAAATCCCTTAAAAAGAAACATTACATCTCTTAAAAATAAATAGCCTTAGATAATCTAGTACCCCTTATTCGTAGGAAGTATACTAGCAATTTTTGCAAGCAATTTTCTTAGAGCATCATAGTATAATGTTATTGCTAAAATAATAGAAAACAACCAAAGCACCAGGATATTGGCAGAGAAAGTCGTTAAGTAAAGACCAAATATTTTTTTAGATGGAGCTAAGAAATGTGCTCTAAATCCCTGTGGATCTTTATAAACCGGATCTGCACGTTGAATGAGTTCATTCTCCCACTCGATAATTTTATCTAATTCATTTTTATTGGTCACTAAGTCCTCGAGTGATTCATTGGTGTAATCATTCTTTAGTTCTAGAAAGGCTTCTTTAGCTTCATCTGTCTGATTCAAATCCATTAAAAGACGGTCCTTTTCATTGCTGTATTGATTGTATTTATCAATGTAATAATCATTTAATTCGTCAAAATAGCTTTTCAATTCAGAAAGAAACTCTGCAGAAATTTCATTTTGATTTAGTTTTTCAAAAGAATCGAATTTAACAACTTGATTTCGGTTAACTTCTTTACTCACTTCATTAATAAGTAGTTCAATAGAGTTTTCTACTTCCGTTCTATTCTCTTCTGAATCTAAGTTTCGTTGAACAAAGTTTAATTTGTCTTTCAATCTACTTAACCAAAAATTCTTTCTAAAACTGGTTGTTTTAATGTCTTTATCGAGGTAGTAGAATTGCTTATTGAATTTATTATTTTTAAACTGATTGACTGCTAGTGCTTCAAAAGCCCATTTTGAGGCCATCACCTCGCCAGTTAATGGTACTTTTTTCTGTACAGTAATAATTGGGTTGAGCTTTTCAAACTTGACAATTACGCCACTAAGTATTAATTGAGGAATTACTAAAAATGGTATTAAAATGTAAATGGTTACAGCAGAATCAAAGCTGGATGAAATGTTTAGTCCAAGCATGTTGGCAAAACATGCTGCTGAAAATAATACCAACCAATACTCAAAATACATTCCTTTTATTTCAAGTATAGAGTTACCTACTAATACAAAGGTTAAAATTTGAATAGCAGAAACACCAAACAAGATGAAAATCTTTGAAAACAAATAACTTCCCTTACTTAAATTGAGAAACTTTTCGCGTTTTAATATCTTTCTATCTCGTATAATCTCCTCTGCTGCAACCGTTAAACCTAAAAACAAGGCAACGATAACACTCATAAAAATATAAGCTACTAAATTGTCGTTTTGTCTAAAAATGTATCCTTCTTGGGCTGCTTGATCTGCATTGTAGTACTTGATTATGAATGATAAAATAAACGCTAAAACAGGTGCCTCCAAGAAATTAATAAACATGTACTGCTTATTCGATAATTTGGAAAGAACATCTCTTTTGATAAACACCTTTAATTGATTCCAAGCAGAAGGAATTTTCAACGTTGTATGTGGAGCCTTTGTAGCTTCAACAAGACTTCCATTTTTTCCCTCTAAATTCTCATGGTACTTTTGACTCCAATCTTTTGGCTGAATTTTTCGATTATCCGTCTGATTTCCATATTCATCAATTATTTTAGACTCAATAATGTTGAAAATTTGTTCGGGATTTACATTTCCACATTGAGGACATTCGCTTTCTACAGCGTTGGCTTGTTGTGTTTGCTTCTTAAAGTAAACAATTGCATCAACTGGATTTCCATTGTAAATTAAATACCCTCCTGTGTCGAGAATAATTAATTTATCAAACATTTTAAAAATGTCTGAAGATGGTTGGTGGATAACTACAAAAATCAATTTTCCACGCAAACTTAATTCTTTCAACAAGTCCATGATGTTTTCAGAATCACGAGAAGAAAGTCCTGAAGTGGGCTCATCGACAAAGAGGACAGAAGGTTCTCTAATCAACTCCAGTGCGATATTGACTCGTTTTCGCTGACCGCCACTAATTGTTTTTTCAAGTGGACTGCCAACTTTTAGGTTTCTTGTTTCATAAAGCCCTAAGCTATTGAGAATTTTAAAAGTTAAACGAATAATCTGCTTATCAGCTAAGTCTCCAAAGCATAATTTCGCATTATAAAATATATTTTGAAAAACGGTCAGTTCTTCAATCAATAAATCATCTTGAGAAACATAGCCAATTACACCTTCAATTTTCTCTTTATTCTCAGGGTCGTGAATATCAAAACCATTAATTTTTACTGCTCCCGCTGTTGGTTTGTAGTTTCCATTTAAGACATTTAATAGAGTTGACTTTCCTGCTCCACTGGCTCCCATTATGCCAATTAAATTTCCAGACTCTTCTTTAATTGTCATTGGATGTAACCCAATTCCCCCATTTTGAAAGCGATACTCTATATTTTCAGCATTAAAACTCGTTCGCTCAATACCTGAATCACTCAAAAAGCGATTGATAATATCACTGTAATATATCGGAGAAACTTTTGAGCTTCTTATAGAAGAGCCTTGCGTTAAAGTGTATGATTTTTCAGGATTGATTAATTGTCCATTCAACTGAAGTTCTGTAGTTCCGAAGTACTTCATAAACAACATGTTCACATTACTCATGTGAAGTACCCTAAGTTCTCCTTTTAAGCCATTCGCTTGTATGTGAAAATGATTTCCTTTTGACTTTTCTTCACTACTAATTAACAATACCTCCTCGGTAAAAGGCATTTGGTTAATTGGTAAACTCACAAAATCCTTACTGAGTAAATAGTCTTTTTGACTAATGTTAAATGAATCAGCTACTGTTTCAACAAATTCTATTGCTTGTTCTGTATCGTTGTTGTTTTGATAAATAAATTCTAGCAACTGAATCAACACATACATTTTCTGTTTTTGTGTTAACTCCTTGTTAATTTCCATGCAAATCTTAAGAACTTTCACGGAATTTAAAGAAGTACGTTTTCTAGCTTTTAAGCCTTCTCTCTTTTTGTTTTGCTCTTCATGAAAACGGTTGTAAACTTGAAGGTATTCGTCAACTAGGTCTTTGTTTAACTGTTCATCGAGAAATAATCGAACAAATTCTTCGCTGTTAGTCGTATCCTTGCCAACATTTGCCACAATAGCAAAAAGCTGCATTAAAGCTTTTAGAATCCGTTCACTCATTTAGAATTGTGTAAAGAAATTTTAATCAACAGTTATTTAGGGCTTAAATCCGACTAGGAGTACGGCGCAACCCGAACTAATTTTTTCTAAATTCAGATTAGCCTCAACAATAATATCTAGTGTTGAATTTACTTTAAAATCCCAATAAGGTGCCATCTGTTGTTCAGCATTGCTAAATAATTCATTTCGTTCTTCATCGTACAAACGAAAGATAAGGTTTCCATTTTCAAGTCCACTGCAACCACCAAAGCGGTAAACACTACCTCCGTATAGTGTTAGGTGAAATTCAGCAGTTTGATCTTCAATCAAAAGCGCTCTATAATCTTGCCCATCAGAAAGATAAGCTTTACTAAAATTGTTTTGACAAACTGTAGCAATTGTATCGCATTGTGCATTTGCAGCTAAACTAGCCAAGCAAATGATGCAGATTGAAAATACTATTTTTATTAATTTGTTCATATCGATGTGGAAGTTTATTTTATAATAAAAGTTCTGATAGCTGAAACCTGATCAATGATATCTTGAAGCTGATTGTCGGTCATGTTTACGTTAGAAACACTGTTGATGGTTGTAACTTTATTCTCAACATCTGTTGTAGGAGCTTCATAAGTATAAGTAAAGTCAACATCATTGTACAAGTCTTTCAATTCATTCAGCTTATTGATTAACTCCATCACATCAGGGTTACTTTGATAGGGCAATAATAAATTAATTAAGTTCTTAATGGTAATTTTTTGCTCGCCAATTCGGTTTCTTATTAATTGGTTGTTAGTTGTTCCAGTCAATTGAGTTGCAAAATACAAGGTTTCAACCCATCCACCTGCAAGAATTAATACACTTAAATCATTTTGCTTGTTATTTTTTAGAAATTGATCGGATGATTTAAATGCATCTGAAATAAGTGCCAAAAGTGAATCTTGATCTCCTAAATTAGCTTCAAAACGTGTAATCATTCTTTTATCAAACAAATCAGCTATTCCCAATTCTCCAGAAATTCTTTTGGTAACTGCCATGTAAGAAATAGCATCTTGAGTTTGGTCATAAATGGTTGCATAACCAAGATTTGCACCAAAAACCCCCAAGTTAAGTGCTTTCTTGCTTTTTGTTTCGTAAGAAGCGGCATTGATTGTAGGATTGAGTAATTCTGAAGAATAGCTTGCACCAGCATCTTTCAAAAGAAATGCCGTTTGAATTGGAGATGGAATACTAAATACTTTTCCATCAATTTCAAAAAGATTAGTATTTCGTTTCTCTTCTTGCTTTTCAACGGTGGAAGATTCTCTTTTTGGACCTTCTGCACAGCTAAAAAATAAGGTTAGAGCAATTAGTACTACTAGCGTTAATTTGTTATAAAACAGCATAGTGTTGAAAGAATTTGATTTTGACATGATTAGTCTTTAAATAAGTCTGCTAAAATAAGTTAGGGCGTAAAGATAATTAAATATCGAAAATTCGAGTTTTTTTCAGCTGAAATCTTAGAAAGAAGTAAAAAAATAATCCTAATCCCATTTCAATCAGTGCTTTTTCGAAATTTAAAAAAATTATATCGCCAATAAAAAACAGAAAGCTGTAAACCACCCCAATGGAACTTAGCCAACAATAAAACAGTGGTTTTAAATTAGATTTAAACTTTTTGTACCTTTCAAAAGGCTTCCACCAACCATCTGGTTGAACTTTTTCATAAAACTCTAAGAGGTGCTTTTCATTCGTTGACTTCGTTAAAAAAGTTACCAATAACCAACTAATGGTGCTAAATCCTACGGTGAATAAAAAATTGAGCGGATCAGGTAATTCTAAAAGAAAATTTGCCAAAAAATAGCCAACAAACGGTGCAACACTCGCAGTGATTTCACTCCAAGCATTAATCCTCCACCAATACCATCTCAAAATTAAAACCAAGCCTAAACCTGCTCCACACTCAATTAAAAACCTTGCTGCTCCATCAATACTGTTCATTTGAGATGTAGCAAATAAGCTAATAAATACAATTAAAAAGGTAAAGTAACGGGCTTTTCTTACATAATCTTTTTGAACTACTTCTTCCGATTCTCCTGCTTTCTCTTTTCGAATAAATCTTTTATAAAAATCGTTGGTAAGGTAGCTTGCACCCCAATTGAGTTGAGTGGAAATTGTACTCATGTAAGCAGATAAAAAAGCAACGAGCAAAAGGCCTTTCAAACCAGCAGGTAAATAATCTCTCATGGCTAAAACAAAACCATCTGCAGAATTTTCTATTGGTAAATTCGGGTAAAGCACTAAAGCGCAAAGCCCAACAATAATCCATGGCCATGGACGTATGCAATAATGCGCAATTTGGAAAAAGAGAGTTGCCATAACAGCATCTTTCTCACTTTTAGTACTCATCATTCTTTGAGCAATATAGCCTCCACCTCCAGGCTCAGCTCCTGGATACCAACTTGCCCACCATTGCACCAAACTAAAAGATAAAAAAGCTCCAATTGTTACACTATAGGTACCAATATCATCCACTAAATTACTTTTCCCAATCTTCGGAAAAAAATCAAATCGCCACGCTGGCAATTGTTCTTTTAAACCTGCCATCCCTCCTACTTTCTCTGTATTTAACACAACGACTGCCAATACAGTACAACCAATCATCGCAATAAAAAATTGAAAGAAATCTGTGATAGCTACTCCCATCAAACCCGAAAGGGATGAATATAAAACAACTACTAACATCGCTCCTAAAACGTAGTAGAACAATTCATTTTCAGGAATATCAAAAAAGGATTTTAAAATAGAAGCTAAAGCAACATTTACCCAACCAATAATGATGGCATTCAGAAAAATGCCCATGTAAATTGATTTAAAAGCTCTTAAGAATGCTGCTGCTTTCCCACTATATCTCAACTCAATAAATTCTAACTCCGTTACAATGTCTGCCCTTCGCCAAAGTCGAGCGAAGAAAAAAGTGGTGAGCATTCCGCCTATTAGCATGTTCCACCAAAGCCAATTGCCAGATATACCATTTTTAGCAATTCTTTCTGTCACCCAAAGTGGTGTATCGGCAGCGAAAGTAGTTGCAACCATTGAAATTCCTGCTATGTACCAAGGCAGATTTCTACCTCCTAAAAAGTAATCTGTTAGACTCTTTCCCGCTTGATTTCGATAATAGAATCCTATTCCAATTGCAATCAGCAAATAGACAACAATGATTAACCAATCTATAAATTCTAAATTCATCTGTTCTAATTCGAGACCAAAAGAAATGAATTTTGACAAATTAATTCAGTTTATGGAATTTCTTTATGAACAAGGCTTCTTGAATTAAATGAGTATTCTAACAATGGATTAATTAAGTTTGCAACATGGAAATTGACCCTGACAATCAACAAGAAGAAGCAAGCCCTTCGATTCTTAAGAAACTAAAAATCAAGAAGGTTGGCACCCAAAAAAAGGAACCTAGTAAAACTGTTAAAAGTGAAACTTCAAGTCCTATTCAAATAAAGGATACCGAAGAGTTTACTTTGGTAGCCACTTGCATGCAAAACCTTGAAGACGAATTAGAGCAAGAATTAATAGATTTAGGTGCAAAAGATATTGACAAGAAAAAACGTGCAGTTAGTTTTACTGCTGATTTAGAATTGCTTTACAAAGTAAATATATGGTTGAGAACTGCAATAAAAGTTTTAAAACCCATTATTAAGTTTAAAGCTAAAGATGAGGACCAACTTTATAAAGCTGCGAGTAAAATAAAATGGGATGATCTTTTCTCTGAAGATAAAACTTTCTCTATTGATTTTGCAGTGAATTCAGAAAACTTCAATCACAGTCAGTTTGCAGCATTGAAAATGAAAGATGCCATTGTTGATTATTTCCGTTCAGTTGGAAAAAATCGTCCGAATGTTGAACGCATTCAACCCGATATTCGATTGCACTTACACATAAATGATAATAATGTTACAATTTCTCTAGACAGTTCAGGAGATCCACTTTTTAAAAGAGGTTACCGAAAAGAAAGTCACGCAGCTCCGATTAATGAATCTTTAGCAGCCGGACTTGTATTAAAATCAGGTTGGAGAGGAGAAGAAAACTTTTTGGATCCAATGTGTGGTTCGGGGACAATTGCTATTGAAGCTGCCATGATTGCCTCAAATATTCCACCGAACTTCAACCGCATCCATTTTGCTTTTGAAACGTGGGATAATTATGATGCTGCACTTTTTTCAAAAATCTTGGGTGAAGCTAAAAACGAATACCGACCATTAAAAGTAAAAATCGTTGCCAGAGAAATTCAGTCAAATTCATTGAGAGCTGCAAGAATAAACATTAATGCAGCAAACATGCGCAAAAGTATTTTGCTGGAACAAGAAGATTTTTTCAAAGCTGAAGCGCCCTTTTCTAAAGGGGTAATTATTATGAATCCTCCTTATGGGGAACGTTTAAATGTTAGCGGAAACCTAGTTGATTTTTACAGTAAAATTGGTTCAACGCTTAAACATGAGTACAATGATTGGTCAGCTTGGATCATTAGCTCTGATGAAGATTCATTTAAGAACATCGGATTGAAAGATTCTAAAAAGATTCCTTTAATGAATGGGAAATTAGCTTGTCAATTTAGAAAATATGAATTATTCAGCGGCACTCTGAAAGAGCTGAAAACTCAAAAAAATAGTAAACAGGATTAAATTAAGGGAGTTTTTAAATATTTATAACACCTTTATAAACTTCTTGAGCGGGACCTTGTAACCAAATATTTTTAAAATTTGTGTCACTTTCTCTTTTTAAAAGAATCAGCAAGTCCCCTCCTTTAGTACTAATTTTCACTTGATTTTGAGAGGAGTTTATTTGATGTAAATAACTAATTGCCACAGCAGTTACTCCTGTGCCACAAGAATAAGTTTCTGCCTCAACTCCTCTTTCATAAGTTCTCACCATTAAACAATCTTCCGCTACACTTACAAAATTCACATTGGTTCCTTCTTTTTTGTAAGCAGGAGAATTTCGAATTGCAGCACCTTCTTTTTCTACATCAATGGAATTGATATCAGCTACATATTTAATAAAATGTGGTGAACCAGTATGAATAAAATAATCATCTCCAATTTTCTGAATTTGATTGACATCCCCCATCTTGGTGGCAAACTCCGCTCCTACCGACTTGCCCATATGCATTCCATCAATTGCTAGAAATATTGATTCCTTGTCAATTATTCCCAACTGTTTAGCAAATGCCTGAGCACACCTGCTGCCATTCCCACAAAAACTTTGAGAACCATCGGCATTGTAATAATCCATTTCGAAATCACAAGCTGAGTGATTATTTATTAGAATTAAACCATCTGCACCAATTCCAAATCTTCTATGACAAGTTTTCACGATTGTATCAACTGAAAAATTGACAGTTTTTTCTCGTGCATCAATCATGATAAAGTCATTTCCTGTGCCCTGGTATTTTACAAATGATATTTCCATATTTTCCTTTGATATCAATGCCTGTAGCTTAACATTAATTAACAGCGACAATTCAACATACAGTTTAAAGTGGCGTTAAAATTGCAGTTATAGAGCACAAATTTAAGTTCAATAATTTAAACCTTTTAATCATGAAAAAATTTATTAGTGGCTTTTTAATGGCGCTTATGGGAGGTGTAGCGTCGTTAGGTATTTACAAAGCGTTTGAACCAGAACTAACTCCTCAAATTAATCAACGTCAAACAGAGCAAGCAAAACTTGTTAACATTATAAGTCCCGAACCCACATTAGGTGCAGATTACATCACTGCCGCAGAAATGAGTGTAAATGGGGTTGTCCACGTAACAACAGCTGGAACAATTGAATACAGTAAAAGAGGCTACGATCCATTCAGAGAATTCTTTTATGGCAATGGAAATTTTGAAAGACAATACAAGCAACCTATCAATGGAGCTGGTTCAGGAGTAATTATTTCCGACGATGGATACATCGTTACCAACAACCATGTTATTGAACATGCAGATAAAATTGAAGTGACTTTAAACAATAAAAAAACTTATCTAGCAAGTATAATTGGAAGAGACCCCTCTACAGATTTGGCAGTACTTAAAATTGAAGAAAATAACCTACCCCACTTAAACTTTGGAAATTCAGATGATCTCAGAATTGGGGAATGGGTTTTGGCAGTTGGAAATCCATTTAATTTAACTTCAACGGTAACAGCAGGAATTGTTTCTGCAAAAGGAAGAGACATTAATATTTTAAACAACGATCCTTACACGGGTTTATCTTCTATAGAATCATTTATTCAAACTGATGCGGCAGTTAATCCCGGAAACAGCGGTGGCGCTCTAGTTAACACGAAAGGTGAATTGATAGGAATAAACGCAGCCATCAAATCAAACACAGGTTCTTTTGCCGGTTATTCATTTGCTATTCCTGCCAACATTGCAAGAAAAGTAGTGAGTGATTTAATTGAATTTGGAAACACTCAAAGAGCATTTATTGGCGTGAATATTAGAAATATTGATAATGACATCGCTGAAGAAAATAATTTGAGTGACTTAAACGGAGTTTACGTTGTCGATTTATCTACAAATGGTTCTGCGGAAGAAGCAGGAATTAAGAAAGGAGATGTTATTAAAAGTATCAATGGATATTCGGTCAATTCGGTTTCTGCTTTACAAGCTAAAGTTGGAGAATACAGACCGGGAGATCAAATTGATGTAAGTGTTTTAAGAGATGGGAAATACTTAACCAAAACTGTTACCCTAAAAAACATGGAAGGCAACTTAAAACTAATCTCAGGTGATGAGTTAAATCTCAAACAACAACTCGGAGTAAAATTTACTGAACCTTCTAGTGATGAATTAAAAACGCTGAAGATTGATGGAGGAGTGAAAGTTGGTGAACTTCACAATGGGAAATTAATAAAAGCAGGTGTTAAAGAGGGATTTATCATCACAGCAGTCGATAATCAATTTGTTACAACTGAATCTCAATTATTGGACATATTAAAAAATAAAAAAGGGGGTGTTCTGCTTCACGGAGTTTATCCAAATGGAGTTGAATCTTACTACGCGTTTGGGATTTAGTAGATTATAAAAAGGCAATTTATAAAAACCTTCAAGATAAAATTCTTGAAGGTTTTTTGCTTTTAAAATCATTTAAATTTCACGACTTTTGCAACCGTAAAATTAATGTTCTCTTAATGCTAATTTAAAGTCTGTAATGACATGAATACTAATAATGTATCAGAAGAATTTGAAACCGAACTTAATAGTTGGTTGAATCAAAAAGAAGCTGCGGTTGACTTGCTTCACACCTTGGGTAAATTGCTTTACTCAAAATCAGTAGAATTGGTTTTATTCAGAAATACAATGGTGGACCTAAGTGTATCTGAATTATTGAAACTACACAAAAACACACAAAACTTCACCAACCAAGCTGTTAGTATTTTCGATACTACAGAATTAGCCATCAGTTTATTGAGCTTTGATTTAGCTCCTTCAAAAATTGACATTGGTAAATTAGCAAACGAATGGCACATTGAAAAAGACAAATACACTTCAAAAACTGATTTTATAAAAGATAAATTAAGTGATTTTATTGGCTTAGATAAAAGAGAATTAAAGCCAAAAGATGTTGTTTTATACGGATTTGGTAGAATTGGTAGAATTGCTGCAAGAGAATTAATTAAGCAAGCAGGAAAAGGACAGCAATTGCGTTTGAGAGCGATAGTAACCAGAGGCGACGATGAAGTAGCGATGGAAAAAAGGGGATCGTTATTGAGAAATGATTCTGTTCACGGGGCTTTTAACGGAACTGTTGAAGTTGACACCAAGAAAAAAAACATGTCGATAAATGGACAAATTGTTCATTTAATTAACGCTTCTCAACCCGAAGACATCGATTATACCCAATATGGAATTAGCGATGCTTTGTTGATTGACAATACAGGAGTTTTTAAAGACAAAACTGCTTTATCAAGACACTTAAAATCAAATGGTATTAGTAAAGTAATTCTTACTGCTCCTGGAAAAGAAATTCCAAACATTGTTTATGGAGTGAATCATAAAAAAGATTTTGATTTAGAGAAAGATGCCATCATTTCAGCTGCATCATGCACTACCAACGCAATTGTTCCACCATTGAAAATCATCAACGATATTCTTGGAGTTGAAAAAGGACACATTGAAACGGTGCATGCTTACACTAACGATCAAAACTTGTTGGACAACATGCATAAAAACACAAGAAGAGGGCGCTCTGCTGCTATTAACATGGTAATTACTGAAACTGGTGCGGGAAAAGCGGTAACCAAAGTAATTCCTGAATTGATCGACAAATTAACTGCAAATGCTGTTCGTGTTCCTACACCAAATGGTTCTTTGGCAATTATGAGCTTAACGGTTAAGAAAGAAACTTCAGTGGAAGATTTAAATGCCATCATGAGAAAAGCTGCTTTGGAAGGAGAGTTAGTGAATCAAATCTACTACTCTACTGACATTGAAATGGTTTCTAGCGACATTATTGGAAATACTTGCTGTGCTGTTTACGATAGCCCTGCAACCATTGTCTCTTCTGACAAAAAGAACATTGTACTTTATGTATGGTACGACAATGAATTTGGTTACACCAAACAAGTTATTCGCTTAGCAAAATACGTTGCTAAAGTAAGAAGATTGATCTATTATTAATTAGTGCTAAATTGATTGAAGCCCATTTAATACCTTATTAAATGGGCTTTTTTTATTCACCTTTCTGCCTAAACCGATTGGTCATTTCAACATAGGCTTTTCCTTCAACATTTTTTCCACCAATTTTTCCTTTAGCTAAGCTCATTCCCTCCCAATAATAAAACTTTGAAAATGAGCTAAATTTCAATTCCAACTCTTGATTTGGAAAAAGTGCCTCTACCCTAGTTTCTATGTTGAGTGATGGTATTTTGATGCTCCATTTAACAGGATAAGTTGTTTTAGATTTTGGACTCTCCCAATGCTCAATTTCCTCAATAATTATTTCTTCCGACTTCAAATCCACTTGATTTCCCAATGAATCAATATAAGTTCCACCAAAAAGTTCCTCAGTAGTTTTAAGATGGTATAAACGATAAAGCATTAAATCAGAATTAGTTTCAGTAAATTGTATAGAAAACCAATCCCAAGCCACTTTTCGATCCATTACGCCACTACAATTCCACTGCCGATCGTACCACAAATTTCCTTGAACGGAATAGTTTTCTCCATTAATTGATAAATTTCCCGCTGTCTTTAATCGTGGGAAAGTATAATAGCCTGCTTTGGCGTAGTTGCCATAATTTTCATAGCCTACTTCATTGTGAAGTACAACTTCCTTAGTAGGATTTGTCTTTAATTCATAAGTAACCGGATTATTTGACATGGAGGCTTTGATCTGGTAATTTCCATTCTGCCCTTTTAGTGCGCTTTTTATTCCTTTTCGATTCCAATTAAAATTTAGTGGAAGCTCATGAAATTGCCATTTGTTCTTTGTGAAAAATTTGTGGTCGTCGTAAAAAAGTTGATTTTCGGGGTCGCTTACCGCCATGTTAATCATCCAACCACCTTTCACATTAGTGGGATTGAAATGAAAAACAACGTATTCAATTCCGAAAGTTTTCTTTTTAGCAGTATCTTCTAAATGACCTGTAAAGTACCACCACTCTAAAGAGTTTTTAAAGTGTGGCGCCTCATCCTTCGGGAGTTCAGCTTTTTTTTCAAAAACATCTTTGGCTCTGTAGGGAATTTGACAAGAAAACTGAAGAGTTAAAACCGTTAATAGTAAAAAGCAAAAAGTTCTCATTTCTATATTTTTCATAGTTTTTGAACAGATAAGAAAGCCTTAAGTTTAGCTACCAATCAAAAGATTATAGTACTTTTGCACCCCCAAAAAAACCATCATGATTGAAGCTCAAAATATCTCCCTGCAATTTGGAAAGCGAATACTTTTCGATGAAGTTAACATTAAATTCACTGGCGACAATTGCTATGGGATTATTGGAGCCAATGGTGCAGGAAAATCTACTTTTCTAAAAATTCTTTCTGGTGAAATTGAACCAAATTCTGGAAGGGTTTATTTAGAACCAGGAAAACGAATGGCGGTATTGAGTCAAAACCACTACGCTTTTGACGAGCACACTGTTTTAGACACAGTTGTAATGGGACATCAGCAGCTCTGGAAAATAATGAAAGAGAAAGATGCCATTTATGCCAAAGAAGATTTCAGCGAAGCAGATGGATTAAAAGCTTCTGAACTAGAATCAGAGTTTGCTGAAATGGATGGATGGAATGCTGAATCTGATGCCGCTTCCTTATTAAGTGGATTGGGAATTGAAGAAGCTGAGCATTACCTTTTGATGAAAGACTTGAGCGGAAATCAAAAAGTACGTGTTTTATTGGCGCAAGCTTTGTTTGGTAATCCTGATTTGTTGATTTTAGATGAGCCAACAAACGATTTAGATGTCAGAACCATTTCTTGGTTGGAGGATTTTTTACTCGATTTTAAAAATACGGTGATTGTAGTTTCTCACGATCGTCACTTTTTAGATACCGTTTGTACCAACATCGTCGATATTGACTTTGGTAAAATGACAACTTATTCTGGAAACTACAGCTTTTGGTATGAGTCATCTCAATTGGCTCTTCGTCAAAGACAAACTGCCAATAAAAAAGCGGAAGTCAAAAAGAAGGAATTACAAGAATTTGTCGCTCGATTTAGCGCCAACGCTTCTAAATCAAAACAAGCAACTTCAAGAAAGAAATTATTGGATAAAATCAATTTAGATGATATAAAACCATCTTCTAGAAGGTATCCGGGAATTATTTGGAAACAAGGACGCGATGCAGGGAATCAAATTCTTCGAGTAGAGCAATTGGCCTACAAAAGTTCAGATGGAGAATTCCTTTTTAAAGACATCAACATCAATGTAAATAAAGGAGATAAAATCGCATTTGTCGGTGATTCAAGAGCCATCACTGCACTGTTTGAAATTATCAATAATAAAGCTAAAGCAACGGAAGGGGAGTTTGAATTTGGTCAAACAATTACAACTGCTTACCTACCAAATGATAACTCTAGTTATTTCGATACAAAAATCAATTTAATAGATTGGTTGCGACAGTACACAGTTAACGATGAAGAAAAAGACGAGGTATTTATTCGAGGATTTCTTGGCAAAATGCTTTTCTCAGGTGAAGAAGTTTTGAAAAGTGCCAAGGTGCTTTCAGGAGGTGAAAAAATGCGCTGCATGTTGTCAAAAATGATGCAAGCTGAAGCCAACTTCTTGATTTTCGATGAGCCAACGAATCACTTAGATTTGGAATCGATTACCGCTTTGAACAACTCCTTAATCAACTTTCCGGGTACAATTCTTTTTACATCTCATGACCACACTTTTACCCAAACAATTGCCAACCGGATCATCGAATTATCTCCAAATGGCATGTTGGATAAAGTAATGACTTATGATGATTACCTTGAAAGTGCAAAAATTGCAGTTCAACGAGAAGGATTGTAAAATCTTAAAGGCTAAACCAAATTGCTTTCATGTTTGTTTCTAAAATAGAAATCGATTTAACTACTTGATTTTAAATTGTTTTTTTCAAATAAAGCTATTTCAATTGAGTTATTTAAATCAATGGGGGTTCTTTTTAAAAATGTATATTTTTCATTTTTTTCGCCGTGAAAAAAACGAAACAAAAAAAACTCGTCCTTTGAATTTTTATTTTTTCCAAATTTTATAAATCCTAAGTTCAGCCGAGTGATCTTCCATCACAGATGGAAGCTTCTCGGTTTCTCTAAGAATTTATTTCATTTTCCAAAAAACAAATTCTAGGGACAGCTTAAAAATCAACATACGTTTTATAAAAATATTTTTTTTCGGACACTTGTGAATTTATTTATAAACAGCTGTTGAAAAAATACTATTTTTTTAAGCAATGCGTTTTAAAAACAAACTAACTTTGCAGGTATATTAATCTATGATCACGGAAAAATTAATCTAATAATAAATTTTCGTATTAATCAAAACTTAACTTATGAATGAATTTGGTAGAAAAGCTGAGAAAGCTTCTATTTCTGCATTAGGGCTAGGAAACGTTGCTGCTGCATACTGGAACTTAGAACCTGCTCAATTGATTGAAGATAGCATTGTACGCGGCGAAGGAGTACTTGCAAACACAGGTGCTTTGGCAGTTGATACCGGAGAATTTACAGGCCGTTCTCCTAAAGATCGCTTTATTGTTGAAGATGCTATTACTAAAGATGCTGTATGGTGGGGAAACATCAACCTCAAATTTGACAGCCAAAAATTTGAAAACCTTTACAATCGAGTAACAGCATACTTATCTGGAAAAGAAGTTTATGTTAGAGATGCTTTTGCTTGCTCTTCTGAGCAATACAGGTTGAGTTTGCGCTTAGTATCTGAATTTCCATATTCTAGCTTATTTGCCTACAACATGTTCATTCGCCCAAGCATTGAAGAAATTGAAAACTTCGACGCTGAATGGAACATTATCTGCGCACCGGGATTTTTAGCTGATCCTAAAATTGATGGAACGCGTCAACACAACTTTGCAGCAATCGATTTTACAAAAAAGATCTTGTTAATTGGTGGAACTGGTTATACCGGTGAAATTAAAAAAGGAATCTTTTCTGCCTTGAATTTCATTTTGCCTCATCAAAAAAATGTACTTCCAATGCATTGCTCTGCAAATGTTGGAAAAGATGGAGACACTTCTTTATTCTTTGGACTTTCAGGTACAGGAAAAACAACCCTTTCATCAGACCCCAATAGAAGATTAATTGGTGACGATGAGCATGGTTGGGATGACAACTCTGTTTTCAACTTTGAAGGCGGTTGCTATGCAAAATGCATTGACTTAACTAGAGATAACGAACCACAAATTTATGATGCCATTAAGTTTGGCGCATTGTTGGAAAACATCAATTTTATAGATGGAACTACTGAGGTAGATTTCGAAGACAGTGAAAAAACTGAAAATACGCGTGTGAGTTATCCAATTCACCACATCGACAACATTCAAGAAGGTTCTATTGGTGGACATCCAAAAAACATTTTTTACCTTACTTGCGATGCTTATGGCGTATTGCCTCCTATTTCAAAATTGACGAAAGGTCAAGCAATGTATCATTTTATTTCAGGATATACTGCTAAAGTTGCAGGAACTGAAGCTGGCATTACAGAACCACAAAGAGCATTTTCAGCTTGCTTTGGCGCACCTTTTATGCCATTGCATCCAACAAAATATGCTGAAATGCTAGGTAGTAAAATCGACAAGCACAATGTGAATGTTTGGTTAATCAACACTGGATGGTCTGGTGGTGAATATGGTGTAGGTTCAAGAATTAAATTGAAATACACTCGTGAAATGATTACCGCAGCCTTAAAAGGCGACTTGAATGATGTAAGTTATGATACCCACGAAGTTTTTGGTTTAGCAATGCCTACAGCTTGTCCAAATGTGCCAGAGGAGATTCTAAATCCTAAAAACACATGGACTGATAAAAATGCTTATGATTTAAAAGCAAGTTTATTAGCTGCTGCATTTGTTGAGAATTTTGAAAAATTCGCTACCGATGCAAACGATGAAATTCTTGAAGCTGCTCCGAAAGTAACTTCAATGGCTTAATTTCAATTTAAAATTATACTACTAAAAAAGCCACGGGTCTACTGTGGCTTTTTTTATACACCTTCAATTCGAAAATAAAAATGCTTTGTATTAACCATCATTCCATTGATCCTTATTTCAATATTGCGGCAGACGAATATATTTTCAAACACCTTCAAGAAGATTGTTTCATGCTTTGGAGAAACGACAATGCCATTATTGTTGGGAAACACCAAAACACCATGGCAGAAATCAACGTAGATTATGTGAAAGAAAAAGGCATTAAAGTGGTTAGGCGACTTTCAGGTGGTGGTGCAGTTTTTCATGACTTAGGAAATTTAAATTTTTCATTTACTAGAACTGGAGAAAATACAGAGGTTGTAGATTTTAAACGCTACACCTTACCAATTTTAGAAGTGCTTCAGCAATTGGGCATTGATGCAAAGTTTGAAGGCAGAAATGATTTAACCATTGATGGAAAAAAGTTTTCAGGCAATGCAGAACACGTTTTTAAAAATAAGGTGTTACACCATGGAACGATTCTATTCTCATCAGAAATGAAAGATGTGAGTGGCGCATTGAAAATAAGTCCGTTAAAATACAAAGACCGAGCGGTGAAATCTATTCCGAAAAGGGTAACCAATGTTTCTGAGCACTTGAAGGAAAAAATAAGTTTGGAGGACTTTCGTGAAAAAATTATCGCCCATATTTTAGCGAGCTACGAAGATTGTAAACCCTATGAATTTACCAAGGAAGACATTGAAGCGATTGAAAAAATAAAAGAAGAGAAATATGCCAAATGGGAATGGAATTATGGGCATTCTCCCAACTACAATTTTCGCCAAGGAGTGAGAACAAAAGGCGGAACTTTAGAAATGAACTTAGAAGTTAAAAAAGGAATAATTCAAGAAGCTAAAATATTCGGCGATTTTTTTGGGACCAAGCCTATTGAAGACATTGAAGCAGCATTGCAAGGAGTCGCTCACGATCAAGACCAACTGAGAGAAAAGCTCAATAGCTTTAAACTTGAGGCCTATTTTCACCAAATGACCATTGATGATTTGATGAGTGCTTTGTTTTAGGGTATTTTTGAATTAGTTGATAAAGTTGAATATGTAGTAGCTTCATCTATTGAGATTACTTCGTCTGTAAAAATTATATTACTACTTTTTATAGCATCATCAATTAATCTTACGGTAAAGCCATAAAAGTATGATTTTAACCCGTACTTTCTTTTCGTCCGTACGTTAAGGCAGCCATACTCTTTGGTAAGTTTTGGCTTGTGCGGCTGCTTAGAGAGACTTGCCAATGTGTATGGTTGTGATGTATGGAAAAGATTTTTTTTTGGAAAGGTATGAAATTATTTAGTATTTTTGACAAAGTTTGACAAGTCTTATTTTGTAAAATACAATATGAATTTAGAAATTTCGATTGGAAAGTTTTTTAGAGAATTAAGAAATGAGCGTAAAGAAACTTTACATCAGGTTGCTGTCGGAACCGATATTGATTCTCCTTTATTAAGTAAAATAGAACGAGGTGAGCGATTGCCTACATCAGAGCAATTAAAAAAACTTTCCGTATACTATGACGTGCCGGAGGAAGAGTTAAGAGTCAAACATACTGCTGAAAAAATTTTAAAAGAGTATGGTGCAAACGAAACTACTTATGATGCGATACAACTTGTTAATGAACAATTAACTAATTACGCTAAAAATAATAAACAGAAATAATTGTGAAGCAGAAAATCAAAAGTCTAATTGCATACTTCATTGGAAGTTTAAGTCCAATGGAGAAGAAAATTCCTTTGCAGGACTTGAGCATATATTTTTCTGTCCTGATAGCAACTTTCACATTGAGAAAGAAGCAAAGTAAAACTGACAAAGTGGAAATATCTTTTACGAATTTTCATTCTGAGTTCGAAACAGAAATTCAACTTGTCAAACAAAGATTTCCTGAAATTTTTAAAATATTTCTTGCAACAGCACCTCAACTTAATACAGAGCTGCTTTATTCTGTGTTTGAAAAACTGAAAATTGTTTTTGAAAAAACTGATGACGATGTTGATAATATTATTTCATGGTCGTATCAGTTTTTGAAAAAGGACTTGGAGAAACTTGCTTTCAAGAGAATTGGAAAAAATAACGCAAAAATTGAAAATTCGGATTTGCTTTTCACCACTCAGTTTTTTACTGATAAATACATGGTGAAATATTTAGTGAATGAATCTTTGTCTGGCTTTGATAAAAGCGATATTCAAAAAGTAGTTGTGATTGATTCCGCTACAGGTGGCGGTAATTTCCTGAATTATTCTTTTGAACGCCTTTATGAACTTTACAAAACGTCAAAACCGAATTGGTCAAACCAAAAGATTGTTGATACGATTTTGAATAGTTCAATTGTCGGTTACGATTTGGATTCAAACCTCTCTAAAATTGCTTCACTGTCTTTGTTTGTTAAAGCTTGCGATTATGCCATTCCGAGTAAATCAACTCATATTAAAATATTTGGTGGAGTTGCAAATGACAAATTAGGTTTCTTGAATCCTCAAGTTACTTCAAACTCAATTGCCAGAACAAGTTTCAAAACTCAATTGGAGAAACTCAATAGAGAGAAAAAGACTAAAGTGTTCGTTACCAATCCTCCATTCATGGGCAAACGAGATATGGATACTTCACTAAAAAATTATTTACTCGCAAACTATCCAGAAAGCAAAGGAGATTTGTGTGTGTCTTTTATTCAAAGAACTATTCAGTTGATGAATGACAAAGATGTTTTAGGAGTTGTGTCGCAAAACAACTGGATGTATTTGTCCTCACTCAAAGATTTCAGAAAAATATTTTTAGCAAATCAAACTTTAAAAGAGTGTATTGATTTAGGAAGCAATGCTTTTGAAGATATTAATGGAGAGAAAACTAATATTGCGTTGTGTGTTATCGGAAACTCTGAAATAAAATCTACAAGGTTCTACAATTTGAAGTTCAAAAATATTGCAGAGAAAAAAAGTTTAGTAACACAAAAAAATATTTCTGCTGAACTGACTTTTGAGCTAAACCAAAATCAGTTTTTAAAAAACAGTCATCTTGAATTTAACTATCAATTAGAACATCGGTTTGAAAACATTCAAGGGCTTCAACTTTATTCAGAGTTTGCAAATCCAATGCAGGGAACTTCAACTGGAAACAACAAAGAGTTTGTAAAATTTGCTTGGGAAGTCAATGGAAGTCCTGACTGGAAATTGGTTAGCAAAGGCGGGGGGTTCTGCAAATGGGCTGGCTTGAATTATTACAAAGTTCATTGGGGAGAAAAAGCGGAAATTATAAAAGCAAATAAGGGAAGTGCATTAAGAAACATTGATAAGATTCCTTCAACTCAACTTGTTTACAGTGATACTGGAACTTTGGGTTTGAATGTCAGAATGCTGAAAGAGAATCAAGTTTTCATTGCATCAGGTCCAGGTATTCAAGTTTTAAAAGGAGATAAGTATGCTCACCTTGCCTTCTTGAATTCAAAGATTGCAACCTTCCTGTTGAAACTAATCAATCCAAAATTCACAATCAGTGCGGGTTACATTTCCAAAATTCCTGTCGCACCAAATATTTTAGATTCAAAATTCATTGCTGAGAAAAGCAAGAAATGTTTGGACTTAAAAGAAAAATATCTGCAAAAGAAATTACCAAACTTTGAGTTTCAACACTTCAATTATTCTGCAATAAAAAATCTTGATTCGTTTCTTGAAAAGTTAATCCTTGAAGATATTGAAAGCGATTATCAACGACTTTTCTTGGAATCAAAAATTGAACTTGAAATCAGAAAGCAATACAACTTCTGTTCAAAAGAATTGCAGGAAGTGAAAAGTGTTGTCGGTGAATCTCCTTTCTTCAACAAGAAAAAATCTTTGAAGGTAAATATAGAGCAATTAGATTTGCTTCTCTCTGGAAGTATTGATTTGAATTGCTTGTCAAAAAGCAGAGCAATCAATGGTTATTCGGTTGGTAGCGAAAGTGTGTTTGAAGATTTGTCCTACAAACTTGATGTAAACCCTAAACCGCTTTTTGATTATATCAAAAAGAATGTTTCTCAATTCAAAAGCACAAAAGCGAAATATTTTAATGACTTGCTTCACAAGATTATTTTGAATGAGTTGGGAGTAAAGCAAATTTCAATTTACAAGTTTGAAGTTTTTGATTTTTCAAAATTGATTGAATCAATAAGGAAAAAATATATTTTCCTGAATAATCAAACTGATTTGACTGAACGAATTATTTCAATTCTTCAAACGCATCATAAGAGGAGCTTCTTCAACAAACCATTGGTTTATTTTTCCAATGAATCTTTAACTGTCGGACAAATTCACAATGGATAAGGCGTTAGAGATATACGGCTACATTCTGAAAGAACATCTTTCAAATTGTTTTGTAAAGCAGCAAAACATTAACCCTGTTGAACTCAATAAAGAAAGGTTCAAAGTGAAAGCGATTTTTACCGCTTCAATTATTTTTTTAAAGAACAATACCAAAAGAGAAGATTGTAAGATTGTTTCTGCAACTAATCACTGGTTGAAAAATTCATTCGCTACAGAAAATTTATTTTCAGCAATCATTGATAATGCAAATGAAAGACTGACAAAATTGGTTGATGACAACCTTTGTAATTTGACAGGTATTGAATCAATTGATGTTCCTTCGCTTTACGAAACCCTGTTGGGTATTGAAACTGGAAATGAAAGTAATGGAACGAAAATTTCAACGGCAAAGAATTATAGGAACAATTTAGGTAGCTACTATACGCCTGCAAACTTTGCAAAGTCCGTTACTGGAAAAACTATTGATACTTTTTTTGAATTAAATTTCGGAAGAGTCGGCAAAGAATTTCTAAAAGAAATTACTGCTATCAGTTTTGCTGACTTCTCTTGTGGTGGTGGTAATTTTATTATTGCAGTCATAGACTACTTTGAAATTCTGTTTGAAAAATGGAATATTGAAGAAGAAATTAAATTGCAATTGCTGAAAGCAATTGCTTTAAATATTTCTGCCTTTGATGTGGATTGCTTGGCATTGGAGGTTGCAAAACTGAATTTGCTTTTACGAATTAAGCAACCGATATACTACAATAGCTTAAGTGATAAATTTATTCATGCAAACTTTTTATTGCAATCTGATCTTGCTGTTGATGAATTAAAAAAGGTTGAAGTTTTTTCATGCGGATTCATTTACCATGAACAACTCAGTTTGAGCAAAGACAAACTGAAAAACTATGATGTTGTTTTAGGAAATCCACCTTGGGAGAAAATAAGGTTTGAGGAAAAAAAGTTTTATGCTCTCTATTCAAATACAGTTGCTGAAAACCATTTCAAGTCAAGCCGAACAAATGAGATTACAGAAACAGAATTGAGCAATGTTTTATTAGCGGAATATTCAAAAGAGTTCAAACTTGAAATTGAAAAAGCTAAATCAGATTTAAAGAAGAATTCGTTCTTTAATTTGTCAAACAATGGTGAGTTGAACACTTATGCTTTGTTTACCGATGCTGCTGTGAAATTGAAAACCAAAAGAGGTGTTGTCGGTTTGGTTTTGAAAAGTGCAATTGTAACAAGTCAAGTCAATCAAAATCTTTTCAGGTACTTAACAAAGGGCAATTTTGTTGTTTCGATTTATGATTTTATCAATCGTAAAAAGATTTTCAATATTGATAGCAGAGAACGATTTTGCTTTTTATTGCTGGGTAATCCTAAGATTGAAAAGTTTCATGTTTTAATGAACCTCAGTGAAGTTTCGAAAATTGAAAAAGCAAAATCGGAAATTGAATTGTCTTATGATAGTTTGAAGATACTAAATCCCTTTACTGGAATGCTTCCAAACTTCTCAAATAAAATGGAAGCAGACTTTCTGTTAAGGGTTTCTTATGACTTCCCGTTTTTCAAAAATATTTATGAGGATGTGAGGTTCGGAAGAATTGTACACTTTACAAGTCATGCAGAATTTATCACGAAGAAAAAGGCAAAGGATAATATACCGATTTATGAGGGGAAATTCTTTAACCAATTTGATGGAAAGTTTTCAGGGTTTAATGGAGTAGCGGATGCGTTGAGATACCGGAACAAGTCATCTTCGGTGAATATTGATGAATCAAAAAAAGCCATTTCAGATTATTTTCCTGAATCGAGATTTTTTATTAATGCTCAAAAGTGGCAACAGCTTTCTAAAAACCACAATGAGAAATTTATGTTGGCTTGGAGAAGTTTAACTTCTGCAACTAACACAAGAACGTGCATTGCAACTGTGTTACCATTTATTCCTGCATCGCAATCTGTTCAGTTCTTGACCACAAGCCAAAATGATTTGCTTTATTTGGCTGGGCTTTTCAATTCGGTGGTGTTTGATTTTATCTTGAAGAAAAAACTTAGTGGGATTGATTTAACTCAGTCGGTGATAAACCAAATGCCTGTTCCGAACATTGAGCAAACCACAAGGAAAATAAACTTTAATGGTGGTGAAGCCACCATTAAACATCATATTTCATTGCTTGTGTTTTCTCTTTTAAGAAATGACGTTCGTTTGAATGCTCTCTTTGAGAATTTAGAGTTAAAAAATGAAATCAGAAACGAAAACAAGTTTGAAACTGTCAGAAAAATTGATTTGCTTTTTATTGCCCTTTACAAATTAACTGCTTCTGAGGTTGAACTTGTGATTGCTGAATTTAGCAAGCAGTATTCAAAAGACGATTTGGTTTGGTTTAAGAATGAGTTAGGGGCGATACAACTAAATGAAACCATAAGCCCTGCCTGTAGTCTCGTTCCCCATCTTTCCCCAAATTGAAGAATTTTCAATTAGCTTATCTCTGTCGTCTGTATCAAGTATTTCAAGTTTGTAGTTTGTGTCGTCAATCCTTGTAAACAAAAGTATTTTGTTCACAAAACCCCCATCTTGCCCTAATTGCATTCTAGATATTGCGGTTAATTTCTCATCGTTATCTGTTACTCCTTTCAATTGCATTCTCCAATTGCTGTTTCCAGGGGTATAGAAAACAGGATTTACCTTATAAATCTTTCCTCCTAAATGAATATCTATATTCTTTGAAGCATCAACATCATCAGGATCCAATCCGAAATAGACTACACTACCTTGAAGAAGTTCTCCGTTATGCTTTCCCTTCTTAGACATATCAAGTTGATTTTTTGAACCGCCTGTCATTCTCCCTGTTTCAATCCACATTGAGCCTTCGTGTAATTCAATAGTTTCGTTTACAACATTTATTTCTTTATTTTCTTCAACAAGTATTTCCTCTTTGAAAACAACTTTCTTAAATCCTCTTGGTGGTCTTTTCGGTTTTAGTTTTCCGAAACTTTTTAATAACGCATCATAAGCAGCAGAATCTTTTTCGCCAAATTCTCGGTTAATTTTATTGAATTTGGCCCTGTTCACTATTTCAGGCAAAACGATTTTGCTATTGACAAGAATTTCCAAAACTTCAATAGTAAGTCTTTGACAACTTGGGTGCTCATTATTCATTATCTTGTTGTAGTGCTCATAAATATCAGCCATAAATTCAATTCCCATTTCATCCTCTTCATTATTGAAATTGACACATACAGAAGATTCAATACTTTGGAAAAGTCCTCTTTCGGTCAAGTTAGAAGAACCTACAACTGCTCTTGAAAAAGTGTCTCCTTCAAAAGCGTAAATTTTAGGATGGTAAATTATATTATTTGGAGAGAATACAATGTAGGTTTCAATTTCCAGTTCAATAAGTTTCTCCAAAGCCTCTTTGGAAGTTCCGTTCAAGTCAACTCCTACATACAAACGAATTGCTCCACCCCTTGCTTTAAAAGCTGTTAATTGGTCAATAATATTGTTGATGCCGCCAATGCTAACAAATGCAATAAACGCATTAAAAGAGTTAAATTTTTCATCAATCAATGAATCAATAATTAAATTTCCTGCTGTGGAGTCACTTGTTGGGTCTAAACCTTGTCCGATAAATCTTAATTCCATTTAGTTTTTTTATAGTATTCACATTAAGTCTAATATATACAGTTAGCGTTGGCAAAATAATAGCTCTTTTGGTTTTTTCAGCATGTTACAAAACATCAGTTCCTCTAAAAACCCTCAATGAGTTTTCATTTAAACAAAAGTTGTTGCTAAAAATAGCATTTTTTATACAATTTAGGGTTCTTGGAAAAATGGGCTATAATTGTTTCTCCCTTCACCCTCCTAATACTCCAACAACTCTTTCAGCGTCGCCTTCAATCGAGTTTCAGGAAGAAAGTTTGCTTCTAAGGTAGAAGTAAAGGGAACTGGAGTATCAATTGAAGCCAATCGTTTGACAGGCGCATCTAAGTATTCAAAGCACTCCTCTCCTATTCTAGCAGCAATTTCACCGCCGAGGCCACCAAACAAAGTATCTTCGTGCAATACCAACACTCTCCCTGTTTTCTTCACTGCTTCTGCAATTGAATCCCAATCTAATGGCACTAGCGTTCTCAAATCTAAAATGTTGGCAGAAATCTCTAATTCTTCAACTGCTTTTAAGGCCCAATGCACTCCCATTCCATAAGTAATGATTGAAAGCTGTTCCCCATTTTGAACGAACTTAGCTTTTCCGAAAGGAATGTTGTAATAATCAACAGGAACGTCTGACTTAATGCTTCTATAGAGCGCTTTATGTTCAAAAAATAAAACAGGATTTGGATCTTCAAAGGCAGTTAGTAAAAGTCCTTTGGCATCCTCAGGATTTGATGGATAAGCAATTTTTAAACCCGGAATGTGGGCAAACCAAGCCTCGTTGCTCTGAGAGTGAAATGGCCCTGCAGCAACTCCGGCACCTGTTGGCATCCGAATTACCACATCGGCATTTTGCCCCCATCGCCAATGAATTTTAGCGAGGTTGTTGACAATTTGATTAAATCCCTCAGATACAAAATCAGCAAACTGCATTTCAACCATGGCTTTAAAGCCCTTGATTGAAAGTCCCAAAGCACTTCCAACGATGGCTGCTTCACAAAGCGGCGTATTTCGAACTCTTACCTTTCCATACTTTTCAACCAAACCTTCAGTTGCTTTAAAAACACCTCCATAATCAGCAATGTCTTGCCCCATGTAAATCAAATTGGGATGTCTTTTTAAAGCAAGGTCCAAAGCATTGGCAATGGAATCAATTAATCGCATTTCTTGAGTTTCTCCTGCTTTCTCTTCGTGTTTAAAATCAAAGGCAGCATACACATCGTTCAATTCTTCTATGGTGTTTGGCTGAACCTCTTCTTCAGAAAATGCTTGCTCAATGGCACGTTCAATTTCATCCTTAATTTTCTTTCTTTCTATGGTAATTAATTCCTCGGTCAATACCTTTTGTTCAAGCAAAAGCTTTTCAAAATTGATCAATGGGTCTTTCTTTGCCCATTCATCCATCAGTTCTTGAGGCACGTATTTAGTTCCCGAAGCTTCTTCATGTCCGCGCATGCGAAAAGTTAAACATTCTAATAAAATTGGTCTAGGAAATTGCCGCATTGACTCTGCCAACTCTTTCACTTGATAATTAACCGCCAAAATATTGTTTCCATCTACTTGGTATGCCTCCATTCCATAACCAATTCCTTTATCGATAAATTGCTTGCAACGAAACTGTTCTGAAGATGGAGTTGAAAGTCCGTAACCATTGTTTTCAATGACAAAAATGACTGGCAGGTTCCAAACGGAAGCTACATTGAGTGCTTCGTGAAAATCTCCTTGACTCGTTGCTCCATCACCTGTAAAAGCCAATGTTATCGATTGATTTTGTTTGATAAGGTTAGCCAAAGCAATGCCATCTGCAACTCCTAATTGAGAACCTAAATGTGAAATCATTCCAACAATTCCATCTTCATTCGAACCAAAATGAAATGAGCGATCTCGTCCTTTGGTATAGCCTGATTTTTTACCTTGAAATTGAGCAAATAATTTTCCCAACGACATGTTCCTAGCAGTAAAAACTCCGAGATTTCTATGCATTGGAAGAATGTAATCATCTTGATTCAAAGCTGTTGTAGCTCCTACTGAAATAGCTTCTTGTCCAATTCCCGAAAACCATTTTGAAATTTTACCTTGACGAAGTAAAACAAGCATTTTTTCTTCAATCATTCTAGGTTTCAACAAAGCCCTGTATAAATCGCTTAGCTCTTGGTCGCTGTAGTTTGTTCGGTCGTAATAGATGCTCATAAAGCTTGAAATGGTAAGGCATCAAAGTTATTCTTAAATAACTAATTTTGAAGTTGAAAATAAATCTTTTTCAACCCATGATTTTGCAAGAAATATTTATTGGATTTGTTGGCTTAATCGCGATTGCTTATTTAGTTTATTATGTTATCAAACAAACTAAATCACACGATTGTGATGACTGTGGCTTAATGAAAATGAAAAAAGAAAGCGAAGCAAAAAACAAATAATACTGCAGCGATTTATGCAACAAACCACCACACTCGATAAAATTACTTACGCGTTTCTAATTGTAATCTACCTCGTTGGATTATACCTTGATCAAACAGATCGAATTTACTTTGACACACAATATGCTCAAGAAGATGGTTTTGTAGAAAATATTTCAGCATTGGGTTTACTGTTTGTTACTCTTGTTCTATGGATTCGTCTGATCAAATTGTGGAGTTCAAAATCAATCACTTGGAAAATTGGCGTATTTTTTATGGGACTGGTTTTTTTGTTTGGTGCAGGAGAAGAAATCTCTTGGGGACAGCGAATCCTTGGGGTTGAATCGAATGAATTTTTCTTGGAAAACAATGCTCAAAAAGAAACAAATCTACACAACCTTGTTGTTGGTGAAACCAAGGTTAATAAATTGATTTTCTCTCAAATCATGTTTCTAGTTTTGTTTATCTATTTCATCATTTATCCTTATTTGTACAAGAAAAAAATGTGGGTTCAGAACTTAACCAATCAATTTGCCATTCCAGTTGCCCGCACACACCATATTGTGTTCTTTTTAGCTTATACTGGATTAATTTTAATCATGGACTCAAGCAGAAGATGGGAAGTGCTCGAATTGATGTTTGCGATGGTTTTTTTCCTCATTTTCTATAGACCAAAAAACCATGAAAAAATAAACCTTGCCAACTAAATTAACTAATTTGTACCCAAACAATAATGGAAACAAAAGCACTTATTTTGGATACTAAAACAACTAAAAAGCTTCACTTTCAATACATTATTAACCCTATTTCAGGGGTTTCTAAGAAGCTTAGAATTGTAGAAAAAGTACAAAGTCTAATGCCAAAAACGACCAATTATGGCATCACTTTTACACAAGAAGTTGGTCATGCATCTCAGATAGCTCGCGAAGCCGTTGAAAAAAAGGTAGATGCAGTGATAGCAGTTGGCGGCGACGGAACAGTTAATGAAATAGCAAAATCGCTTGTACATACTGATGTGGCTTTAGGCCTTATTCCTTGTGGATCAGGAAATGGTTTTGCAAGGCATTTAAAAATTCCACTAAACTCTGAAAAAGCGATACAACGAATCAATGAGTTCAATGTCAAAAAAATTGATGCTGCAAAAATAAACCGTGAAGTGTTTGTTGCTTCAGCCGGCTTTGGATTTGATGCTCAAGTAAGCGAGAAATTCAATCAATCTAAGCAGCGAGGCTTTTTAGCCTACATGCAATTAGGAGCAAAAGAATTCTTTAATTACAAGCCACAAACATTTGACATAGTGATTGATGGAGAGAAAAAAACAGTTACCGTTTTTTTATTAACCGTTGCCAATATTGGACAATATGGCAACAATGCTTGGATTGCTCCACAAGCATCCGTTTTAGATGGTAAACTGAATGTTTGCATGCTAAAACCCTTTCCTCCTCACCTTGCACCTGACATTATTTACAAGGTTTTTAATAAGCAAATTGAAGCATCAGATTACTATGAAAGCTTTGAGGCAGAAACCATTGAAATAATTAATCCAGGTAAGTACCATGTTGATGGAGAACACAAACTCTCATCTACTGATTTAAAAATTAAGGTATTGCCGGGAGCTTTGAAGGTGATTTATTGATTAAGAGCTCTGAATCCTTTACTTATTAATTAAAAATAGGGGTTCTTAGGGCACTACTTTCGAATAATTGAACTACTAAATAATCCAATTTTTCCTTCTATCTTGTTTTTTTTGTATCTACTTTTAATTTTTCATATTTCAATACAGTATTGATGCAAAATATATTAATAACAATTTGTGCAAGAGGCGGTTCTAAAGGAATTCCTCGAAAAAATATTAAACTAATTGGGTCTACTCATGTGATTGGCTATTCAATAAAACAGGCACAAAAATTTGCTGCATTGATGAAAAAAAATGGTGATGCAAATGTCAATATTGAACTTTCCACCGATGATCAAGAAATTAAAGAGATTGCTAAAATTTATGGCTTAGAAAACGATTATACAAGGTCAGCAGAGTTGGCTAATGATACAGCGGGCAAGCAAGACGTAATAAAGGACATATTGCTTTTCTCTGAAAAAGAAAATCACATTCAATATGACTTAATCTTAGACTTAGATGTTTCTGCACCAATGCGCTCAATTGATGATTTAATTGAAGCTTATGCTAAGATTAATTCCTTACCAAAAATTGATAATTTATTTTCGGTTTCTGAGGCTAAGAAAAACCCCTACTTTAACATGGTTGAAATGAATGAAGATGGAACCTGTAGAATTTCTAAAAAACCAGATAATCCAATACTTTCTAGACAAAAAGCACCAAAAGTTTATGAAATGAACGCCTCATTTTATTATTACAAAAGGCCTTTTTTTGAATCTAATATGTACTTGTTTGCGAATGCCACTATTTTCGAAATGCAGCATGATTCTTTTGATTTTGACCATCAAGTTGATATGGACTTTTTTGAATACCTCGTTGTAAACAATAAACTTAATTTTGAAATTGAATGAGGGTATTAATTATTGGACTTGGGAGTATTGCAAAAAAACACATCAATGCATTAATTAAGATTAATGATCAGACTGTTATTTATGCTCTTAGGTCAAATAGAAATGCCGAAGATTACTTAAACGTGATCAATATTTTTGATTTTGAGGAAGCCAAAAAACTCCAGCTCGATTTCGCTATAATATCTTCTCCCACCAATTTACACTTAGCTGATATTGAAAGGTGTTTAACATTAAACATTCCACTTTTTATTGAAAAACCTGCGTTTGATTCACTTGAAATTGGAGACATTCTTGATAAAACTAATGATACAAAAAGCTATATAGGCTGTAATCTTCGTTTCTTAGATTGCTTGATTTTTGTAAAAGAATTTCTTGGGAATGTGAACAATAAAATAAATGAAGTTAATGTTTATTTTGGATCATACCTTCCTGATTGGAGGCCAAATACAGATTATAAATTAGGCTATAGTGCAAACAAAGAAAAAGGTGGTGGAGTTCATCTAGACTTAATTCATGAATTGGATTACCTAACTTGGATTTTTGGACAGCCCAAACATTCCAGTAAAACCTTAAAAAGCAATTCAAGTCTAGAAATCAATTCAATAGATTATGCCAATTATAATTTGGAATATGAAAACTTTGTAGCTAATGTAATTTTAAATTATTACAGAAGAGATTCCAGAAGAGAATTTGAAATCGTTTTAGATGAATTCACTTTAAAGGTTGACTTGAATAAGAATGAGGTTTTTAAAAATAACGAACGAATTTTTAAATCTGAGCAATCGATTTTAAATACCTATACCGATCAAATGAATTACTTTATTGAAAACAAATCACATAAAATGTTTAATGACTTAAAGGAAGCTTATGCTACTTTAAAAATATGCTTACAATAAATGACAGATCTATTAAAAAATAAAATAATTCTAGTCACAGGAGGCGATGGATTAATTGGAAAAGCAATAGTTGAGGATATCAATAACAAAGGTGGGATTGCAGTAAATGCCGATATCGTTTTTCCAAAAACTGACTTAGAAAACAACAATTTACTAATGGATGTCACCGATGAAAACTCCATGCTAGAAGGCATTCATTTAGTGAAAAAGCATTATGGAAAAATTGATGGTTTAGTCAACAATGCTTACCCGAGAACAAAAGATTTTGGAAATGAATTTGAGAAGATCGATCTTGAAAGTTGGAACAAAAACTTAAATTATCAATTAAGCTCTACATTTTTTTGCATCCAAAAGTCTATCCCTTTTTTAAAAGAAACCAAGGGCGCCATTGTAAATTTAGGTTCCATTTATGGTGTTGTGGGTAATGATTTAAGTATTTATGAAAATACCGACATTAACCCTGTTGCCCCCTACTCAGCTATTAAAGGAGGAATCATCAACTTTAGTAGGTATTTAGCATCTTACTATGGTGCCGCTGGTATTCGAGTTAATGTGGTCTCTCCAGGTGGAATTTTTAATCATCAGGATCCTAATTTTGTCAAAAACTATGAAAACAAAGTACCCATGAAACGAATGGGAACTCCAGATGATATTGCCCCTGCTGTTTCTTTTTTACTTTCTAATGAAGCCAAATACATCACTGGTCAAAACTTAGTAGTTGATGGTGGTTGGACTGCCATTTAAAAGTTGCTTTTCAAATGAAAAAAATCCTTGTATTATTTATTCCAAAAGAAGAATGGGAAGATAAACATACGCTAGATCAGTATGATGAAGTGATTGAAGTACAAGACTTTCCTTCGTATATTAAAAACAATCCACTGGCATGGGAAAATCATTTTAGAGATTTTACTTCTACAGAAGTAAATGGCAAAAAAGTATTGAATTACTTTCAATTAGCAGCTAATCTGAATGTTTGGTTTTACAATAAATTTAAAATATTTTACGACAATAGAGAGGCTTTTTATGAAATCAAATACCTTAAAAGCTTTATAAACGAAAAAGATCAGATACATGTCGTTTCAAAATATTTAGATCAGTCTATTTTTATATCTGACAAAATCAACGTTTTAAAAGTTGCTTCAGTTGTCAAACCAAAAAATAAGCTTCTTACTATTCTAAAATATGCGCTAATCTTTATTTTTAGAGCATTTATTAGCAATAAAAGCAGCGTATCTAAAAAAGAAACCATTCTCTTTTTTCAACTAGCTAGTGAACGAAAAATAGCATCAAAATTTAATCCTGAGGAAAATAAAATACTAAATGGTTATTGGAGCTACTTAGAAGAAGAGTTTGGAGATGAGTTTGGCTACATTGAAGACTTGCCATTTCCATCTTTAATAAAGCCATTTGAATTGAATGCTAGAATGTTTCAAATCAAACACAAAAACTCCTACACCACAGAATACATAATTTTTAATTCACTTTTCTCAAAAAAAGTTAGAAATCTAATTAAGACTTCTATTTCAACTATTTGGAGTGATTTATATGAAGTAAAAAATCAACTTAAAGAGCCTGAAGATTTCCTAATTATCAATCACTGTATTCGTTTACGTTCTATTACTTCGTTGTATCTAAGGAAATACTATTCATTCGAGGTATTTTTTAAGAAAACTAAAAACATTCAATCCATACTCGCTTATGGAGAAAATTTGTCACAGAGTAAAGTCATACTAGATTCTGCAAAATCTAGCGATATTAAAACTTTTGGACTTCAGCATGGAATTATTCGACCTTATAATGTGGGTTACAACCTTTCTAAATTAGAAGCGAGTATACATCCAATGCCTGACATAACAATTGTTTGGGGAGAATATTGGAAAGAACAGCTGATTGAGAATGCAAATTACCGACCTGAAACCATAAAAGTGGTTGGGCAACCAAGAACAGATATTATTCCAATAATTATGGAAAAGTATCGCAAAAACCCTAAGTTAGTCACTTTCTTTTCTCAGCTTCAACCTGACTTGCAAGAGAAATTTTACTCAGCAGAAAGCTTTGTTAAAGTCTCAAAGTTACATCCTGAATTACAGTTTGAGATTAAATTACACCCTGCCGAAACTGATGACATTTATTCTAAGCTTATTGAAAAAGAAGGCTCAACAAACATTCGAATAAATCTAGAAAAAGACACCTTCCAGCTTTTGGCTGAGAGTGCGCTGATTATGACCTGCTTTTCAACTGTCGGTGCTGAGGCGCTATGCTTTAATAAACCTCTAATAACATTTGATTCTCAAGGTAGAGACATTGCAGGCTATATCAGCAATAAAATAGCTTATTGGGTTCAAAACGAAGCAGAATTAAATATGGTTGTAACTAAATTTAAAGACGGTACACTTGAACCCATAGAAACCAAAAGTTACGTCGAAAAAACATTCTCAAAAATTGATGGAAAGACCAATTTGAGAATTAAAAATATAATTCTTGAAAAGTAATTGTTCTACCCTTGAAATTTCTATTTTACCTAATAGCATTAATTTTTATTCGAGTTTTAGGTACAGTTAATTGATTATGTTTTTCAAGCTATTATCTTGCAATGGTCTAATTTTCTATCTATAACTCGATAATCGATGTCATAAATATTTGTTATTTTTTAATTGATTATGAGCATATTGTAAATAATTATGTTTCAATTTCAACTATTTACAATGTCAATTTTAAACAAAAAGTTTCCTTATTAGCTAATATTAACATCTTTAGTTTAGCGTAAATATAAAACTTTATAATTATGAAAAAATTAACTTTTACTACTTTTTCTTTGCTATTAATTATAGCATTAAACGGCTTTGGACAGACACAAATATTTTCTGACAACTTTAGTTCGAGCTCAAATTGGACAATTAAAGGGGTTTATGCTCCTCCGCCAAATTCTCCAGGAACTTTAAGTATAAACTCTGGCATATTAGAATACAATGACTTTTTAGGCGGTCAAACCTATCGACTAATTCATGATTTGACAACCCCTTTAAATGACAACGAATGGCGTATAGAGTTTAAATACAAAGGGCTACCTAGTACCCAAGATTATGTTTTTACTTTTTATGTCTCTGATGATACCTCCGCCTTTCATTCTAATTGCTTTCAATGTTTAACTTCTAATCAAGCTTCTGGTATTCATATAGCAGTTAATGATGCTTTAGGTCCAAACAATCAGCTTAATGCAAAACTTCAAGGCAAGTATTTAACTACAAGGTATGCTGCATCTCAATCTATACAGGTGAATAAAAACACTGATTATTATTTTAGAGTTGAGCGATTAAGCCTTGATAAAATGATTCTTAGTGTCTATAGTGACGCAAGCAGACAAAATCACATCACTGGTTCTCCAGTTTGTTATGATTTAGATAGCCGTATAACTGGTTTAAGGTATTTGCAGTTCGGTGTAGGTACAACTGCTGGCTCATCTAGAACTGCTAATGTAGAAATTGATGATTTGGAGATTTGGGATAATACAATTGAGTCTTGTTATGCAGTTTGTGATATTACACCCAGTATGCATGTTAGATTAGATGGATGTCAGTATGAATTTACAAATAGTAGTTCTGTAGGACCTGGCAATGTTTTTATGGGCTCTGTTATTAATTTTGATGATGGAAAGTATCAAGAAATTGGATTAATACATCCTGATGATATTGTGTTACATTCTTATAATCACTCAGATTATTACACACCATGTATTACAACTTTTTCTTACATTTTTGATGGTGAAAAATACACCTGTTGTTCATCAACCTACTGTATACCTGAAGCTTATTATGAAGATTGTCAAGATTCTGACGAATCACTATTTATAGCAGAAGAATTTGAATGCGAAATTGAAGCTGAATTCGAGGTTGAGATAGATTGTGAAGGAAATGTAAGTTTCACTAATCTTAGTCAGGTTGTATCAGGGAAATTCCTAACATCAGTTGTTGATTTTGGTGATCAGAGTGGTCCATTTGAGGTCGATGAATTAGAAAATTTCTCTCATAGTTATCCTCCTGGAGAATATGAAGTCTGTATTACTGTTTTTGGATATTCAGTCTCAACCCCAGCAGGAAGTGATGAACCAGTATTTGAGTGTTGTGAAGCTGAGTTTTGTTTAACAATAGTAATACCTGAACCATGTGTTATTCACAATCCATTTATAGTTCGTCATTCTCAAGGAATACAACATCTGCCAGAATCACATTTTCTAAAAAACATAATTTATTATCCTAATCCTGCTAATGATGTTCTTAATGTTGAAGTTGAATCAGAATCTGAATATACTGAATTTGAGATTTTAAATACGGTGGGGCAATCAATGCTGCAAGGTAGATTAAATGGTAAATCAATTAATCAGCTTGATATAAGCAAATTCAAAAGTGGAATCTATTTACTATCAGTAAAAACTACTGAAAACACTGTATTCCATAAGTTTATTAAAAACTAAAATAGCTTGATTACATTTAGTTTTATAAGTATAAATTGTAATTAAAAATTTATTTTTATCATCAAAGCAGGAAATTCTCTTATTAGAATTTCCTGCTTTTTTTGGCTTAATATTAGTTGAATCAACTAATTTCTATTGATTCTAAAACTTAATTAATATCGGGTTTTCAGAATATCTTATTCATTATTTTTGTGATATTCAAGAACTACTTACTTTCTCATTAATTACATATGCAATTTAACAAACGAATTGAAATTCGAAACAAAGTTTTAAGTACAAATGAGAAGACATTTATAATTGGCGAAGCTGGAGTGAACCATGGCGGAGATATGGATATTGCCAAAAAATTGGTTGACGTTGCAGTTGAAGCAGGAGTTGATGCTGTTAAATTTCAGGCGTTTAGAACAAAAGAATTGATTATTGATGATGTTAAAAAAGCTCCATATCAGACAAAAACTACAGCTGCAACTGAATCTCAAGCTGATATGCTCAAAAAGCTTGAGTTAAAAAAAGAGCAATACATTGAATTAAAAGATTACTGCGACAGCAAAAACATCATTTTTCTCATCACTCCTTTCGATGAAAGTAGTTTAATTGAATTAGAAGAAATTGGAGTGGAAGCCTACAAAATAGCTTCAACTGACACTACCAACTTGCCTTTTCTTAAAAAAGTAGCTGCAACTGGAAAGCCGCTTTTTCTTTCGACAGGAATGAGCTATTTACATGAAATCGAAGCTGCATTAAAAGAAATTGAGCCACTAAATAAAAAGGTGATCCTCATGCAATGTACTGCCAATTATCCAATACAAGATGATGAGGCAAACTTGAATGTGATCAAGACTTTTCAAAAAGAGTTTAATATTTTAACCGGCTATTCTGATCATTCTGTTGGAATTGGTGCTGCTCCTTACGCAGTCCCAATGGGTGTTTGCATGGTAGAAAAGCACTTCACCATCGATAAGGGAGCAAAAGGTCCAGATCATTTGGCTTCTCTAGACCCTAATGAGTTGAAAGAATTAGTGAAAGAAATCCGTCGCATAGAGCAGTTTTTGGGGAAAGAGGAAAAAACACCCACAGCATCAGAAATAGAAACTCGAAAGTCACTTCAAAAATGCTTGGTAGCAAAATCTCCCATCAAAAAAGGAGAAAGCATTACAGAAGCTCAATTAATAGCCAAGCGAACAGGAGGAATTGGAATCTCTCCAATCAGGTACAAAGAAGTAATTGGAACTGTGGCAGAAAAAGATTATTCAGCTAACGACATTATTGAACTAAAATGAAAGTAGGAATTATCGGCGCAGGCGGACAAGCTAGAACAAGCATTAGTCTTTTAGAACTCAACAATTATCACATTGAGGGAGTTTTTGATGATAACTATGATGCAGCTGCAAAAGTTGAACTTGTTGATGGTTACCCCCTCTTAGATAGAATTGACACTATTCCAAACGAGCTTCAATTAGTATTGGCAAAAGGAAGCATTCAACCGAGAATTCGTCTGTTGGAACAATTTAAAGCTCAGTTTTTAAAAGACAATCTCATTCATCCAAAAGCAATTGTTGACAGTAATAATTTGGGTAAATCCAACCAAATCTCCGCATTGGTTTTTATTGCAAAAACAGCTAAAATCGGGAATCATAACATAATATATTCTCAAAGCAGTTTAGAGCATGAAACCATCATCGGTGATAACAACATTGTTACGGTAAATGTGACGCTCTGCGGAAGAGTTAAAATTGGCAACAATTGCTTTTTAGGAGCTTCCTGTACCGTATTGCCGAACTTATCCATTTGCGACAATGTTACTATTGGTGCGGGTGCTGTGGTAACAAAAAGCATTGAAATTCCTGGAACTTATATTGGTACCCCTGCTGTAAAAATTTATTAAGCATGATCTATGTTTCTTCAGCTTGTGTAAAGGCAACAAAAATTAAAGAGGCCGTTGAAATGCTTCAAAAGGAAGGCTTTTCAAACATTGAATTATCAGGTGGTACACAACCCTATGAGCAAATGCTCGATGATTTATTGGAATTGAAGGAAAAGTACCAATTAAACTATTTGTGTCACAATTATTTTCCACCACCTAAAGAGGCTTTTGTGTTGAATTTGGCTTCATTAGATGAAGAAATTGCAGAAAAAAGCTTAGCACATTGTTTCAATGCCATAGATTTATCAAAAAAATTGGGAGCTAAGAAATTTGCAGTGCATGCAGGTTTTTTAATCAATATTCCTGTAAATCAAATTGGGGAAAAAATTGATCAACTGCCATTCTTTGATGAGCGAAAAGCCTATCAGCAATTCGAGAAAAACCTAGCTGAGTTGATTGTATATGCTGGAGAAGATGTCAAAATTTACATTGAAAACAATGTAATTTCATTGGATAATTTCAAGCGTTTCAAACAGAAAGACCCTTTTTTCTTTACATCAGCAGAAAACCTTGAAAAGATCAATATTAAGTTGAATTTTGAAATTTTACTAGATGTTGCACATTTAAAAGTCAGTTGTCATTCATTGAACCTCGATTTTAAAGCCCATTTAAAACAATTGTTTGACAAAACAGATTACATTCATATCAGTGATAATGATGGCTTAAGTGATTTAAATTTGGGACTTGAAAGAGATGGCGATTTGCACGAAGCACTGAAGCAAATTTGGAAAAAGAATAAAACAGTTACGCTTGAAACCTATGACGGCATGGAGCGACTTAAAGAAACATACAAATTAATAGAAGAATTAAATGAATAATATGAAGGAGTCTGTTTGTAAAATCAATTCGGGTTTCAAAGTTTTACTGGAAGCAATCAATAATACGCCTGCCGGCACAGCTTTCATTGAAGATGAAAAGGGAATACTTTGTGGCATTGTTACAGATGGTGATTTTCGAAGAATGCTGTTAGCAGGAAAGGATTTAAATGCTAAAATTGAGCAGTCGGATTTAAAATCTTTTATTTCTGCAAAGAAAGGGGAAGATTTTCAGAAGTTATTGGAAAAAACCAATCAAAAAATCAACATCATTCCAATTGTAGATGAAGAAAATCGCTTAATCGACTATTTTGAGTTCAAGCACCGAACTAAGTTTACACCTGTTGCTGAACCGAGTTTGGATAACCGAGAGTTGGAGTATTTATTAGATGCCTTCTCCTCTACCTGGATCTCCAGTCGCGGAAAATACATTGATTCTTTTGAAGAAAACTTTTCGAAATATTGTACAACCAAACACGGGGTTGCTGTTTCAAACGGAACTGTTGCAATTCACTTAGCCTTGGTAGCATTAGGAATAAAAGAAGGTGACGAAGTAATCGTTCCCGACTTGACTTTTGCAGCAACCATTAATGCTGTGCTGCATGCCAACGCTACTCCAGTAATTGTGGACGTGGAAAAAGATTCTTGGACCATCGACCCAATTGAAATTAGAAGAGCCATTACTTCAAAAACCAAAGCCATCATTCCGGTGCATGTTTACGGACAGCCTTGCAAAATGGATGAAATAATGCTAATCGCCAAAGAACATAACTTAAAAGTGATTGAAGATTGTGCTGAGGCACACGGTGCAGAATACAAAGGCCAAAGGGTAGGAAGTTTTGGAGATATTTCCACCTTTTCATTTTTTGCCAATAAAATCATTACAACAGGTGAAGGCGGCATGTGCATGACTAATTCTTCGGAATTGGATGATAAAATGCGGGTACTTCGCGACCATGGAATGAGCAAAGAAAAACGCTATTGGCACATTGAGCTTGGCTTTAATTATAGAATGACGAACTTACAAGCTGCCATTGGTTGTGCGCAATTAGAAAAGATTGAATCTATTTTGGAAAGAAATGACAAGATTGAACAGTCATACATCGAACATTTAGATTCCCTCAACATCATTCAATGGCAAAAAACCTTTTCTGATCGCAAAAAGGTGGTTTGGTTGATGTGTTGCACTTCTGCTTACCGCGATCAAATCAAGCAAGCTTTAGTTGATAACGGCATCGATGTGCGCCCATTTTTCTACTGCTTGTCAGAAATGCCGCTTTATTCGAAGTATACCTTTTCTTCAAAAAATGCACGAGAAATCTCAAAAATTGGCATGAACTTACCGACAGTAAATAATGTTGATTATCAAAAAGTGCAGGAGATTTTGAAGGAGATGGTTGGGAAGTTGTAAGTTTTAGGTAAAATGCAACTATTTTATATGTTAACACACAAATAGTAAAATAGTAAAACAAAAAAACGAAACCCACTCATCTTTAACTTTAAAAACTTAATACTTGAAGTACTTAAAAATTTCCCACTTAAGTACCCTTCATTACTCTTGAACGAATAGATTCGGCAACTAAACTGTTTAATGAAACTTTGGTCTCAATTGCCAACAATGCTGCTTTTTGATGAAGCTTTGAAGGAATACGAACATTAAAACTGCCTTTAAATGGTTTTTCGGGTTTTCTTCCTGCGGTTTTACAGTCAGCCAAATAAGTATCAATTGCTTCTTTAAAATCTTTTTCCAACTCTTTTCCAGTTTCTCCTTCGTATGAGATTAAACCTCTAATGCCTAAAACCTGACCGTAAAGTAATCCATCTTCTTCACTGTACTCAATGCTTCCGCTGTAACCTTTGTATTCTAAATATTTCATAACTCTAGTATTTCTTTAATTTGTTTTAATTGATAACGCTTCATTATTCCACTTGGGTGAGGTTTGTGAAGAATTATTGGGACTCCTTCTGTGTTTTCAAACTTGACCCTTGACCCTGAAGTTTTTCCCTTTTCCACTTCCTCATAGCCAAAATGACCTAAAATTTTTACTACTTCATTGTAGTGAAAATCTTTTGGCATTCTAAGAAAACGTTCAATTAGTTTTCTATTTTTAGTCATTTGTTAATAGTAACTGTATTTAGTTACAAATATAATGTTATTTTAGCTAAATTATGTTTTGATTAAATGTATTATATCACAACATGCTATAATATAACTGGATAAAGTATTTGTGGAGCTTACTAAATGAAAAACCACACGAAGGAAATTAATGTGTTGCACTACTGCTTATCTGAAATGCCACTCTATTCAAAATATACCTTTTCTTCAAAAAATGCACGAGAAATTTCAAAAATTGGCATGAACTTACCGACAGTAAATAATGTTGATTATCAAAAAGTGCAGGAGATTTTGAAGGAGATGGTTGGGAAGTTGTAATCACTCCAAAAGCACCTCTTCAGTCAATAATTCGGTATACAACTTAGCACCCTTTTGGTTTAAGTGCGTTAAATCGTGGTAATAATTTTTATTCTCAAATGGATTATCAGCAGCTTCATACCTGAAAACACGCACTTTTGGGTCAACGAGTTCTAGGAAACGCTGATAAAACAATTCATTGAATTTTTTGAAGGTCGGTATGAAGACTATGATAAGTTCAATGTCATTAGCCAAGCAGCTATTTTGTAAGTCTAAAAAACACTGCAGCTTCCCTTCTACTTCATTTTCTATTTTATATGGTTTTAAATCATCTTTCAAGTCCCAATCTAAAGCTTGCTTTTGAAAAGAAATCGGCATTGAACCATTTGAAGAGATTGAGTCCAATCGTGAAAAGTGCTTTTGCCTTAAATCAAAATTATAAATGCTCAATTGGTGTAGAATGAATAGATCGGATAGCAATTCATTTTTCTCTCCCAAGCGGAACAATTCCTCTCTTATTTCAGGGTATTTCACCAATGGGTACATTCGATCCATTCGAAAGTTTAAAGAAACTTGATCCTTAAACTGAACTATTTCGTCGATGCTTAAAATAACGGTTTCAGGCTTTTCATTTTTTTCTAACAAGGTTGCTAGAATAAATTCTTGAAAACAAATATCACCTCCAGGGTAGGATAAATTATAGGTCGACTTACCCGTCATTTTTTCAATCTCACCAGCTAAAATTCCTCTGGCACTTTTTGAGGAACCCAAAACCACTATGTCATGATTCATTTCTCCTAGTAAAAGCTGTTCCAATCGTTTGTCAGCTTCTCGCTCAGGCGAACTGTTTCGCAACAGGATAAAAGCCTTGTCTACAATGAAAAACAAGGCAAAAAAGAGACTCAACTTGATTAAAAATTGTTTCATGCCTTAGAATTGGAAATAAATAAATTCCTGCTGTTTTCCTGAAAAAACAAACATCAAACCGATTAAAAAAAAGTAAAAAGAAAACCTTAAAAATCTTGGCCAAGCCAAGCCTAACTTTTCTAGGGCATAGTTTTCTTGTCTTCCAAACCATTCAATGAGTTGAAAAAGAAAAATCAAGCCCAACAAAATAATAGTTTTGGTGTGCCCCACCTGAATGCTCGAAAAAATCGAGGATGAAAAAATACCTGAGATGTATTCAAATGCATGCGTCAAGCTTTCTGCTCTAAAAAAGATCCATGCAAAAAGGGTGAGCACAAAAGTTAAACTCATGTTCAATAATTCTCGAATGCTAGGAAAAACCTTGTCTTGGGCGACAATTTCTAAGTTTACTCGGTTGCGGTTGACTAGCAATAATGGAAGAAAGTAAAGCGCATTTAAAGCTCCCCAAACAATAAAAGTCCAATTGGCTCCATGCCAAAACCCACTGACAATAAAAATGATAAATATATTTCTCACTTTTCTAGCTTGACTGCCTCGACTTCCACCCAACGGAATGTACAAGTAATCTCTAAACCAAGTTGACAAGGAAATGTGCCAACGTCTCCAAAACTCTGCTATGTCTCTCGAAAAATAGGGAAATGCAAAGTTTTTCATCAAATTGAATCCGAAAAGTTTAGAAGTACCAATTGCTATGTCGGAATAACCTGAAAAATCTCCATATATCTGAAAAGTAAATAAAAATGCTCCGAGAATTAAGGTGCTTGATGATAAATCGCCAGATTGATTGAAAATGTAATTGGCCAACTCCGCACAATTGTCTGCAATTACCAATTTCTTAAAGAACCCCCATAAAATTTGGCGTAAGCCATCAACCGCTAAGGCATAGTTAAAACTGCGTTTCACATAGAACTGTGGCAATAAATTTCTTGCGCGTTCAATTGGTCCCGCCACCAATTGTGGGAAGAAACTTACAAAAGCAAAAAATGAAACAATGTCTTTTGCAGGCTTAAGCTTTCCTTGGTAAATGTCAATAGTATAGCTCAGTGTTTGAAAGGTGTAAAAGCTAATTCCAACAGGCAAAATAATGTTTAAGCGATCTGGTTCAAAGGATTGACCAAACAATAGAAAAGCATCGGCAAAGCTTTCAATGAAAAAATTATAATACTTAAATACACCTAAAAACCCGAGGTTTACAAACAAACTTAAGTATAAAAGCTGTTTGCGTTTTTGTTGTTTTCGAGTATTAGAAAGGGCTAATCCGATGGAATAATCCACAGCAGAACTAATGAATATAAGCCCTAAAAAATGCCAATCCCACCAGCCGTAAAAAACATAACTAGCAAGGACAATTAAGCCATTTTGACCTTTTGTATTTCCCTTAAAAACAAACCAGTAAAGAAAAAATACAAGAGGGAGAAAAACCGCAAATTCAAGGGAATTGAACAGCATCTTACCTTACAAAATTTGATTGATAATCTTTAGTATTCTAGCAGTTGATTTTCCATCCCAATGTGGAGGAATACTTCCTTTCTTAAAATTCGATTGATTAACTTTTTCTACAATGGTGTCCACATCAAATGCCATTAATTCATTTGTTCCCAAATCAATGGTACTTGGTCTTTCTGTATTATCTCGAATAGTAATGCAGGGAACTTGCTTGAAAGTAGTTTCCTCTTGTATGCCACCACTGTCGGTAATCACCACAGAAGCATTGGCAATTAAGTTTTGAAAGCCAAAATAATCTAAAGGTGGAAGTTGAATTAAATTTTCAATTGCCTCAAATCGAGCTAACAATCCATTTTTTTTCAAATTATTTATGGTTCTCGGATGTACCGGAAAAACTACCTTCTGAATTTTTGAAAGTTTTTCAACCAAATCTATCACATTTAACAAACTCTCAGAATCATCTACATTAGAGGGTCGGTGCATGGTAAGCAATATAAATTCTTGATTTTGAATCTTTAAATCATCAAGAATTGGAGATGCTTTAATTTTTTCCTCAAAAGCAACAAGTGTGTCAATCATGGTATTTCCCACAAAGTGAATTACTTCATCAGACTTTCCATCAGCTTTTAGGTTGTCAATTCCGCTTTGTTCGGTGACAAAAAAGTGATCGGTTATTTCATCGGTTAAAATCCGATTAATTTCTTCAGGCATGCTTCGATCCAAGCTCCTTAAACCACTTTCTAAATGACCAAGTGTAATTCCTCTTTTATTGGCTACAATTGAAGCACAAAGCGTTGAATTCACATCTCCAACAGCAATAATCATGTTCGGCTTTATGTCATCGACTATTTCATCCATTTTGGAAATAATCTCCCCTATTTGCTTGCAAACTGAATCTCTTCCAACTTCCATAAAAAAATCAGGAACCAGTTGAAATTGCTCAAAAAAGACATTGCTCATGTTGTCGTCAAAATGCTGACCGGTATGCGCAATAAGCACTTCGAGGTTTGGAAAACTTTCCACTTCCTTTTTAAATTGAGTAACTTTAATGAAGTTAGGGCGTGTTCCTACAATTATTAAAATCTTCTTTTTCATGCTTGCAATTTATAAACTATTTAGGAGTTCAGCATATTTTAAGGCTAATTCCTTTCTCGAATATTTCTCAATATTAACTCCCTTGTATTCAATGTTGTTATTGGTTATATATTCAGAAAAATAAGCTAAAAGCACTTTTTCCAATGTTGCTGTATCATTAAAATCAATTACTTCTCCCGATTGAGTTTCCTGAATGATCGCAGCGGTATCTCCTTCTTTTGTTCCGATGCACAATATTGGTCGAGTTGCAGCTAAGTATTCGTATAATTTCCCGGGAATAATTCCCATTTGATTCGATGTATTGTTAATCAACAATAACAATAAGGTAGAAGCTTCAATCTTTTTAATTACTTCTCCATGAGGCATGTGATCAATTAAAATCACATTATCACTCAATCCCAATTCCTTGATTTCAGAACTCAGTTCTGGAGTAATTGTTCCAATTAAACTCACTTTCAGCTTTTCTTTAAAAGCAGAATTGGATTGACAAATATTAGCTAAAACTTGCCAAAAAACAGGGTGATTTCGGTCTTTACTTAATGAGCCTATGTGGGTAATTTCAAAAAAATCACTTGTCGTATTGGAGGAATTACTTGTAAAATCTTCAGGATCGTATCCATTAGTAATGATTTCAAATTTTCTTCCATAAAGTTGAAAAAACTCTTCCCCCCACGATTTACTAACTGTAACCAAACGATCGGCACTTTCAATTACCTTTTTTTCTAAGCGAAAATGTTTTTTTCTAGCCCAATTCGTCAATTTTAAATCTTCAAAAAAATCAATAAAAGTCCAAGGATCTCTAAAGTCGGCAATCCATTTCACTTGGCATCTCTTTTTAACGTGCAATCCAATTAAATGCATGGAATGCGGCGGTCCGGTTGTGATTATTGCTGAAATTTTCTTTTCATTAACCAAGTCAATAATTCTATCAGCAGCAGGTTTAATCCACATAAAACGCGGATCTGGAATAAATAAATTCGACCGAACCCAAACTATCATTCGGTCTTTCAAATTTTGCTTTTTAGACCCACCTGAAATACCTCCAGAAGCGACTTTATTTTTTAAGCCCGACAATCCAATAGAACCTAAAAAATTATTTGGTTCTAAAATCGGAAGCCGAATCACTTCAATTTCCTCAGGAACTTCCTTTTCCAGACTTGAGTCTTTGATTAAATAGCCAGCATTTTTAGGCGTGAAAACAAGCGGATTCCAATCGCTATTCTTAGAAAGGTACTTCGACATTTTAAGCCAACGCATCACTCCTCCTCCTCCTCCAGGCGGCCAATAATACGAGACAATTAATACCCTTTTCAAATTATTCTTCTTTTCGCTTCACTTCGGAGTAGGCTACGAAACCTATTAATAGTAAAAAGATGACCGAAGATACCCAAGTCAGTTTTTCTCCTACTTCATAAAGTATTGGTTCAAATTTAAATTCTATGGTTCCCTGACCTTTTGGTAAAACCATTGCTCTTAATATGTAGTTTGCTCTAAAAAATGGCATTTCTTCTCCATTAACATAAGCTTTCCATCCCGGTTGATAATATATTTCAGAAAATACAGTAAGTTGTTCGCTTGAAGTTGAATATGAGTAAGTCAATACATTCGGACTGTAATTAGTCAGTTGAATTGAATTCGATTGATTGAGTTTAAATGTTTTTCCTTTTACAGAAGCTGCATTTTTTTCTTGTACAACTAATGTGTTTGCAGGATTTATATTCCTCATTGCCATGATGGCCGAATCAGGACTTTCCACAATTTTTACTTGATCAACAAACCAGGCGTTTCCGAGTGCATAAGGGTTCTCGATAAAAACAGAAGGAGATTTACCACTTTTATCAGGACCAATAACATACTTGGCGTTCAACATATTAGTCATATGCAAAGAAGGTAAAAGCTGCTGAACTTGAGTAGTCCCTGCTTTCGCAAAAGTTTGTTGAACTTGAAAGTGCTCAAACACCAAAGTAAAATCTATAAACTCTTGATACTTTCTAAGCTTTGCTGCATGATATCCTCCAAGTGTTTTATGAAAATAAGGCATTTCTGCATCTTGATCCATTCTTGAAGTAGCATTTAAAACCCGATAATGTGTTCCCCGCATTAATTCAGTAAACTGCACATCAATTACTTTACGCTGATCAATCCTTCCTCTTGATTCATTTTTAAGTTCAGCTAAACTTTTTTCAATTTCAACTGCAATTTCTGGATTTCTACTAATTTCTCGTTTTAGTATTTCCAAATCAGTCGGTGAGGGTATAAATGGAAACTTATTTTTTGAAGGGTCTTCCCATTTTAAATATTTACCTGTTTTACCTGTCTTGCCTGTGTTTTTAGCGTTGTTTAAGTATTGTTTATCAATTATCCATAAGTCAATAAGAATAAAAATCCCTAACCCTGAAATTAAAACTTTACGCTTGATCTTATCCATTAAAAATAAGGCTAGTAATACAAGTGCTACAACTAAAAACTGTAAACTCCTAAGTGCACTTTTACTTATTTTCTCCTCACGATAAGAGGTGATGGTTTCCATCACAGCATAGGTTTTATCAATTGCAGCAGAATTTCCAGTTTGAGCAGCTATCCGCTCTTGAAATTTACTCTGCTCTTTATCACTCATTAAATCAATGAATGTCCCAGGAGTAAGGTATAACAAAAGAATAATGAATGTAAAACCACCTGCAATGCCATATAATTTTTTCTTTTGGGCTAAAATCTGTTCTTTTTCTTTAATCAGACGATCTAAAAACAATACTGCAAATAGCGGCAGTATGAATTCAGCCACTAATAAAATCATTGCTACGGCTCTGAATTTATTATAGCCTGGAATAAAATCAATAAAAAACTCAGTGAAACCCATGAAATTTTTTCCCCAAGAAAGCATAACTGTTATAACCGTTACTATGAAAAGTGGTAAAATAATTCGATCTTTAACGAAAAATAAGGCCAAAATTGCCAATAACATTACTATTACACCTATGTAGACAGGCCCTGAAGTAACTGGTTGATTTCCAAAATAGGAAATAATTAAATTTTGATTTTGCTGGTATTCTTCAACAAGCATATTGAAGAATTGTGGATCTTCTTTTCTCAAGCGCTCTATCTCTTCTTCCTGCCCCAAAATTGGAACAGAAGTTCCTCCCTTGACATCCGGAACTACCAATGAAAATGTCTCATCAATTCCATAACTCCATTGGGTAATGTAATCTTTTTCTAATCCTGAACTCGCCTTAGTAGCATTTGAATTCCCTTGATTATCTATTGTTAGTTCTGACTTTCCACGTGTTGATTCTTTAGCATACTCATAAGTAATCAATATATTTCCAATATTGGGAAGTATTCCTAAAATCCCCGCAAGTATTACAAAAGATAAAATTTTAAAGTATTGCTTTAAACGCTTTAGTTGATACCAATGAAAAAATTCTGCAATTACTACAGCCAATAAAATCAAAAGTAGATAATAGGTGATTTGCAAGTGATTGGCATAAAGTTCCAAAGCAGTATAGACTGCAATCAATAACAAACCGACTTTCATTCTTCCTCGAAAGGACTCAATCAGACCTGCTAAAATTGGCGCCATGTAAGCAATTGCAATAGCTTTAGAATTGTGTCCTGCTTCAATAATGATAAAGAAGTATGAAGAAAATGCAAATGCTATCGCGCCTAATATTGACAGCCAAGGATTGATTCTCAAACTCTGAAGTAATATATAGAATCCTATTAAATAGAGGAATAACAAACTTGCAGGTGCAGGAAGTCCTATACGAGAAACTGACGAAAAAACACTGACAATATTGTAATTAAATCTTACAGTAGCAGTCAAAAAACTTGGCATTCCCGAAAACATATTACCCGACCAAAGCGCATGCTCATCATACTTTTCTAGATGTGTTTTAATCTCTTTTGAAGTAGCTTTATGTTTTTGAATATCACCCTGGTCAAGTTTTAAACCTTCCATTACAGGATAAAAATAAACTAGCGAAATAACCACAAACAAAATGACTGCTGTAAGGTGTGGAAAAAGTTTTTTAAAGTTAAATTTTTTCATAGGTCTATTCTTTATCGTCTACCTCTTCATAGTCAACATATTCACCAAGTTTATCTTTTCTCTTTGAAGAAGCGCTATCATTAGAAGATTCTTTGGCCGAAAAATTACCTTTTTTCTGTTGATTTTGATACTGGTTTTGAAATTTATCTTGCTGCTTTTTGATAAAATTTCTCAACACTAATGGAAGTAAAAACCTAACAATCAATTTTATACCATAATAAATTAGGGCAATAATTAACAGTGTTCGTACAAAAGAGATAATTCCAGCTTCAAAAACCATTTACTTGCTAAGGTAAAGGTTTCTTTCCGAATAAATTTCTCTGAAAAACTTATCCTTTAAATCAGCTATAAAACGAATAGCCTCACCTGTTGATTTCATCTCAGGTCCCAACTCTTTATTAACATTTGGAAATTTATCGAAAGAGAATACAGGAATTTTTATAGCGTATCCTTCTTGATGAGGAGTAAAGTTAAAATCCTTGATTTTCTTTTCTCCCAACATAACTTTTGTAGCATAATTTACATAAGGCTCCCTGTAGGCTTTAGAAATAAAAGGAACTGTTCTAGAAGCTCTTGGATTGGCTTCAATAATGTAAACTACTTCGTTCTTTATTGCAAACTGAACATTAAGTAAACCAACTGTTTCCAATGCCACAGCAATTTTCTTAGTATAATTTCTAATTTGTTCTAAAACAGCTTCACTTAAATCAAATGTTGGAAGTACAGCATATGAATCGCCAGAATGAATACCTGCAGGCTCAATGTGCTCCATTATACCAATAATGTAGACATCTTCTCCATCACAAATTGCATCTGCTTCTGCTTCAATTGCTCCAGAAAGGAAATGATCTAACAATATTTTATTACCCGGTAAATCTTTTAAAATATTTACCACATGTTGTTCCAATTCCCTTTCATTCAAAACAATTTTCATGCTTTGACCACCCAAAACGTAGGATGGGCGAACTAAAAGTGGAAAGCCTAACTCCTTGCTCAATTCAATTGCTTCATCAGCAGTTTCAATTGACCCATATTTTGGGTAAGGAATGTCGTGCTTTTTTAAAAGATCAGAAAAACTACCACGGTCTTCAGCTAAATCAAGTGCCTTATAGGTTGTTCCTAATATTTTAATGCCATATCGCTCAAGTTTTTCAGCTAATTTTAAAGCTGTTTGACCTCCTAATTGAACAATTACTCCTTCCGGTTTTTCATGTTGAATAATGTCGTAAATGTGTTCCCAAAATACAGGCTCAAAATAAAGTTTATCAGCTGTATCAAAATCGGTAGAAACGGTCTCGGGATTACAGTTAATCATAATGGTTTCATAGCCACATTCTTTTGCTGCCAAAATTCCATGAACGCAACAATAATCAAACTCTATCCCCTGTCCAATTCTATTTGGACCTGAACCCAATACAACAATTTTTTTACGATCTGAAACAATTGATTCGTTTTCAGTTTCAAAAGTGCTATAATAATATGGAGTTTGGGCTTCAAATTCAGCTGCACAGGTGTCAACTAATTTATATACTCTTTTAATGTTGTAATCCTCTCTCAATTGATAAACTTCACTTTCTAAGCAATTCAATAAGTGAGCAATTTGTCTGTCTGCGTATCCTTTCTGTTTCGCTTCAAGTAATAAATCCTTCGGCAAGGTTTTTAAATTAAATTTTTCAATTTCCTTTTCTAAAGAAATTAATTCTTCAATTTGTCTTAAAAACCAAGGATCTATCAATGTAGATTTGTAAACCGTAGAAATTGGAATTCCCAATTTAATGGCATCGTACAAATGAAATAAGCGATTCCAGCTTGGATTTTCAAGGCTTTTTAAAATTTGTTCTTGATTCTTTAGTTCTTTACCATCAGCACCTAAACCATTTCGTTTAATCTCTAAGGACTGACAAGCTTTTTGGAGGGCTTCTTGAAATGATCTCCCAATTCCCATTACCTCTCCAACAGATTTCATTTGAAGACCTAAGGTTTTATCTGGGCTATCGAATTTATCGAAGTTCCATCTAGGAATTTTTACAATCACATAATCCAAGGTCGGCTCAAAGTAAGCTGAAGTATTTCCTGTGATTTGATTTTTTAATTCATCTAAATGATAACCAATTGCCAATTTTGCAGCAATTTTTGCAATTGGATATCCTGTTGCTTTTGATGCGAGCGCAGAAGAACGAGAAACTCTAGGGTTAATCTCTACTGCTATAATCTCCTCTTTTTCATCATTACTCACTGCGAATTGAACATTACACCCACCTGCAAAGTCTCCAATTGAGCGCATCATTTTGATTGCCATGGTACGCATCTTTTGATAAGTAGAATCTGATAAAGTCATAGCAGGAGCAACTGTTATTGAATCTCCTGTATGAATTCCCATGGGATCCATGTTCTCAATAGAACAAATAATGGCAACATTGTCATTTGAGTCACGCAATAGTTCCAACTCATATTCTTTCCATCCCAATACAGCTTTGTCTATCATTACTTCATGTATAGGAGATGCATGAAGTCCGCGAGTGAGAAGTTTATCAAACTCCTCGGGAGTGTGAACAAATGAAGCTCCTGAGCCGCCCAAAGTGTAAGATGCTCGAATTACTAGAGGAAAACCAATTTCTTGAGCATAATTTTTTCCTTCTAAAAAAGAGTTAGCAATCCTAGAGGGTGCTACACCTACACCAATTTTTAACATTAGTTTTCTAAAAGCTTCACGATCTTCAGTTACGTTGATTGCAGCAACATCAACACCAATCATTTTAACACCATACTTTTCAAATAAACCTATTTCATCGCATTTTATAGCAAGGTTTAAGGCTGTTTGGCCACCTACAGTTGGTAAAACAGTATCGATATCTGGATGTTCTATAAGTATTTGCTCTATAGATTCTGTTTCAAGTGGCAAAAGATAAATATGATCCGCCATAACAGGATCAGTCATTATCGTTGCAGGATTCGAGTTAATCAAACTGACTTTAATTCCTTCTTCTCGAAGAGAGCGAGCAGCCTGAGAACCTGAGTAATCAAATTCACATGCTTGACCTATTACTATTGGACCACTCCCTATTAACAAAGTGTGCTTTATATTTGGATTTTTTGGCATCTATTCTAATTTTGAATGCAAATTTAACTTCGAACAAGTTAACGCAGAAAGAAACATCATTTTTTTATACAAAAAAAGGGACTGTTTTTCAACAGTCCCTTATAAAATCAAGTAAAGTATCTTAATTCTTAATCAATTTACCTGAAGTAACTGAATTATCAGAAATAACTCTGATGATGTATGTTCCATTATCCAATGATGATAAATCAATCTTTCTTGAATTTTTACCCAAATTAATATTAGGTGGAAAATCTTCTAAAACTAATTGACCTTTTATATTATATATCTGAACACTCACAGGTTTTGATATATCATTTACTTCAAAGTCAAAATTGGTTACATTTCGAACAGGATTAGGGTAGATATGAATTGAATTTCTTTTCGTCTTATTGGATTCGATAGACTTAATTTCATTAATTCCAACCAATTTATCCGTTTCAAAAATTCCTCTGCCATGAGTTCCTACATAAACCTTTCCTTGATTTACAACCCCATATTTAGCAGGGAAACGCATTTGTTGAATTGACATAGCAGGTACTCTTCCTAACCCAGCATTTTCTTCAGTCCATACAACATCGATAGAATTAATTTGCAGTACAGAATCAAATTTGGTGTCAGTGGTAAACGCATTTTCTGTTCCAAAAACACCTAAATCAGTAGCAATTAATACTTGATTATTGTCTCTATAATCGATAATTGCATCGTAGATTGGTGTGTTAGGAAGCTCACCGTCCCCAACTCCATCGATAAACTCAAAAGTTACTGCTGGTGCTAATGCATTCGTTGATCTTCTTATATAACTATTACTTCCATAATTACCAAGAGTTACAATTATGTTATTTGCATCATTAGGATCAATTGCAACTCCTGTTACTGCTCTTCCTGTAAAAGAACCAATTAATCGTGTACTTGTAATATTTTGAACGACAAAATCTTCAGCTGCAGTGATAGGAATCATACTTTCATCGATTGCGTTAATATTATCAACTCTATACAATCTTCCATTTGAAGTACCTAAAAATAAATGGTCTCCATCAGCACTAAACTCATTAGAGATTACATTGTCATTATTCAACATTGGGCTAGGTGTAGAATTATTTCCAGCAATTTTAAACCATCGAACAACTTCGGAGGCTTTCAACATGTCTCTTGTCATCCAGACATTTCTTTGATTAGAACCACTAACACCTCTACCAACAACATTAGCTAAACTAACCATGGTTTGGACTGAATCTGCAAATTCTTTTTCATAAAAGAAAGTAACTTGACGGTCATCAAAAACAATGGAATCTTTTCTAACAGTAATATTTAAAGGAGTTGTTGTTTCAAAAATATTAGTCCAATTAACTGTACTATTAAAGTTAAAAGAAACTGTATCTCTAAAGGAAGTTGTGTCTAAGTGAAATGCTCTATATCTAAACACCACTTCTTTTCTATTAGTATCAACAATAATGGTATCATAATTTACAATTAACTCATTAATTCCATTTGAATTTACTCTTACCGCTTTTCTATCTATTGCACCTCTTAAAGTGTCTTTCGGAAATAAGTCAAAATCAACTATCCCATCTAAGGGCCATCTATTGTTCTTACTTTCATAAGCTAAAACAGTTCCTTGAACAATTGGTGGTAAAAAGGAATCAACTTCAAATTGAATCTGAACTGAATCTGTAGTGCCTTGATGGTTAAACGATTCCCAAATGCTAGTTGAAGTGTAGAAAACGTTTGGTGCACAATACTGAGCTCCTCCACAAAGTTGCTCTAAATTACCTGAATACACATTGGCATTATCAGGATTAAATGAACTTAATGTACTTCCAAGTCCTTGTAAACGAGTTATATTTCCAAAATACAAGGAAGCAATACCTACTTCAGGGTTTACAGTAAATAACTGGGCATCGAAACCATCACCTCCTCTAACTTGTACTCCATTTTTACCTGAATTAAAATCAAGTCCGACTAATTGAGTGCCTCTATCTTGTGTTCCACCTAAAACCAAATCTTTTGGTCCAACACCTATATCATAAAACTGCGTTACATTAAATCCAAAATTTGAGGTTGAATATACAGGAAATGTAGCATCTGAATTAAAACAAACTGAAATCCCACCATCAGTTCCAATATATAAAGTATTAGGATTTAAAGGATTAAACATAAACTCGTGAACATCTGCATGTATAAAAAATGGATTTCCAGGGAAATCAAAGGTGTTTGCAATACTTCTCCAACCTCCTTCCAAAGGAGCTGGATCGACAGAGCTTTGATTCCATTGAAGCACATCAACTCCTCCAACAAAAATTTTACCAGGAATAGTTGGATGAATCGTAATAGTATTATCATAGAATCCTTGACAAGCTCCTACAGTTCTTCCCGCACCAAAGAAATCTGGTGTATTATTTATTTTGACCCAATTTAAACCGGCATCGTTAGAACGATATATTCCTTCTAAACAATTACTAAAATTTGTAGCAGAGGCGAACATAATGTCAGAATTTGAGGGTGCTATTGCAACTTCAATTCTTCTTGCTCCAGCAAAAGAAACAGCTGTGTAATTTAGACCACCATCTTGAGATGATAGTACTGTTTCGGAATAAGTCACTACAATATTAGATCCAAGAATTTCAACATCGTAGCATGCACCTGCTATAGAATTTATTGGTGCGGTCCAAGTTGAACCACCATCTTTACTTTCTCTTAAACCTGTGCCAGTTGCAGCAAGAATATGATCAGCATCATTGGGATTTACAGCAATATTATTTACAGTTGACCATTCAGCTCCGAATGTGTTATTAAGGTTAGGTCCAATAAGTAATTCAGATGTACCATTTCCTGTTAACTTAAACAAACCGTTACCTAAAAAGTAAGAACTTTTAGCCTTATTATTATTAGATCCATCAAAATTTGAACCAGTACCAACATAAATAGTTCCATCAGGCCCTTGAGCCATTGCGGATACATTTGAAATCTTAAAATCAGAATCGTATGGTTGCCATGAAACTGCTCCATCAAAAGATTCCCAAATCCCACCTGAAACACCACCAGCTAAAATGTGAGTTGTGTCATTTATATCAATAATAATTGATCTAGTTCTTCCACCCACGTTATCTGGTCCTTTAAATCTCCAATTAATATCAAGTGTTTTACTTGATTTCCTCATTTTATTAGCAGCCTTAACTGCAGCTGCCATTTCTAATGGGTCTAATCCATCAATTGAACGATTAAATTTAATATCAGCAATGAATTGCTGTGAGCCAGCAAGGAACTGATTTTTTAAACTTAAATAAGTATTTGTTCTTGGAAAATAATGTTCTTTTTTCTCAGAATATGAGATAAATACAACTGAAGTAATTAACAAAGCTGTAAGAGACAGAAGCGTAAACCTTTTGATTTTCATAATTATACGGTTTTAGTAGATATAGAATTACAGTAGCACAAGTTACGAATAAATTGATTGTATTAAACTAAAATGAATAAATCGTCAATTTTTTAACATATTAATTTTGCATTTACCACCGATTAAACAAACCGATTTAAAAAAAGTTGAAAATATAAATGCTCGTAACTTTTAAAACTGTACTTTTAGTGTCATGAAAAAGATAGCTTTAATTATTTTGCTACTTTTATCTAACTTTATTTTTAGTCAAAGTAAATCAGAGATTGGTAAATATTTAGAATCATCGAATATGGAAGATTTAGTCAAGCATTTTGGTGAATCTTTAGAATTGAGTATTTTAAATAAATCAGGTGTTTACAATATTGTACAAGCAAAAGTTCTTTTAACTAATTTTTTTACCGCCTACCCGCCTGAAAAATATTTTGTAAAGCACCTAGGTGGAAACCCTTCAAAGAAGTATTATGAAATAGGAAAACTATTAAGTTCTAAGGGCAATTTTAGAACTTATTTTTTATACGATATTGTTAAGGGAGAAGTGCAAATTATCGAACTTCGCATCGAAATTACAGACTAAAAGATTTGAAAGAAGTTCATAAGCTAATTGAGCAAGCCCTAGTTGAAGATATTGGAAATGGAGACCATAGTAGTTTAGCCTGTGTTCCAAAAAATAAAGTTGGAAAAGCACAACTTTTAGTTAAAGACAATGGAATTATTGCAGGATTAGAAATTACTAAAATAGTATTTGAAAAAGTTGACCCTAATTGTCAAATACATTTTTTAATTAAAGATGGCGACACGATTAAACCTGGAGATATTGCTTTTACAGTTGAAGGATCAATGCAATCCATTCTCAGGGCTGAAAGACTTTCATTAAATATCCTTCAAAGAATGAGTGGTGTTGCCTCTCACACTGCAAGACTCACCAATTTATTGAAAGGATTAAAAACAAAAATCTTGGATACAAGAAAAACGACACCTAACTTCAGAGTTTTTGAAAAGTTAGCAGTTAAAATTGGAGGGGGAGAAAATCATCGATTTGGTTTATATGATATGATTATGTTGAAAGATAACCACATTGACTATGCAGGTGGAATTAATGTTGCGATTAAAAAAACACATGAATACCTTAAAAAAAACAACCTTAATTTAAAAATTGAAGTTGAAGCTAGAGATTTAAAAGAAGTAAACGAAATTTTATCATCCAAAAAGGTTGATCGAATAATGTTAGACAACTTTAATTATGAAGATTTAAAAACTGCTGTAGCTCTTATCAATAAACGTTCAGAAACAGAAGCTTCAGGAGGCATTACTGAAAAAACAATTCGAAAATATGCTGAATGTGGAGTTGATTTTATAAGTGTTGGAGCTTTAACCCACCAAATTAAAAGTTTAGATTTAAGTTTAAAAGCCATTTGATGTTCGAGGAATTAAAATCAAAAATATTTAACTCTAGACTAATAAGAAAGATTATTGTGCTTTCTAAAAAAACAGTTTTGCCTGGTTTTGATAAATTACCTGTTTATTACGTTGCTAAATTTTTTATTTTAGGAATTAAAAAAGGCTTGATAGATACTAAAGCATCTTCTATTGCATTCAAGTTTTTTTTAGCAATATTTCCTGCAATTATTTTCCTTTTAACGTTAATTCCGTATTTCCCTGTAGATAACTTTAGAGAAGATTTACTTGAAATTTTAGCAGACTTATTGCCCGAATCCGCCTATTTATTTGCTGAAGAATCGATTGTAAATATGGTCACAAAAACCGATGGAGGATTGCTTTCAATCGGTTTTATTTTTGCTTTATACCTTGCAACAAATGGTATTGACGGGATGTTGGCAGCATTTAAAGAAAGTTATAATGTCAACATTGAAAGAAGTGCATTCAAACAAAAAATGCTCTCTGTTTCACTACTCTTTATACTAACATTACTTGTTATTATTTCTCTTGGTGCTATTGCTCTTTCTCAATATTTGGTATACTTTATTTTTGATGAGGGAACTTTAGCATTTTACGCTGTGAGTATTGGTAAATGGATCATCGTTGCAGCATTATGTTTTTTTGGGATCTCTTTTATATATTACCTCGGAGGAAATAGAAAAATGAAATGGCGCTTTTTTTCCGCAGGCTCAACTCTAGCGACTGTTTTAGTATTAATTGTATCCTTAGGTTTTGGTTACTATGTCGATAACTTTGCGAATTACAATAAAATATACGGTTCTATTGGAACAATTATCATCCTCATGCTGTGGTTCTATTTTAATTCATTTGTTTTATTATTGGGTTTTGAATTAAATGCAAGTATTCAACATGCAGGTGGTTCTATAGAAAAGATTGAAGAAAAAATTGATTCTGAAGCACTAATTCCTTATTAATTTTTTTTTAATTTTTTCTAGAATTAAATCAGGCTCAATACTTTCAGCGATAGCTTCATGCTCTTTTAGCTCCTTTTTGCCAAAAATTGAATTTGGTAAATAATTAAATTCATTTAAATTAGGGAGAAATTGCAGTTTACTCGTTTGTTTAAATGGAGCAAAGCCTGCATAGGGGTGAGTACCCATCCATATTGTTAAAACATCTACTCCAAAAATTGCAGCTAAATGCCCGTTGCCACTGTCCATTGAAATCATCATAGTAAGATTTGAAATAAGTGTTAACTCATCTTTGAAACTTAATTTTCCTGCTATTGAAACTATATTTGGATGAGAATTGGCGATTTCTTCTAAGCGCTCAACTTCATTCTCCCCTCCTCCAAACAATACTAGTTGGCAATCTACTTCTTCTTCTATTCGCGAGATAATACTATTCATTTTTGAAATTGGATATTGTTTACTTTTATGAGCTGCAAAAGGTGCAATTCCAATTACGTTTTTTGAAAAGTCTATCTTATATGAAGTAAGTATTTCTTTTGATAGGGGTAATTTCTTTTTTGATATCGGCAAACTTAAATCAACTTGATAACCTAATTCTTGAAAGACATCCGCATATCGCTCATGAGCTGTTTTTAGTGGTTTAAAAACTTTATTTTTTCTTCGAATTAATTTTCGTTTTTCATTTCTCCCCTTATCAATATGTCTTGATTTAATTCCATGAAAAAGTAGAAATAAACACAAAATACGAGTTCGTAAAACATGGTGCAAATCCGCAACACAGTCAAAATTTAAAGTAATTAGTTCATTTGCAAGTCTCCAAATGCCTGAAATTCCCTTATGCTTTCCATGAATATCAGCGGTTATAACTTGAGTGCGAGGCAAACCATCAAATAATGGTCTAAAAAAAGCTTTGGTTAAAACAGTTATTTTGAGTTCAGAATTGCTAATCAATAACCGTTCTATAACAGGAATTGTCATTGCCACGTCTCCCATTGCAGAAATTCTAATTACAAGTATGTGGCTAGGCTTGGAAGACATTATTTTCTCATTCGAAGAACAGGATTCATTTCTTCATCATTGTACATCTTCATCTGCTTGTATACCTTCATGTATTTTTCTCCACTAGAAATATCTTCGAGAAGTTGGTCAATTGCAGTGGATAAATCTGTTCGCTGTTCTAGTAAAACAGCTAATTTATCTTTACTTTTTTGGTGATAATTAGGGTTGGTATCTTTTCTTTCAACCTCCTGATTCATGTGGTAAATTTTTAAAGCGAGAATTGATAAACGGTCAATTCCCCAAGCTGGACTTTCAGTATTAATTTTAGCATTCGACTTAACTATTATTTCTTTGAATTTATTTAAAAAGTAACTATCAATAAATTCAACCATATCAGTTCTGTCTTGGTTTGAAGCATCAATTTTTCGTTTAAGTTCTAATGCAGCCGATGGTTCAATGTTAGGATCTCGGATAATGTCTTCATAATGCCACTGAACAGTGTCTATCCAACACTTTCTATATAAAAGATGCTCAATTAATTGATTTTCTTTAGAGTATGGGTTTTCAAATAACTGATTAACATCATCTTTTAGGTGATAATATTCAATAACTTCTTTAAAAATTTTATTTGCTTGTGATGAAAAACTCATGCTTAATCTTTTAAATAGTCAATTTAAATAATTGTTTTGTGCTAATAGGCACGTTCATTTTTCCCTTCAAAATAATTGATAAAGCTCTTGTTTACCACTTTATTACCTCCTGGTGTTGGATAATCTCCAGTAAAATACCAGTCACCTTTATGATTCGGAATTGCGGCATGAAGCCCGCTAATGGTTTGATAAACAATATCAACTTCGGCATTAATGTCAGTTGGTCGAAGTAA
>CAXBCF010000011.1:0-100871 GCA_963973975.1 uncultured Flavobacteriales bacterium
TACTTTTATAAAACGAAGAACTAAATGTGACAACCAAATTCAGGATTAATCATTTCGTCTCTTCTCTCTGTTCTTTGTTCTCTTTTACATTTTTCTAAACTCTAAGGTCTAAGGTCTAAAGTCTTATCTTCAGATTCGTAATTATAGACAACTTTTCACTCTTAACTTAAGTCACTTTTAACTTTTGAGGTATTTCATATTTTTCAAATCCATTGTTTGGGTTTAATTGAAATCGCTTACTTTTGGCCTCCACGATGAAAAATTCAAAATTAGAAGCATTCGATCGATTGTTGACAATCATGGATGAGTTGCGCGAAAAATGTCCTTGGGATCGCAAGCAAACCATGGAAACATTGCGTCACTTGACCATTGAAGAAACCTATGAGCTTTCAGATGCGATTATAGAAGGCGATTTGGACGAAGTGAAAAAAGAGCTGGGAGACATTATGCTGCACCTTGTTTTTTATTCGAAGATAGGAGAGGAGCAAGGAAAATTTGATGTGGGGGATGTGCTCAATTCCATTTGTGATAAGTTAATTCACCGTCATCCGCACATTTATGGCGATGTTGAGGTAAAAGATGAAGCAGAGGTGAAAGCCAATTGGGAAAAAATAAAATTAAAAGAGGGAAGTGGTAAACGTTCTGTTTTAGAAGGTGTTCCCAAATCGTTACCCGCTTTGGTGAAAGCTATTCGTATTCAAGACAAGGCAAAGGGTGTTGGATTTGATTGGGACAGAACGGAGCAAGTTTTTGACAAAGTGAAAGAAGAAATTGATGAATTAGCAGTTGAAGTTGCTCGGGGAAGCAATCAAATTGAAGCGGAATTTGGCGACGTGCTTTTTTCATTGATTAATTACGCACGATTTATAGGCGTGAATCCTGAAGATGCCTTGGAGCGAACGAACAAAAAATTTATTAAAAGGTTTCAGTTTTTGGAACAAGCAGCAATGAGTGAAGGGAAAATAATGGGGGAGATGAGTTTGGAAGAAATGGACGTTTACTGGAATGCTGCAAAGAAGAATTAAGTTTTAAACCAATTAAAAATCAATATATTATGGCTGTAATAACTAGCACAGACAATGATTTCGATGATGTAATCGAACAAAATGAAAAAGTAGTAATTAAGTACTTCGCCGATTGGTGTGGATCCTGTAAGCTTTTTGCTCCAAAATACAAACGCTTATCAGAGGACGATCAATACAATGGAATAACATTTTTAGAGGTGAATGCGGAAGAAAATGAATTTGCTCGAAGAAAATCTGGGGTAAATAATTTGCCCTTTTTCTCAATTTTCAAAGACGGAGAATTAGTGGAAGGAGTAGCTACCTCTAAAGAAGAAGTAGTGGTAGATTTGATAAACAAACTAAATTAAACACATGCAATTATCGATTGTCAAGCAATTAGCGAGTGATTTTGAGTTAACTGAATTAGTAGCTGCAGAAATGGCTGTCTTAGAAGAAAAGAAGCCTGAAATTACTGTCGGTGGTATCGATGAAGGAGAACAATTAACGCACTTAATGGCGGCAATCTGGGTGAAAAAAGAAATGGCAAAGGAAAACCTTCCTTTGCCAAAAGCCCTTCGAAATTATACCTTAAAAGTAAGGACTTCGATTTCGTAAATTTTTAATTTGCCCTTTTTAAGGGTACTCTATTTTTAGAATCCTTTCCATTGTTTTTCAGACAATGGAGCAGGATTTTTTTGTTTTTAGGAAGAGCAGTTTTTAAAATGATGAAAAAGTGATAAGTTTATGCGGATATTTAATAGTTGTATGCCATGCTGAAAAAGCCAACGCGCAAATAGGCACATTTGGTTTTTGCCGACCCACAAGCCAAACGCAAAAAACCAAAAGAGCCTATTTTTTTGCCCTCGCTCGGACGGAGAAATTTGAAAATATATTGTAGATTTGACAAATTAGTCCAAACAAATACGACAAGATGAATTCTTTTGGAGAATATTTACGAAACAGACGAGAACAACTGGGACTTCCTCTTAGAAAGGTTGCAGCCGAACTCGACATTGACACTTCTATTTTGAGTAAAATTGAGAGAAGTGAACGAGTGGCAACAAAAGAAATGCTCCCGATACTGGCTAAGACTCTAGAAATTCAAGATAAAGAAGTACAGATAGAATTTATTCAATCGACAGTTTTAAGTGAACTCGGTGACTTGGAATTTTTGGCTGATGGACTTAAAAACGTATTGAAGAAATTATGAGCACTAAGTTTTTTACAAATACTGAAGAGAAAACAATCTTTCAAAAGTTCAAAGGAATTTTGGAGAACATGAAAGATGTTTATGCCTTTCATGCTGTTGTAGGCTATTTCCGTTCATCTGGATATTTTGCTTTGCAACCCTATCTCAAGGAAATAAAAGACATTAAAATATTGGTTGGTATTAACGTTGACCAAATGTTTGCAGACGCCCAAAAAAAAAGGCTGTTATATTTTGGGGACGAACAAAAGACTAAGGAAGAGTTTCTCAACTGGTTCATCCAAGACTTGAAGGAGGCCAAGTATTCTCAGGAAGTTGAAGAAGGCATTTTAGATTTTATTCAAGATGTCATAGATGGAAGAATTCAAGTCCGAGCGCACAATTCAAAAGCTATTCATGCTAAGTTTTATTTATTCTTACCTCAAAATCATTCAGAACATACGGATGGTTGGGTGATTATGGGTTCTTCAAATCTTACAGAAGCTGGTTTGGGAATTAAGAAATCACCAAACTATGAGTTGAATATTGCCTTAAAGGATTATGATGATGTTGAATTCACCAAAACTGAATTTCAAAAGTTGTGGGAACAATCAACTACCATTCTTCCTGCCGACATTCAAGACTTTAAAAAGAAAACTCATATTGGACAGGCGTTCACTCCATTTGAAATTTATCTTAAACTGCTTATTGAATACTTTGGGAATAACATTGATTACGACCCTGACACGGTTGGGGATTTGCCCAAAACCTACAAAAAGTTAAGCTATCAGGTAGATGCAGTTAATCAAGGCTTTCAAATGCTTATGGAGCATAATGGATTCTTTCTGGCTGACGTAGTTGGTTTGGGTAAAACCATTGTTGCTTCAATGATTGCCAAGCGGTTTTTGATTGCTAATGGTTCTTTAAATACTAAAATACTTGTTGTCTATCCTCCTGCACTTGAAAAGAACTGGAAAAGCACTTTCAGAATGTTTGGTATTGATCGACACACAAAGTTTATCACGAATGGTCGACTTGAAAAAATCGTTAATGGTGAAGATTTAAATTATTGGGCAAAGGAAGATTACGATTTGATTTTGGTTGATGAAGCCCACAAATACAGAAATCACACCTCCCAAAGCTTTGGACTTCTTCAAAGAATCTGCAAAGCACCACGTAACGGGGAAGGTTTGGTAAAAGGCAAAAACAAAAAAATCATTCTGATTTCTGCTACGCCTTTGAATAACCGTCCGCAGGACTTGTACTATCAATTGTTGCTTTTTCAAGATGCCCGCAGAAGCACACTTCCTGTTACGAACCTTCAATCATTCTTTGGCCCCATTATTCGAGAATATCGAGAATTAATGCGGGATGATGAACCAAACATTAATCAGATTAGGGAGATATACAACACGATAAGGGAAAAGGTAATTTCACAAATTACAGTGCGCAGAACCCGAAGGGATTTAACCAATTACCCAAAATACATAGACGATTTAAAGGAACAAGGAATCATCTTCCCTGAAATAGCCCCATTAAAAACGGTCGAATATAATCTAGACACAAAACTCAGCAAACTATTTTATCACACCGTTTTTTATTTGACTGATGAAGATAAAATCAGTTATTTCCGCTATCAAGCTATTCGATTTTTGAATGAAGAGCTTCAGGATACTTATTACGACCAAGCAGTTTTGATTTCTAAATCGCTTGCAGGAATCATGAAAACGCTTATGATTAAGCGACTTGAAAGCAGTTTTCATGCTTTCAAAATCACATTGAACAATCTTTTAGTTTCCACACAGCGAATGATAAAGATGTTCGAAAACGACAAAGTACTTATTGCCCCTGATTTGAACATCAACGAGTTGATTGAAAAAGGTTTTTCTATGGAAGAAATAGAAGAACTCATCATTCAGTTGAGTACAGAAAACCCTAAAAATAACATTTTCAAAGCCGAGGATTTTGAACCTGAATTTTTGATGGGTTTAAAAAAGGATGAGATGCTACTTAGAGAATTGCATGATGAATGGAAATTGGTAAAAGAAGACCCAAAAATTGACAAGTTGTTTCAAGCACTTGAAAATGAACTTCTGAATAAGGACAAAAACCCGACTGGACAGCTTATAATTTTTACGGAAAGCAATGATACGGCTGATTACTTGGCTGAAAAACTGGAAGCCTATAAAGGCAATGGTGTATTGAAAATATCCTCTGCAAATAGAAATAAGATTTTTGAAACCATTCAGGCAAACTTTGATGCCAACTACACGGGGAAACGAAAAGATGATTACCAAATTCTTATTACTACAGATGTATTGGCAGAGGGCGTAAACCTGCACAGAGCCAACGTTTTGGTAAATTACGACACGCCTTGGAATGCGACAAGATTGATGCAGCGCATTGGCAGAATCAACCGAATTGGAAGCGTTGCAAGTGTAGTGTATAATTACATTTTTTATCCATCACAACACGGTGATGAGGAAATTAAACTTTACAAAAATGCCTTAATCAAATTACAAGGCTTTCACTCCGCTTATGGTGAAGACACGCAAGTTTTTACCCACGAAGAGTTGGTAGAGCAATTTGAACTCTTCAAAGAAGGAATGCCTGATGAAGAAGATAAAAGACTTTTGTATCTCCGTTTTATTCGAGAGTTCAAAGACACCAATCCAAAGGAGTTTAAGAGAATTAAAAACTTCCCGCTAAAAGCGAGAACTGCCCGCAAAAACAAGAACGTAAACACGGAGGATTCGAAAGATACCACCCTGATATTCCTTAAATCTCCATACAAAATGGAGTTTTATAGCGTGAATAAAGACAATGAGGTAAAAGCCTTGACATTTTTAGAAGCCGTAGAGCAATTTGAAGCCAAAGCAGCCGAACAAGGATATGACATTCCGCCTGTCCACTTTGAAAATGTACAAGCAGCTTTAGCTGAATTTGATAAAGACTTTTTGGGCTCAACCACAGAAACAGTAACTACCACTGATAAAGCAGATGCTATTTCCGCACAAGCCAAAAAGTTTATGCGTGATTTTAAGTCCATTACCCGGAAGACAGACACCAAAAAAGCCTGTGAGGCATTACTTAATTTAATTGACAAAGGAACCTATACTCCTTTACCAAACGAAATCAGAAAGCTAAAAAGGCAATTGGATAAAAAGACTATTTCCTATGGTCAGGCAGATAACTTGATTGTAGCCATTGCCCAAAAGTATGATGCCTTTAATAATGGAGAGGATGAAGATTCACTGCAAGTAGAAATTGACTTGAATGTAACACCCGAAATTGTGATCACTGAAACATTTATTGACTGATGAAATTGGATACTTCATATAAACAGTGGCTAGAGCAGCTGAAAGCAAAAATTCAATCTGCTCAGTTAAAAGCTGCCGTTGCGGTTAATTCTCAATTGCTTCAACTCTATTGGGATTTAGGGAGAGAAATTGTTCAGAAACAGAGTCAAGCATCTTGGGGTGATGCCGTTTTGGAACAGCTTTCTGTGGATTTGAGAGTAAGCTTTCCGGAGATAACCGGATTCTCCAAGCGTAATCTCTATGCCATTCGGCAATGGTATCTGTTTTATTCACAGCAATATGAATTTGTGCCACAGCCTGTGGCACAAATTCCATGGGGCCACAATCGGCTCATTATTTCCAAAATCAAAGAAGTTGAAACGGCTATTTTTTATGCGCAGGAAACGGTAAAACAAGGATGGTCACGAGATCAACTGGAAGTGCAGATAAAAGCCAATTTTTACCAATCTTCAGCCAATGCCATTACAAATTTTTCAGAAACCCTGCCCAAAATTCAATCGGAACTAGCGAAAGAAACCATTCGCAATCCTTATAACTTTGACTTTTTAGGGCTTGAAAATGATGCCTTGGAAAAAGAGATCGAAAATGGGTTAGTGAAACACATTACTCGATTTTTAATTGAACTTGGTAAGGGATTTTCATTTGTTGGGAGCCAATATCCAATACAGGTGAGCGATAACGACTATTTTATTGATTTGCTGTTCTATCACCTTCATTTACGCTGCTTTGTGGTAATTGAACTTAAAGCTGGTAAGTTCAAGCCGGAATATGCTGGGAAACTAAATTTTTACCTTTCAGCTGTTGACTCTCAAATCAAACATCCTACCGATCAACCTAGTATTGGCTTAATTCTGTGCAAGACCAAAGATAGCATAGAGGCGGAGTACGCCCTTCGGGATATTCAAAAGCCAATTGGCATTAGCGAATATATGCTTACTCAAGCACTGCCCAAAGAACTAGAAAGTGAACTGCCAACGGTTGAGCAGCTCGAAAACCAATTGAATAAACTAGACAAAGACATTGACTGATGGATAATAAAACGTTACAAAAAATATTCAACCGAGCTTTTGATGATGCTTCATGGCTAGAAGTGCTGAAGTCAGTTTTTGGTGCCAAGTTGGGGCTTTTAGCTCAGGCTAAACCAGTACAACTGCCAAACGAAGATAAAGCCAATGCCGCTTTTGAATTGGGAAGCTTCACCACTACTGACGACCGCATTATTGGTTTATACAAAATTGAAGTGAAGCCCGAAGTATGGCTGGAACGTAACAAAGTGGGTTTACGGGAATTGCTCCGTAAAGTTTATGATTATGATGTAGATGGAGCTATAATCGTATTTGTTCAGAACGATAAATGGAGGTTATCTTTTGTTTCTGAAATCTTAGTGAAGAATGATGAAGGCGAAATTCTAAAACAAGCCACCGAACCTAAACGCTATACCTATTTATTGGGCGAAGGTGAAAAGGTAAGAACACCATCAGACCGACTGAGTAAACTCTCAGGCAAATCGCTTGCCTTGCAAGACATCCTCAATGCCTTTAGCGTAGAGGCATTGAATGAAGAATTCTACAAAACTATTCAAGAGTACTTCTATAAATTGGTAGGTGGAAAAGTCGGCAAAGGAAAAAAAGTAACCGATTACGGTAATGGTATTTTACAACTACCGAGTGTACCAAAAAATGAAGAATACAAAATAGTCTATAAAGAATTTGCGGTGCGATTAATTGGTAGAACAGTGTTCTGCTGGTTTCTCAAAATGAAAAAATCAGATGCCGAAGCCCCGTTGCTTCCAGAAAGCTTGCTCTCTTCAAAAGCAGTTAAAGAATACGCTGGCTACTACCACAACATTTTAGAACGACTCTTTTTTCAAACCTTAAACACGCCTGTTGAACAGCGTATAGATAATCTACCCGCTGGTGCAGAGCAAATTCCATTCTTAAACGGTGGGTTGTTTGAGCCGGGCATTCAGGATTATTACAAGCCGAGCAACATTACAGGATTAAGCCAAAACTTGAACACGCTGAACATTGACGACCAATGGTTTGTGAAGTTCTTTGAAGAGTTGGAGAAATACAACTTCACCATTGACGAAAACTCGGTAACGGATGTAGAAGTAAGTGTTGACCCTGAAATGCTGGGACGTATTTTTGAAAATCTTTTGGCAGAGATAGACCCTGACAGTGGCGAAACCGCCCGAAAAGCAACGGGTAGTTTTTATACGCCAAGAGAAATTGTGGACTACATGGCCACCGAAAGTTTGGTGCAATACATCCACAATAAAACCAATTTGCCACAAGACCAACTCCGCCCCATCTTTAAAATGATGGACAAGCAGGACTTTGATTTTACCAAAGCAGAAACGGAAGCCATTTTAGATGCTCTTGACCAAGTAAAAATCCTTGACCCTGCTTGTGGTTCAGGAGCTTTCCCTATGGGTGTGTTGCAAAAGATTGTGCAAGCCCTGCAAAAACTCGACCCTGATGCAGCGTGGTGGAAAAAAAGACAAGTGGCTCGTGTTTCTAATGCCATTGTTCGTAAACAACTCAAAGAAAAATTAGAATCCTCGGGCGTAGAATATGCCCGCAAAATTGGGGTGATTCAAAACTCTCTTTACGGGGTGGATATACAACCTGTAGCAGCCGAAATCTCCAAATTGCGTTGCTTCCTTTCTTTGGTGGTAGATGAAAATATTGACGAAAACAAACCCAACAGAGGCATTGAACCTTTACCCAACCTAGAATTTAAGTTTGTAACGGCTGATACCCTGATTAAACTCCCTGACGATAATGCACAGCGTGGCTTGTTTGACAACTGGGAAGAAATGCAGGAGTTGGAAGAACTCCGAAACGACTACATCCAAAGCTACGGCAAGCAAAAGCAACGCATCAAGGAGCAGTTTTTAAAGGTGCAGCAAAAAATGTTTAAAGACCAACTGAGTTTATTTTCTGACAAAGCAAGCAGAGCTTACCAACTCAGTACCTGGAATCCTTTTGGCCACGAAAAATCAGATTGGTTTGACCCTAAATGGATGTTTGGCGTGGAGAAATTTGATGTGGTAATTGGAAATCCGCCTTATGTAGAGCATAAAAAACTAAAACATATTGCAAGTAAGTTGAAGCCTCATTATGAAGTTTATACAGGTAGTTCAGATTTAAGTGTGTATTTTTTTGAAGCAGCTTTTAATGTGTTGCAGGAAAACGGAACTCTCTGTTATATCAGCACAAATAAATTTTTTAATACCGGCTATGGTAGAGCCTTGAGAAGCTATTTAACTCAAAGAAACATCAATCAAATAATAAACTTTGAACAAGTTGAAGTTTTCAAAGGTGTTTTGGTTTCAAGTGTTGTTTATCTGTCTGAAAACTCTTCAACACTAAAAGATAATAGTTTTGCCTATTACGAATTCCACAATGAACCCAATTGGAAAACAGCTTTTAAGGAAAAATTACGAGAGCGTGAGAGAATCTACAAACAACCAACTTTATCAGATGCCGAATGGGTGTTTTTAAAGGGTAATGAAGCATCAATTAAAAATAAAATTGAGCAAGCTGGTATTTCACTCAAGGACATTGTTGGTGTTGAAATTAAAAGAGGTGTTACAACGGGTTATGATCCTGCGTTTGTAGTAGAAAAAGATGTAATGCTTGAACTTAAGGGAGATATTTTAAAACCCTTAATTCTTGGGCGAGATATAAAAAAATACAAAAAGGAATACAAAGACCGTTTTCTAATTAATTCTCATAATGGTCAAAAAGGCTTTGCTAAAAGAATTGACGTTGAAAAAGATTACCCTAACATTTATTCTTATTTAGTTAGAATTGATAATGAATCTGGGGGAAAAGTTTCTAACAGAACAGATAAGGGATATCACTGGACTAATTTGAGAAACTGTGCTTTTCTTGATTTATTTGAGAAACAAAAAATAGTTTGGCCACTTACCGCTGACCAATGGGGATATGCTATTGATAATGATTGCCATTACTTAACAAGTGGTGGTTTTTTCTTGGTTTCGGAGAAGTTCTCGATTAGGACTTTACTGGTTATCTTGAACAGCAAAGTTTTAGAATTTTACTTCAAATTTATTGGAGTAATGACGGCAGGGGGAGCATTTACCTTAAAGAAAGCAACCATAGAGCTTTTACCAATTGCCAAACCTGAAAGTAACTTGCCTTTTGAAAACATGGCGGATTACATGACTTTCATTAATTCATTGGGCAAATACGACAACATTAATCCCCACGTCCCCAACTCCCACATTGCCCAATTATTTGAAGAAGTAATAGATGCTATGGTGATGGAATTGTACTTTAAAGAAGACTTTGAAAAGTCAGGTATTGAATTTATCAAATACGCAGAGCGGGACTTTGAGAGCATTGAGGGCAAATCGGAAAAAGAGCAAATTGAAATCATCCACCGTGCTTATCAGAAGTTGCGGGCGAAAGACAATGAAATCCGCAACAACCTAAAATTAATGGATATCAAACTGGCAGATATTGTAATGCCGATTAAAGCTGCTAAGTGATGAACAAGATTAAGCAAATCAAGCTCAAGCATTTTAAGTTCTTCTACGGGGAAGTAACGATTGATTTAGAGCGAAACCATGCTTTAATCTTTGGAGAAAACGGTAGCGGGAAAAGTAGTTTGTATTGGGCTTTATATACCTTCTTGCAGAGCGTTTTTAAGGCAGACCCAAGCAAAGTTCAGAAGTACTTTAACCCAAGGCATGACGAGAATTTAAGAAACCGTTTTGCTCCGGATGGAGAGGACAGCTACATCAAAATCGTTTTTGAAGATGACCATGAATCCATCAGTGAGAAAACCATTTCCAACACGGTAGTAAACACCCGTCCAACAAGATCAGATACGCTTGTACTACAAGCAACCCAAGGAAGTGAGTTGATTAATTACAAGCTGCTCTCAAAAGTCCACGACTTCAAAAACCCATTCAAGATTGACCTTTTTCCTTTGATGGATAAAGACACTTTAATGTTTATCAACTTCAGGGAAGTATTGGTTAGGCATGACGGAGCGCCTGCTACTGCCAATGCACAAGACTGGTGGGAGTACATTAGAAAAGGTATGCAGCCAAGAGGCAAAATGCATGAGCAGCCGTACAAGACATTTGCTGCAGCCGTTGAGAAATTCAATACTGAACTTCAATTTTACTTTGATTCCATTGTAGAATCTGTCAATGAGTATTTGGAAAAATTCAAACAACCTTTCACCATCAGTTTTGACCCTGAGCCGTGCACCTATGATGCTTTTGAGAAAGGAAGCACAACCAAACGCAATCATAAGACCATACCACCCAAGATTTATGTTCATACGCATTTCAACCATGAAAATTTAGCCGAAGAAAAGCGTTTAGTAACAAGACCACATACCTTTTTGAATGAGGCAAAACTCACGGCAATAGCCCTTTCAATTCGCTTTGCAATGCTCGACCAAAAAATTGATTCTTCGAATCTGGCAGACGACACAGCAAAGTTCTTAGTGCTTGATGACTTGCTTATAAGCTTGGATATGAGCAATCGAGAAAAGGTTCTGGATATTATCCTGCAAGAGTTTTCAAAGTACCAACTGATCATTCTCACACACGACCGAAATTTCTTTGAACTACTGCGCCATAGAATTAAAAAATTTGGTCAAGAAGACTGGAAATACATTGAAATGTTTGAATGTGAGAAAGACGGCATTCCACAGCCATACATTAAAGAATCTGACACCTATTTGGACAAAGCGGAAAAGTATTTCAATCTGAAAGAATATGAGATTGCGGGGAATTTCCTGAGAAAAGAAGCGGAATCCTTTTGTAAGGACTTTTTACCCAAAAAATGGCAACATACGGTTGAATATAATCTGCATGACTTGAACGGTTTAATTCAACAATGCTTGCGATTTGCAGAAAACGCTGAATTAGACAAAGTACTTTTTGAGGAATTAGACAGCCATAGAAAATTCGTGCTAAATCCAACAAGCCACGACAGTTATGATGTTCCAAAATTCAATAGCGAAATTGATGGCTGTTTGAAAACACTCAAAGCGCTACGTGAAATAAAGAATGAACCTTTTGCAAAAAGAGGCGAACAAGTAGAATTTGAATTGACCACCGCTGACGGTGCGAATACATACAAATTTGAGATAAAGCTTGAAGATGACTTTCGCCTATTAAAAGAACCTGATAGGGATTCAGTAATTTCTAAAGGCATGGTCAATTATTGGGTTACTGAAAATGGTGTAAAAGGAGAACTGAAACATGGTAACGAAAATCTGAAATCGTTCTACGAAAAAAACTATGTAAAATCCGACAAGACTAAGAACGCTGACTATTGGGAAGAAATAGTGTTTACTGCAACAGGAACTCAATTGAAAACCGAAAGAAAATATTAAGACATGCCTACCCTTCGCATCCATACACATTGGCAAGTCGCTCAAAGCAGCCGCACAAACCAAAACTTGCCAAAGAGTATGGCTGCCCAACCGCACGGACGAAAAGAAGGCACGGGCATACAACACTGTATAAAAGCAATAGCGGGCATAGTGGTAAAATCAAGGTCTGTGCATTTAATAAACTTTTGTGGTGGCGGACAGGTAACCGCCTTGAAATCCGCTACTGCTCTTATACTTGGCCGTTAACCAATGGTGAAACACTCGTTTTCAAAAAAATGATCATTTGATAGATTTTGATTTTTCGTACATTTATGATATGAGAACGATAAAAGATATTGAGATAAAAATAAACCAATTAACTCCTGATTTGATCAACGAATTAGATAATTATTTGGATTATTTGATTAATAAAAGATCAATTAAAAAATCAAGAAAATTAACCCAAGAATGGGCTGGAGGATTAAAAGGAGAAAATTACAACTCGATTGATTTACAAAAAAAAGCACTTGATTGGAGACAAAAGTAAGATACCTTGTTGACAAAAATATTTGGCTTGAGAGATTATTAGATCAGGACAAATCAGATATCGTTTCTAAATTCCTTGACATTGTTCACCGCTAACGAACGATTGCATCGCGTGTGTTACTAAAGCATTAAAAACAGAAAATTAGTATTTTTAACTCCTGAGTAGGAATTACAAATTTCAACATCCAGAAGGTTTGTACAATTTGACCACGCGATGCAATCGCTCGATAGTAAAGGAATTTTCACCTACCTTAGTTGATATAAATTTATCACCAATAGAAGAAATTAATGATTAATTCTCGAATAGTTTTTATCTTATGCATTTCAACTTCTGTTTTTTGGTGTTTAGCACAGTTTGTGAATGTCTATCATTTTGCAATATCAGGCGCAATATTTGAAATTCTATGGCTACCGATGATTCTATTAATAGTTGTCCTACCTGTAGTAACATTGGTATTATGGGCAAAAGGAAAATTTAATCCAAAATCACTTGATTTATACTCCTTTCTAATTATTCTAGCAACGATAATAATAATTTACTTAAGAAATTAGTATCAAGCTAACATTTGTCTTACTCAATAAAAATGATGAAGTTAAGATTTAATACAATTTCGGAAAATCTGTAGGATTCACATCCCTCATAAGTTCATAGCAGGCTTCCACCATGTCCTCAATGCTTGGTTTTGAGAAGTAATCTCCATCTGTTCCATAAGCAGGTCGATGATCTTTAGCGCTAAGCGTTTTAGGTGCAACATCTAAGTGATAATACCCGCCTTGCTCTTCCAATACTTTTTGCATCATGTATGCGGAACCTCCACCTTTTACATCTTCGTCTAAGAAAATAACTTTGTTTGTCTTTTTCAGGGATTCAACAATTGAATTGTTTCGATCAAATGGCATTAATGTTCTAATATCGATTAATTCCACATCAATGTTTAACGCTTCTAATTCAGGTAAGGCTTGTTCGGCCAAGTTGCAAGTAGAACCATAAGATACAATGGTGATGTCTTTTCCTTCTTTTACAATTTCGGGAATTCCCAGAGGAATTTTAAATTCTCCCAAATTTGTAGGCATTTTTTCTTTGGTTCGGTAAGCATTTAATGGTTCAATAATCAAAGCAGGGTCATCGCCTTCCAACAATGTATTGTAAAAACCTGCAGCAGTAGTCAAGTTGCGTGGTACACAAACATGAATTCCCTTAACAGCATTGATGATCGCTCCCATTGGAGAACCAGAATGCCAGATGCCTTCCAAACGGTGACCTCTTGTTCGCACAATTAATGGAGCTTTTTGTCCACCAGCAGAGCGGTACTGAACAGTTGCCAAGTCATCGCTCAACAATTGTAAACAGTAAAGTAAATAATCCAAGTATTGAATTTCAGCTATGGGGCGCAAGCCTCTCATGGCCATTCCAATTCCTTGTCCGGCAATGGTAGCTTCGCGAATTCCTGTATCGCTAACTCTCAACACGCCGTATTTTTCTTGCAAACCTTCCAAACCTTGGTTCACATCACCAATTTTTCCAGAGTCTTCTCCAAAAATCAATACTTCAGGGTATTTTTCTAACAACTTATCGAAATTGTCTCTCAAAACTACGCGGCCATCTACTTCTTCGGCTTGTTCATCGTATTCAACTTCCACACCTTCAATGTGAAGCGGACTAAGCGAAGATTCACTGTATAAATTCCCGCTGAAACGTTGATTGTTCAGCGTTTGCATGTTGGAATACCAAGTTGCTAATGCCGTTTTTTCATCAGAGTTTTCAAATCGACAAATGCGAATAACCTTTCGAACAGTACTTAAAACATCTTTGCGAATAGGATCTGTATTTGCAGCAAGTTGTCCTGAAATGGATTTAATTTCATCAGCTTTGTCACTCGTTTTTTCAAGAGCTTGAATGAGAGAAATTGCTTCATCTCGCTCTTTTTTAATGGCATTGCTGAATGAATCCCAAGCTGCTTTTTTTGCTTCACGAACTGTTTTTTTCGCTTCTTCTTGAATGGCTTTTAATTCCTCTTCAGTTGCAATGCCTTTTTCAAGCATCCAATCGCCCATTTTAGTAATGCAATCGAAATCAATTTCCCATTTCAAACGCTCTTTTGATTTGTAGCGCTCGTGTGAACCAGAAGTTGAATGTCCTTGAGGTTGCGTTACTTCCTCCACATGAATAAGCACAGGAACATGCTCTTCACGAGCAATTTTTACTGCTTTTTCATAGGTTTCAATCAGTGCAGGGTAGTTCCAAGCTTTAACTTTAAAAATTTCGAAGCCATTGGTTTTTCCTTTCTCACGTTGAAACCCTTTCAAAACCTCAGAAATACTTTCTTTGGTAGTTTGGTATTTTTTAGGAACAGAAATTCCGTGTCCATCATCCCAAACCGACATCACTATTGGCACTTGCAAAACACCTGCTGCATTAATGCTTTCCCAAAACAAGCCTTCCGATGTACTGGAGTCGCCAATGGTTCCAAAAGCAACTTCATTGCCTTCTCGGCTAAATAAATTGTCTTTCGGTAAGAGCGGATTATTTCGATAAACAGTTGAAGCTTGAGCCAAGCCAAGTAAACGAGGCATTTGTCCCGCAGTTGGTGAAATATCAGCAGAAGAATTCTTAATGTCTTTCAAGGATTTCCAATGTCCTTGTTCGTCTAAGCTTCGAGAAGCATAATGTCCATTCATCGAGCGTCCACCTGAAGCAGGTTCTTCTTCAACAGAAGGGTTGGCATACAATTGGGCGAAAAATTTTTCTACATCCAACTGTCCAATTGCCATCATAAAAGTTTGATCGCGGTAATAGCCTGATCGGAAATCTCCAGGTTGAAAAAACTTAGCCATAGCTAGTTGCGGAACTTCTTTTCCGTCTCCAAAAATTCCAAATTTTGCTTTTCCAGTCAACACTTCCCTTCTTCCCAAAAGCGAAGTTTCTCTGCTGATGTTTGCTATTTTGTAATCCTCTAAAATAGCTGTTTTAAATGCTTCTTTCGAGAGTGTTTGCTCTTTCGTTGCTTCGCTTGTTGTCGACTCGTTCATGCTTTTAGGAATTTTTCTTAGGCTTGCAAAATTAAGAATATTGCCCTTAAATTGAAAGTAGCTGTTTTTAGTTTGAAGATGGGTTTTGGAAATTGAGAATGAAGAGTTAAGAATTAAGAGTTGATGAATTAAGAATTAAGAATTGATGAATTAAGAATTAAGAATTGATGAATTAAGAATTAAAAACTAAACACTAAAAATTAATAACTAAGCTCCCTTGCTTATTTTTGCGCCATGATTTTACCTATTGTAGCTTACGGCGACCCAATTTTAAAGAAAGAAGCAGCCGAAATTAGCAGTGATTATCCTGAATTGGATCAGTTGATTGACAACATGTTTGAAACCATGTATGAAGCTGAAGGTGTTGGACTAGCAGCGCCTCAAATTGGTAAATCCATTCGCTTGTTTATTGTAGATGCGTCACCTTTTGAAGAGGAAGAAAAAGGCTTGAAAAACTTCAAACGAACCTTCATTAATCCAATTATTGTTGAGGAAGAAGGTGAGGAGTGGCCTTTTCAAGAAGGTTGTTTGAGTATACCGGGAATACGAGAAGATGTTTACAGAGAACCAAAAATTACTGTTGAATATTACAACCGCAAATTTGAATTAGTAGAAGAAACTTTTGAAGGTTTAGCTGCAAGAATCATTCAACATGAATACGACCACATTGAAGGAATTTTATTTACTGATTACTTGAGTCCATTAAAAAGACGACTTTTACGTGCTAAACTCAATAATATCTCTAAAGGCAACGTTAAGGTGTCTTATAGAATGAAATTTCCTAAATCTTAAAAATTGAAACTTATGAAATTGATGAAACAACTCGCATTTTTAACACTTTTGGCTTTTTTCACAGTAGCCTGTGGAGGTGGCGGCAATCAAGATTCGAATCAAAATGAAAATTTAGAAGAAGAAATTGATATTAGTAAACTCAATTTGGATAATTTACTAAAGGAAATTGAGAAAAGGGAGCAATTACTTGAAAAAGAAGGCAATGGTGTTAATAATCGAAGAGGTATTTTATTGATGCGTGCTTATGCTGAATTTGGTTTTCGTTTTGGGAACTATGAACAAGCACCTGAGTTTTTATACAAAGCAGGAGAAATGGCAATGGCTTACGAATTGCCTGTGGAAGCCATTCGTTACCTCGATCAACTTTACAATGAATACAAAGACTTTGAGAAAAGGCCTTACTCTTTATTTTTGAAAGCTTTTATTGTTGAAAATCAAACTAGAAACTACGAAGAAGCTGAAAGACTTTACAGAAAATTTATAGAAGAATTTCCGAATCACGATATGGTGGATGATGCAGAATACTCCATCAAAAACATGGGTAAAACACCTGAGGAATTGATTCGTGAATTTGAAATTCGAGATTCTATTGAAGCAGCAAATAAAGCTGTTTAATTAGTTGATTCTTATTGTCATTCCCAAACTGCCGTAAATGTGATTGGCATCATTTCTCAGGCGTTTGGAATTAAAGAAATTGGCGTAAAAGAAACTGAAGTTTTCCCATTCATACCTTAGTTTTCCTGAAGCGGTAAACAATACTTTTTGAATGTAAGATTCTAGTTCAGGCCTTACTTGATTGAAATAATCACCTCTTAATGAACCATTGTAAAATTCGTATCGAAATCCTATGCTCAATTCTACATTGAGTTTGCGATTGGCTTCTTGGTTGTATTCGAAAGGCAAGAAACCAATTACATCAGAAATGTTTCTTCTGTAAAAAAGCTGGGGTTCCATAAAAGTGAAGAGATTACCAATAGCTTGACTGCTTCCAAAGAATAAATCATGATTTTTTAAATCTTTGATTTTAATGTTCCAGTCAAAAAGCAACTGAAGGGTTGGTCTTTGCTCAATTTGATTTTCCCATCCATCAACATGCACATCGCCACTAAAATTATCGTGTATCCAATTTTGTAGTTTCCCTGCATTAAATAGTCCTTCAGTTGTTCCAATTTGCAAGCCATACGAAAAGTAAACTTCTTGATTCGAGTACATTTTCTCCAATGTCAAAAAGCTGTGATTTAGGAAAGGGCGCTGTTGCTCAGGTAGTGGATTTTCAAGGTAATGATCGGGAGTATATGCTTTGAATCCCAATGAGACACTGTGTAATTTATTCCATTTTGAAAAATTATTTTGATTGGTGTCTATTTGCTTGTGCAATTGTGCGAATTCCACCAAAGCCCCAAATGAGTAGTAGCGATCAGTTTTTACATTCAAAGAAAGGATGTCATTGTCGTGACTTAAACTAACCCATATTGGTTTGTTTTGTGACTTAGCTATTGAGCTTGTGAGAAAAAGAAATACGAATGGAATTAAGCTAAAAAAAGCTTTTAATAGAATTGATTTCAATTTCAAATTTTGATTACGGTCATTTTATAACAGACTTTACTTCAATTGGTTTAATTTTTAAGCATTTGTTGGTATATGACTGTTCAACCAATCCTTTAAATTCTCATTGTCTAAAATGGGTTTGATTCTGCCTTCAATTGCAACAGAGATTTCTCCACTTTCCTCAGAAATCATGATGGAGATAGCCGAAGAATTTTCTGTTATTCCAATTCCCGCTCGGTGTCGTAGACCATATTTTTGAGGTAAGCTTGGATTTTCTGAGATAGGAAAAACACATCCCGCTCGCTTGATTCTATTTTGATAAATAATCACTCCACCATCATGCAAAGGAGAATTTTTGAAAAAAATACTTTCAAGTAAAACTGTAGTTATAACGGCATCAAGTTGTTTTCCTGTTTCAGTAAATAAACTCAAATCACCTTCAAGACTAATGACAATCAAAGCGCCGGTTTTTGTTCTGCTCATTTTTTCACAAGCACGAACAATTGCGTTAATATTTTCTTGACTTTCCTCATTGCTCTGTTTCGACCACTTTAGAAATTTGCGAACCAATCCTTTTCCACCAAAAGGACTTTGGGATCCTAGTAGTAATAAAAAACGCCTAATTTCTTGCTGAAATACGATAATCAAGGCTAAAACTCCAACTCCAATAAACTGCCCCAAAATTTCTGAAAGCAATTCCATTTGCATGGCAGAAACAATTTTCCACAGAAGGTAAATCGCCAAAATTCCAAGAAAAATACGGATGGCAACAGTGCCTTTAATCAATTTATAAACTTGAAAAAGTAAAAAGGCAACCAAAAGGATGTCTAAAAGATCGAGCCAACGTATAGGTAGAAATTGAATCATGCCGTTTTATTGGTTTTGATAATAATTGAATAGTTTAACGACTTCTTTTGCTTCTTTCACATCGTGAACCCTTAAAATTGAAGCGCCATTGAGCAGAGAAATCATGTGTGCGGCAGTAGTCCCATTCAAAGAATCTTCAATTGGAACATCAATTACTTTTTGAATCATTTTCTTTCTACTTAAACCCACTAAAAGCGGACATCCTAAAGCACCAAAATAGGCTAAATTTTTTAACAATTGATAATTGTGGCTTAAATCTTTTGCAAATCCAAAACCCACATCTAAAATCACATCGCTAACATTTAAATCCCTAAGCAGAGTGATTTGTTGATTGAAAAAGTGAAAAACTGAAGTCACCACATTGTCATATTCAGCTTGACTTTGCATGTTTTTAGGTTCACCTTTTAGGTGCATTAACACATAGGGTACTTTTAATTTTGCAATGCACTCAAACATTCTTTCGTCATAAAGTCCACCTGAAATATCGTTGATTATTGCCGCACCATTGTCCACAGCAATTTCTGCAACGTTCGCTCTATAGGTATCAACAGAAATAATGAGCTCTGGGAATTCACCTACAATGCATTTTATAGCAGGAATCAATCGTTGAAGTTCTTCTGTTTCGTCGATAAGCTCAGCACCTGGACGAGATGAAAAGCCACCTAAATCAACAATATCTACTTCTTCTTTTAGCATTTTTTCAACTCGAATTTTCAATGCTTTTTCTTGTTGAACACGACTTTCAGCATAAAATGAATCTGGAGTGAGGTTGATAATGCCCATTACTTTAGGTGTGGATAAATCCATTAATTTTCCTTTCACTCGAAGGCTTGATTTATTTTGAAAAGGGCTATTTTCGTTTTTCATTTTCATAGTGCAACAAAATTAACTGAAAAGCATGTCAAATACATCTCAACAATATGATGAAGCCGTTAAGGCTTGCCAAGATATTTTTCAAAAAAAGATGAAAGACTACGGAAGTGCTTGGAGAGTATTGCGCTCTAGCTCTTTAACCGATCAACTTTACATCAAAGCAAAACGAATAAGAAGCATTCAAGAAAAAGGCCACAGTAGGGTGGATGAGGGAGTTTTGCCTGAGTTTATCGGAATTGTCAACTATTCAGTGATGGCGCTCATTCAATTGGAGTTGGGAATAAGTGAAGACTCGGATTTGGAAGCAGGAATTGCATCTGAATTGTATGAAAATTACATTCATAAAGCCAAAAGCTTGATGGAAAATAAAAACCACGATTACGATGAAGCTTGGAGAGAAATGCGCATTTCATCTTTAACAGATTTAATCCTTCAAAAATTATTGCGCATTAAGCAAATTGAAGACAATCAAGGTAAAACACTGATTTCAGAAGGCATTGATGCCAATTATTACGACATGATAAATTATGCCATCTTTGCTTTAATTAAACTAAACGAAGAACTGAAGGCTTAAGACTTGTTAAGCAATTGAGATTTTAAACTCCACTGCTTATTTTTGGTTATTATTAAAATAAATAGATAAACAGATGAAATATATATTAGGAATTGCACGCTTATTAGTCGGTAACTTATTTATTTTTAGTGGATTGGTTAAAGCAAACGATCCGCTCGGCTTTTCATATAAATTGGAAGAATACTTTGTTGAGTTTGGAATGGATTGGGGCTGGTTGCACGAAATTTTAGTGCCTTTAGCTGCTTTGCTTTGCATTGTTGAAATTGTTCTCGGAGTAGCTTTGTTGGTTGGTTATCAAATGAAAATCGTTTCTTGGTCGCTCTTGATCATGATTGTCTTTTTTACCATTTTAACCGGAGCATCTGCCATTTTTGAAATTGTTCGTTCTTGTGGTTGCTTTGGAGATGCAATTCCTCTCACTCCTTGGGAATCATTTTACAAAGATTTGATTTTATTGGTATTTATACTCCTCATTTTCTTCAAACAAAAGGAAATCAAACCATACAAGAAAATGAGTGATTGGGTGATTTTATTTTTTCTTTCAACCTTATTGTTATTTCCACTTTCCAGAATGTTGGATTGGTTCATGATTATTGAAGTCACCATTGTATTGTGGTTGAGTTTAATCGTAAAATACCTTTCTGAAAAAGAAAATAAGGCGGCTGCAACAGCAGTGGTTTTATCGCTTTTCTATAGTTTATATGTAACAATTGCTGCGGTAGAATACCTGCCTTTTAGAGATTTCAGACCATATGCGATAGGAAAAAATATACCAGAACAGATGAAGTTGCCACCCAATGCCAAACCTTCTGTGTATCAAAATATCTTGGTTTACAAAAACAAAAATACAGGAGAAGTAAAGGAAATGAATGATTCTGAGTACAATGCTTCAAAAATTTGGGAAGACAAAGCGTGGGAATGGCAAAGTACTGACAGTAAGTTGATTGAAAAAGGAGATGAGGCGAAAATTACCGACCTTTCTGTTTTAACACATGAAAATGAAGAAATTACTGATTTGTTTTTAGCCGAGCCTAAAGCTTTGTGGGTGGTTTGTTATGATTTAGATTTAACAAGTACAGCGCATCTAAATGAAATCAAGGAATTGGCGAAAGCTGCACAGCAAAACGGAATTAAAGTGGTGGGCTTATCCGCTGCCGGAAAAAAACAGAAAGATGTATTCATTGCAGAACATCAACTAAATTTTGATTTCTTGGTGGTTGATGGCATCGTGCTTAAAACCATGGTGCGCTCAAACCCTGGCTTAATGTATGTTGAAAACGGAACTGTTCTTGGGAAATGGCATGAAAATGAAGTCCCCAATGTGAATGAATTGAAGCAATAAGTTACTTACATGCTTGCATTCATCATTCGTCGATTGAGTTATGGTTTTTTAGTTCTATTTGGCGTTGTATCTCTTGTTTTTTTAATTTTCAATATCCTTCCCGGTGATCCGAGTCGGATGATGCTTGGGCAAAGGGCCGATCAAGCTGCAATCGATGAAATTAACCGAGAATTAGGACTGGATCGTAGCATTGGGTTTCAATATGCCCTTTATTTAAATGACTTGTCGCCAATATCGCTTCATTTTAATGAAGAAGAAAGTACCACATATTATCGCCCTGAGCTTTATGGAGGTAAGGCTTTAATGAGTTTCGAAAAGTTTAAGGTTGTTATTAAAAAGCCCTATTTGAGAAGGTCTTACCAAACTAATAAGAAAGTGTCTTCAATTTTATTTGAGAGTTTGCCGGAAACTGCCGTTCTTGCAATTTCTGCCATTTTTTTTGCCACACTATTAGGCCTGTTTTTGGGAATAGTTTCTGCACTTTTTCAAGACCAGTGGATTGATCGTTTATTATTATTTTTAGCCACTTTAGGCATGGCATTGCCTTCCTTTTTTGTAGGGGTCATTTTTGCTTGGTTGTTTGGTTTCGTGTTAGTAGAATACACTGGATTAAACATGGCAGGTAGTCTTTATGAAGTCGATGATTTGGGCAGAGGAGAATACCTCAATTTTTCAAATTTGATATTACCGGCTCTAACACTTGGCATTCGACCATTAGCAGTTATTTTACAGCTTAGTCGAAATTCCTTATTAGAAGTGCTTTCTCAGGATTATGTTCGAACAGCCAAAGCAAAGGGTCTGTCTTTTAAAAATGTTTTGTTTAAACACGTTTTAAAAAATGCACTAAATCCTGTTATTACTTCAATTTCAGGAATGTTTGCTGGTTTAATGGCAGGGGCTGTATTTGTAGAAATTATTTTTTCTTGGAAAGGGATTGGATGGGAGATTGTAAATGCGCTTGAAAAATATGATTTACCAATAGTAATGGGCGCTGTCTTAATTATAGCGGTTATATTTGTCCTCATAAATATAGTGGTGGATATCATTTATGGCGTTTTAGATCCGCGTGTAAGGGTCTAGCCATTGATTAAAGGAAAAAAATGCGAAAGAAAATAGTTGCGGGAAATTGGAAAATGAATTTAGACATTGAAGCAGGTAAAGCACTTGCCAAAGATGTTTTAGATGGATTGAATGAATTACCAGAAGGAAATGAAGTAGTAATTATTCCTTCGTTTATTCACCTTCCAGAGGTCCAAAAGCTTATTTCAAAAAGTGGATTGCAATTGGGAGCACAAAATAATTCTCAGTTTGAAGATGGAGCTTACACAGGTGAAGTTTCCACTAGTATGTTACAATCAGTTGGAGTAACTTATTGTTTGGTAGGACACTCTGAACGAAGAAGTATTTTTAAAGAATCCGATGATGTTTTGGCTGCCAAAGTTAAAGCATTGTTGAATCAAGGAATCAAAGTAATTTTTTGCTGTGGCGAATTATTGGAAGAAAGAAAAGCCAATATTCACTTTGATTGCATTAAATCACAGCTAGCGCTATTATGGCAATTTACAGCTGGGGAGTTTTCTCAAATTAGCATTGCTTATGAACCGGTTTGGGCAATAGGAACAGGAGAAACAGCTTCTGCAGATCAAGCTCAAGAAATGCACGAATTTATAAGAAGTCTTATTGAGCAAAATTTCTCTGTTGAAAAAGCAAAGGCTACAAGCATACTTTATGGGGGCAGTGTAAAGCCTGATAATGCTTCATCTCTTTTTGGAATGAAGGACATAGATGGTGGGTTAATTGGCGGTGCTTCACTCGATGCTAAAAGCTTTCTATCTATTGTAAATGCGATGGAGGCATGAGTTATTTTGAAGTAAATTTCACAATAAAGCCATTTACACCTTTCGCTGAAATTTTGGTGGCAATGCTTGCCGAAATTGGTTTTGAAAGTTTTGTTGAAGAGGAAAGTGATTCAAAACTTAAGGCATACATTCAAGAGACTGAGTTTGATGAATTGGCAATCATTCAATTGTTAGATCATTTTAGTTCAGAATGCAAACTTTCATTTGAAATTACTCAAATCAAAAAAGAAAACTGGAATCAAAAATGGGAAGAAAGTTTTTCTCCGGTTGAAGTTACTGATTTTTGTATCATTAGGGCACCTTTTCACGAGCCTAAAAGTGGATTTAAACACGAGTTGCTCATTGAACCGAAAATGTCTTTTGGAACTGGACACCACCAAACTACGCAGATGATGGTGGAGCTAATGCAAGGCATTGATTTTGAAAATAAATCAGTGCTCGACATGGGCAGTGGAACGGGAATTTTAGCCATTTTAGCAGCTAAGTTAGGAGCTACTGAAATTGTTGCAATTGATATTGAAGAATGGGCTTATGAAAACATGCAAGAAAATTTTAAGCGAAATCACTGTGAGTCCATCAATGCTTTTTTAGGAGATGCAAGCTTAATAGCTGACAAAGCTGAAGTGTATGATTCAATTCTAGCCAATATCAATAAAAATACCCTTCAAGCAGATTTGAAGCATTATGACAAGGCATTAAAACCAAATGGATCCATCTTATTAAGTGGCTTTTACGAACACGATGTCGCTGATTTATTTGCGACTGACCCGCTGATTAATTACTCCCTTCAAAATCAATTACAAAAAGATCATTGGGTGGCATTGCATTTGCAAAAGGGTTGAGAATTTTTTCTTACTTATAAATTGCTTTTCTATGTCCGATTGTTATGACATCAACGATAAGTTCATTATCATATATATCGTAGATTACTCGATAATTACCGATTCTTATTCTTAAGCCATCTCTTCCTTTTAATTTTCTATACCCGATTGGTCTAGGATTATGCTGCAAATCAGAAATAGCATCAATAATAGGTTCGGCAATTGAGTCTGAAAGTTTATCTAATTGCTTTTGAGCTTTTTTTGATAATAAAATAGTGTAATTAGCCATTTTTAGACTTTCTGTTTTTTAAATAATCAGAAAATAAAATGCGTTCACCAGTGTCTTCATTTTTTGATTTATCATAAAGCTTAATGTCTTCGAGTTCTTCAATGTCATCCACCATTTTATTATATTCATCTATTGGAAGGATTACGGCTAATTTATTACCGTTATTATCTGTTACATATTGAGTTCTCATTGTATATATAATTAAATTTCATTTTATGTCCGTAAAAAAGCAACTTGTATTTTAGTTTTCAGTTATAAATCTTTTGTAAAACTACTTTCTCAAAAAAAAATAACAAGTTAGACTACTTCTAGCTTAACAAATTTAAGAGAAAAAGTCTAATAGGGAAGAAAAGCATTTTTTGATAGTTCAAAAAAAGACAACAAGTGGCATTGCATTTGCAAAAGGGCTGATTTTAGACTGAATTGTTAATACTTTCTAGTATCTTTCAGCTTGATTCAGTCAAAGAGCAAACTAAATTTCTTTCTTTTACACTAGTTAATAATCAACCATGAAAATGATGCAAAAGTTATTCGTCAAGATTTTTATACTCATTATTTTTTTTCTTTCTAACCTTGAATTAAAAGCACAAACTCCTTCTAAGTTTCCTACTGATTCCATTGAGTTTTTTGAAACGATGAATTCTTTTATGTCAGGTGCAAGGAAAGAAGGAAAAGGCTTTATGAAACAATTTGAAACAGTGTGGTATGGTGGCTATTTTTCAGAAAAGCAACGAGAAGGAGTTTACAAAGTTTGCAACACCATGTTGGAAAAGAAATTTAGAGCTTTCCCTGATTTTAGAAACTTCTTATTTACAGTTGGAAGTTTTGTGGTAGATGAAAATCAAACAGAGATGAGCTTTGAAGCTTGGCAAGGCATTATTTTTAAATTATTAGAAGACAAGCGAAAGCGAAATTTTACAGGATTCTTGGATTTCTGTAATACCTTATTTCAAGAAAATGCTATTTATTCATCGGCTTCAACAACTTGGGCGTCAAACAATAGCAATTACTTATTTGGTTACGACAGTTTACCTAAGATATATTTTGAAAAACTAAACCTGATTTGCTACGCAAAACGCGATAGCATGAAAATTTATGATACAAGAGGAGCCTATTATCCGACTGAAGGGGTTTGGGTTGGCCAAGGCGGAAGAGTTACTTGGGAGCGTGCCGGTCTTTTGGGAGACGAAGTATATGCTGAATTGAGAGATTACAAAATTCAAACTAAGTCAACTGTTTATGAAGCTGATTCAGTAACTTTTTATAATTCATTTTACTTAGATCAACCCTTGATTGGAAAGCTTTCAAACAATTTATTAGCAAACATGACTGCAGAGAATGCTAGTTATCCAAGATTTGATTCGTATGATAAACGAATACGAATTGAAAACATTTTTGATGGAGTAAATTATGATGGTGGTTTTTCTATGGTTGGGTCAAAATTACTCGGTACAGGTGATGAGCAGAAAAAAGCAATCGTTGAGTTTTTTAGAAATGATACCTTGTTCTTAAAATCCTTTTCTGAAACATTTTCTATACGTACAGATCGAATTGTTTCTACAAAAGCATCCATTGTTATTTACCTTTTTCAGGATTCTATCAATCATCCGGGGTTGGATTTTAAGTTTTTGGCTGACAAGAAGTTAGTGACGCTTTATAAAGAAAATAAAGGAGTGGCTAGAACACCATACAGCAACACTTTTCATGGATTGGAAATGGATTTTGAAGTACTCAACTGGAAAACAGATGAGCCCATATTGCACTTAACCAATTTACTTGGGGGAACAAAAACTGATGCTCGATTCACTTCAGCTAATTACTTTAAAAATGAATTGTTTGAGGCGATTGGTAGTGGATTTACAGATAATCCGCTCTTCGAAATAAAACGCATGTCTGATCAAAATAACGCTCTAAAATTAAGTGTAGAGCGTTTAGGTTATTTTATGAACATGAGTCCAAGTGCAACTCAGAACATGATTATTCAATTTTCTACCATGGGCTTTTTAAGGTTTAACTTTTCAGAAGATTGGTTTGAAGTACAACCAAAATTATTAGACTTTGTTGCCGCATATGCAAAGAGAATTGATTACGATGTAATTAACGTAAACTCAAATATTTCGGGTGAAGATAATGCCAAAATTAATTTACTGAATTACGATTTGACCATCAATGGAATTCAAGGCATCGTTTTAAGTGATTCTCAAAAGGTAGTTATTTTGCCTTCAAATGGCCAAATTAAAATGAAACGGAACCGGTTTTTTGAATTTGGAGGACAAGTAAAAGCAGGTCGATTGGATTTTTATGGAAAGAATTTTTCCTTTGACTATTCTAATTTCAAAATTAATCTTGTTAATGTAGATTCCCTCCAAATGAAGGCGTTGAGTGGAGAAAAGGACCGAGCTGGAAATGAGATTTTAAAACCTGTTCGGACAGTAATTCAAAATGTAAACGGAGATTTATTGATTGATAATTTTGGGAATAAGTCCGGATTAAAAGACTTTCCAGAATATCCTATTTTTAATAGTTTCGACAACAGTTATGTCTATTATGATAAAAAAGAGGTTTTGGACGGCGTATATAAAAGGGGAAACTTTTTCTTTGAATTAAAGCCTTTTACAATTGATAGCTTAGATAACTTTACGAATGAGCAACTTGTTTTTGAAGGAACTTTTACTTCTGCAAATATTTTTCCTGAGTTTGAAGAAAAGTTGACCTTGCAAGCAGATTTTTCTTTGGGATTCATCAAAAGCACTCCACCTGATGGATTACCAATGTATGGTGGTAAAGGGCAATTTTACGATGAAATTAACTTGAGTCATAATGGGTTGAGAGGAAATGGAAAATTGGAGTACATCACTTCTACGACATACTCCAAAGATTTTATCTTTTATCCAGACTCAATGCTAACAAGAGCAGATCAATATTTTGTTGACGAGCAAAGTGAGGGTGTTGAATATCCTCCTGTGAAAGGAGAAAAAACAAAAATGAGGTGGTTGCCTAGAAAAGATCAGCTATTTGCTACCACTACTGAAAGTGGAATGGCATTTTATGATGGAGTTTCTACGTTTGAGGGAACAACAACATACGGTCCAAATGAATTGCGAGGGGATGGTATTTTTCACTTTGAACGTGCAGACTTAGCATCTAATCAATTTGTTTTTAAATTTACAACTTTTGATGCAGATACAGCTGATTTTCAGTTGTCAGCTGATCAAATGGGTAGCTTTTCGCTTAAAACTAAAAATGTAAATGCGCATGTTGACTACAAAGGTAGATTCGCTCAATTCAAAGCGAATGGCAAGCAAGATCCGATTGAATTCCCTATCAATAAATATGTTTGCTACATGGATGAATTTAAATGGTACATGGACAATGGTAATATCGACTTGACTAGTAGTAGTTCTAAATCAATTGCAGCTGATGTAAAATTAGAAGGTTCAAAATTTATTTCTACTAAAGAAAATCAAGATAGTCTCTTGTTTTTCTCTCCTGTTGCTCGCTACGATTCCAGAAGGCACATAATTACCGCTAAGGATGTTGTTTATATCAATACAGCTGATGCGAAAGTGTATCCTGATAGTGGAGAAGTAGTCATTCGAAAAGACGCAAAGATGGATGCCTTAATTAATTCAACCATTGTGGCCAATAGTGTTACAGAATATCACAAAGTCTATAACGCAAATACCAATATATTTGGAAGAAAGAGTTACAGTTCTTCTGGAAATATAGATTATGTTGACGAGAGTGATCAAAAATTTACTATTTACATGGCTAGTATTACAGTAGATACCACAGGACAAACAATCGGGAAAGGACAGATTTCAGATACTTTGGGCTTTATGCTGAATCCTTATTTTGCTTTTGAAGGAGATGTGAAACTTTATGGTAGCAAGCGATTCTTAGTATTTGATGGAAGAACACGTATTAATCACGAATGCAAAGCCCTTGATCGACCTTGGATGAGTTTTGAAGGTGAAATTAATCCTAAGGAAATATTTATTCCAGTGGATACATCTATGCGCCAGAAAGATGGTGGGTTCATTGCTTCAAGTATTAATTTGAATGTAGATTCAGTTTTTCTTTATTCAGGATTTTTAACTAAAAGGGTTAATTATAGTGATGTTAATGTATTACCAGCTTCTGGATTTTTAACCTATAATGTACCGAGCGCAGAATACCGTATCGGATCGCTTGAAAAACTATCTGAGCGTTCACTGCAAGGAAACTACTTGAGTTTGAATACTAAGGTTTGTAAAGTTTATGGGGAAGGCGCTGTAAATATTGGAGCAAATAGTGGCAATGTGAAATTTAATGCTGCAGGAAATGTGAATCACGACCTTAATGATAATCAAGCTGTTTTTGATTTAATGATGACAGTAGATTTCTTTTTCGATGATAATACCATCAGGAAAATGGCCGAAAATTTTAATGAAAACATCAATTTACAAGCAGTCGATTTTTCTAGAGGAACTTATGAGAAAGCATTAAAAGAAATAGTTGGGACTGAAAAAACGGATGAGATAATTTCTCAGCTAAGTTTGAATGGAAAAATTCGAAGAATGCCTGATGAATTAAATAAACGAATGGTTTTTAGCGATGTTAAGTTTAAATGGAATGAAGCTAATGATACTTATAAATCATTTGGAAAATTAGGTTTAGCCAACATTAACAAAGAGGAAGTAAACAAGTATTTGAAAGGTGGAATTATGATTACCAAAAAACGCAGTGGAGATATTGTTAGTATATATTTGGAAGCAGATGCAACCACTTGGTATTATTTTACTTATCGTCGTAATCTAATGAAAGTAATTTCTTCAAATGAAGATTTTAATACTCAAATTAAGGAACTGAAACGCGATAAGCGCAGGTATGATAATGCGAAAGGGGAGGATCCGTTTACTTACATGTTTGGAACTGAAAAAGAAGTAAGAGATTTTAAACGAGACTTTGAGAGTGATTTTTAAATTAAATTGATTTAAATCTATTCACAACTACTTGTTAATGAAAAAATAAGGAAATAGATTAAAATTTAATCATTCTATTAATCTTTGCTTTATATCTTTGTATTTTAACCAAACGATGAAGAAAAAAAAATTTCTTGCGCTCACTCTTATTTTTTTCTTCGGATTTACGCTAAGTGCTCAAAATCAGTTTTCTTCAGAAGATGACCTAAAAAAGCAGGCTTTACAGTTGTTTGAAGAGAAAAAATTTGTTGAAGCAACACCGCTTTTCGCACAATTGTTGAGTCTTTATCCGAAAGAAGCTGAATATAATTTTAAGTATGGAGCTTGTCTTCTTGCTTCTAATCCAGACAAAGAAAAAGCAATAAAATACCTTGAATTCGCAAATCCCTCTTCAGGAATTAGTCCATTAGTGCATTATTATTTGGGTAGAGCTTATCACCTAAACTATGATTTTGCTAAAGCTGTTAAGCAGTATAGTAATTTTAAACGCAAAGCATCCTCCAAAGAAGTTGAAGAATATCAGGTAGATCGAAAGATAGAAATGTCTAAAAATGGCAATCAATTGTTGAGTAAGTTAAATGAAGTTCAAGTTTTAGACGTTCAGGAAATTGCAGAGAAAGATTTTTTTAGGGTATACAAACTAGAGGGAATTAACGGGAAAATCATCTCAAAACCTTCAGATTTTCAGTCTAAATACGATCAAAAAACTGAAGAGAAAAGTGTAATTTTTCTCCCTAATGATGCCAATGAAGTTTATTATTCTTCTTACGGAAAGAAGGGGGATAACGGGAAAGACATATACAAGTCAATTAAGCTAGGCAACGGACAATGGAGTGAAGGTGTGAGTATTGGAAATTCTATCAATACTCAATTTGATGAAGATTATCCTTTTATTCACCCTGACGGCAGAACACTTTATTTTGCTTCAAAAGGGCATAACAGTATGGGTGGTTATGATTTATTTAAAAGCACTTTCGATGAAACTACCGGTCAATGGTTGACTCCTGAAAATTTAGATTTTGCCTTTAACTCAACGAGTGACGACATCCTTTTCGTTACAGATTTTAATCAAGAAATTGCCTATTTCGCATCTAATCGATCGAATGCATTGGGTAAAGTTTCAGTTTATAAGGTGTTAGTTGAACGTGCACCTGCTGAGTTAACTGCTATTACAGGTACATTTATTTCCGAAGGTAATCCCAATCAAAAGAAAGCTAAAATTACAGTTATTGAAAAGGGTTCTAATAATACGGTTGGCGTTTATGAAACAGATGCCAATGGAAAATACTTAATTGAAATTCCAAAAAATGGTGGGGATTATCAATTTAACATTGAAACCACTCAAGATGCTCCAATACATACTGGTTTGGTAAGTATTCCAAAGCAAGATGAATTTGAACTGCTAGGTCAAGAGTTGAGATTGGTAAAGACAGGAGACGAACAACAATTAGTAATTAAAAACATATTTGATGGGAGTATCGCAAAGAAAGCACCATCAAATACTCCAATTGTCTCGAGTTCATTGTTAAAGTTAAAATCGAATTTGGCTGTTAATTTCTCTGAAAATCAATTAGCCAATTTGAAATCAAAAGAAAGCAAAGAAGAAGCCACTAGTCAAGCAAAATCTCAACCAGTTAAAACCCCTGAGCCAAGTCAAAGCAGTGTCAGTGATCCTTTAGCTTCTAAGCAATCAGAGAATCTTGATAAAATTAAATCCGACTTAGCAGTTTTGGGAACTAATTTCAATAAGGAATTAGAAAAACAAGTGGCTTTGAAAAATGCGACCTATTCACAAGCAATTCGTTATCAAGAACAAGCAGCGAATCAATTCAATCAAGCTACCGATTCAGAAGATGGAAAAGTGTTGGCAACAAAAGCTGCATTTACTTTGGAAGCTGCAAAAGAGATGGAGCAAAACCTTGCTGAAGTTAGAGCAGATCAACAAAAATTTAAAAGAGATTCAACAGACTTATCAAATTTGATTGATAATCAGCAAACTCAAGAAGCAACTAAACTAGCAGAAGAGTTAGACATGTATTCCAAATTGCTCTTGGCTAAATCGAATGTAAATAAAGTACTTGTAAATAAAGTAAATGAAGCGACGACAAAAATTAAAAGTGTTGAGAATGAATTGGATAAAGTAAGTCAACGTGAACAAAGTTTTTCTAATGAAATAGCAGCTAAACAAGAAGAGATAAGTAGGTTAAAAAATGAATTTACTTCAGCAAATGGAACAGAAAAAACCAATTTAGAAAATCAAATAAAAGAGTTAGAATTAGACCTAAATGATCTAGCATATCAACAAAATCGGTTGGTTGAAGAAAAGCAACAATTGTTTCAAAATGCCAATGCACTTGCTTTAAAAACACAAACCCTAAACGATTTTTCAAATCAATTAGAAGAAGATGAAGCCTCAATTCTTGCAAGCAATGCTGATGTTTCTGAAACTGCTAAAAACAATTTAGAACAAAATTTAAAGCAATATCAGTTGAGTGGACAATTAGCATATGAAGAAACTTCAGTGAAAATTTCGGAACAAGAAATAGCTAAAACAGAAACTCCTACTGCTAAAGAAGAACCAAAACAAGTTGTTGAACCAAAAGCAGTAGAGGAGCCAATTGAAGAACCTGCAATTCTTAGCTCTGATGAAATCAATCAGAAATATGAAATAGCTTTAGAAGAAGCTAAAAATTACACTGCTAAATCTAGGCTTTACAATGAATGGGAAGAAGAGTTGAAAAGTAGTTTAAATCAACAAGAAGCATCGGTGAGTGCTTCATCAGGAAAGGAGAAGAAAGCTTTACAGAAGGAAGTGAAGGCTACAAAAGATCAAATCAAAACAGTTGCTTCAGAAAGAAGTAAGCTTAAAGAGGAACCGGCAATTGCTGAAACGCCTAGTCCAAAACGTCAAGTAGGGTCACTATCAGACATAAATTTAACTTATACTACTTCCATAGAAGAAATTGAGAAAGGAAGTAATCCAACTTTAAAGCAAACACAAAAAGAAGAGATCTATACTATTTGGCGAGAAGATTTGGAAAATCTGATGATGGCTAAAGAAGTTGAGATTAGCAAGGTAGAATCGAATGAGGAACGCAATAAATTAATTTCTGAAGTAAATCAAATTCAACTAAAGATTGAAGAAGTGGCTATGCTCGCTCAGAAAATGGAAGAAACAAAAGACAACTTAGTTGTTGATTTTTCGACAGATATTTCTGAAATTGATGATGAGTCGATTATTCCTGATGACTTTACAAATTTTAAGTTTGATCAATCCATTCAGTATGGAAATCAACGACCCAGCCAAACCATGGCATTTGCTAAGAAATCATTATTTGAAGCGGGTAAAATAGCAAAAGAAGCCAAAGAAGTTAGTGAATCAGCATACACATTACCAACTGTTGAAGAAAGAACAGCAGCATTTGCAAAAGCGAATGACTTGAAAAAACTATCAGAAGAAAAACAATTAGAAGCAGCAGATTATTTTGCAAAATACAACCGAGAAGAATATCAAATTAATGCAAGAAGGTTAGAGAATGCGCAGCAATATGAAGATGAATTTGAATCAACTGCACTAGATTTAGCTGTTTTACTATCTGATGAAGCTGAGTCATTTTTTAGAAATGCTGCAGCTATTCGTTCAAACATCAATCCTAATGATCGTTTGTCACGAAAAGAAGTAGAATTACAAAAAGCTTATGATTACGAAATTTTAGCCATCGAAAAACAACGTGAGGCATTTGCTAAGTTGGAAATAGCTGACGACAATTACATGAAGCAAGCTGAAATTACATCTAACTCGAGCACTGCAAAATTTGTTCAAGCAATTAATGACGAGAAGATATTGGCCATTACTTCTCCTGCTGTTGTTGAAACTAAAATAGATTCTATAGGTAAAGAGAATGACCGATTGAAAGTTAAAATAGCAGCAGTACAAAACTTAATTAATGAAACTCCTGTTGGTTCTGAACGAGATAGTTTAATTGCAGTTTCTGAAACATTATCTAAAGAAATTAAAAATAACAAAACACTAGCTGCAGTTTATTACGAACGTGAAAAGCAGATTTATCAGGGTGTTTCTAGTGCACCTCAGAAAAGAGAAAGTCCATTGGCTGATATAATTAAACCGCGTTCTGGAAATTATGATAGAGCAGTTGCCATTGATACCATTTATGTGGATGATCAACGCAAAAGTTTGTTATTGAAAAACAATGCTTTCGTAGAATATGCTCAGCTTAAAGCTAAGCAAGCAGGAATAATGAGTGAAGCTGAAATGGAATATAAATTAGCTGCTGAATTGGCAATGGAAAATCAACGATTAAGAAAAACTGCAATCATAGAGAATAACATGATTGAGATGGAGAATGATGAAACGGAACGTCAACGTTTAGTTAAATCTGCAGAAGTAATTGATTTGACTATAGCAAAGAATGAAAGCAGAATAGATTCTTTGAACAACAGAATCAAGCTTAAAAATCTTTTGATTTCTCAAAGTGAGAATCAAGAGAAAAAGTTGTTGTCAGGGTTAACTGATTTGGAAAAGCAAGAGTTTGTGAGTTTGGCTGCAAAACCTGAAGGAATGGCACTTGCAGAAGAGAGAAGCACTATAAGTCCATCTAATACTCAAAGTCAAACAGGTGGAGGTGAAGCTGTAGCACAAGAAACAAGTGCTGGCAATGAGAGAGCTGATAATTTAAGAGGTGATACTAGTACCATACCAAAAATTGATGTGATTGATGCCACACAAGAAATTCAGGAAAAAAATGAGGAGAAAACTCCTTTAACAACTCAAGCAACTAGTTCAAGAGTAGAAACCGAAGAAACTGTTACAACAAATGATGTTGAAGAAGAAGTTACTGAAGTAGAGCGTTCTGAACCAACAACCGTAGAAACGACTGAACCCATTGAGCAAGTTACCGATAATCAAGTGACAGAAACTAATGAAAGAGCAGATGAGTCGACAGATTCACAAGCTGAACAAAGTCAAAATAGAAGAGCTAATACTAAAACTCCTGCTCAGGTTGAAAGAAAAGAACCAAAAATTGAGGCTCCTGTGAAAGTTAAAGAAACTCCTTTAGCTGAAACTAAAACAACTAGAACTACTAATGTTGATGTAATTCCTAGACAAGTGAAAGAAGCAATTTTTGTTACTTTAAGTCGTGATGAATCTGCATATGGTGCTACAAAACCAATTCCTGTGAATACCAATTTACCAGAAGGTTTGATCTATAAAGTTCAGGTTGGTGCTTTTAGAAATCCTATTCCACAAAATTTATTTAAAGGATTTGCTCCAATTATGGCTGAAGAAACTGCAACTGGAATAACACGCTATACGGCAGGAGTTTTTATTGAGGAAAATACTGCTATTAGTGCCAGAAATCAAATTCGACAGTTGGGTTATCCAGATGCATTTGTGGTGGCCTTTTTAAATGGAAAAAGAATTTCAATGACACAAGCTAGAGGTGGTGCTCCAGCTCCTACAAGTGAATCTGCTGGAACTAGTCCTTCAGAAGGGCAAGCAATTGCTGAAAGAGCAGCTTCAAAGGAGTTATCGCCTGTATTTGCAGCTGATAATATTGAAGCAGTAAAAAGCACTGCTGCCATCGAAAAGCTTTTCTTCACAGTTCAAATTGGGGTGTTTTCTAAACCTGTACCTAAAGGAAAATTCAATATAAAAGACCTCAATGTAGTGGAGATGCCAAATGGGTTGATTCGTTACAATGCTGGAATATTTGACAATGCAATTGATGCAGGAGAAATGAAATTAGACTTGCAGAATGAATTTCAAGATGCCTTTATTACTGCATACTATCAAGGAAAAAGAATCTCTATTAATGAAGCAGCCAGACTTAAAAACAGGTAATCGATATTTTAATTTTGGTATTAATTTTGTAAAATAAACATGCTATGAAAACGAAAGAAGTTACTGAAGAATGTTTAGAAGAAGTTGTTTTAGGGCAAAAGGAACTGATTCTTCACAACGACGATTATAATACCTTCGATCATGTGATAGATTGCTTAGTTGCAGTATGTAAACACGATGTAATCCAAGCTGAACAGTGCGCTTATTTAGTGCATCATGTTGGTAAGTGCACAGTGAAAAAAGGTCCTGCAGATGCGATCTTGAAAATGTATAAGGAGTTGAAATATTTGAATTTAACAGTAGAAATAAAATAATAATGAAACTAAAAATTACTGCAATTGCTGCAATTGTATTTCTTGTGCATTGCACTACTGTTCCTATCACTGGTAGGAAACAACTCAAATTACTTCCGTCTAGCCAATTAAACACAATGAGTTTTTCTCAATATGCGGAAGTTAAAAAGCAAGTAAAACTATTACCTGATTCAGACCCAAGAACACAATTAGTAAAAAGTGTTGGTGACAAATTGGCTATAGCTGCCAATAAGTACATGGAAAAAAATGGTTTGAAAAGTCAATTGAAAGAATTTGAATGGGAATTTAATTTAGCAGACGACGAAACAGTGAATGCTTGGGCAATGCCAGGTGGAAAAGTGATGTTTTACACAGGAATTCTACCAATTTGCGATGGAGAAGAAGGTATTGCTACTGTTATGGGTCATGAAATTGCACACGCAATTGCGAGGCATGGAAATGAGCGCATGAGTCAGCAAATGGCAATTCAAGGTTTTGGAACAGGTTTGTCAGTGATGCTGCAAGAAAAACCGGAAATGACCCAAAACTTGTTCATGACTGCTTTTGGAGCAGGTTCTCAATTGGGAATTTTAAAATACTCTAGAAATCATGAATCTGAAGCAGATAAAATGGGTTTAGTGTTTATGACCATGGCAGGGTATAATCCTGCATCTGCTGCTGATTTTTGGACTCGTATGGCAGGGAATAAAGGAGGACAAGCACCACCTGAGTTTATGAGTACCCATCCAAGTGATGAGCGAAGAATTAAAGACATCAACGATTTTATTCCAACTGCAAAAGAGCTTGCTGCAAAGAATAAATAAGCTACTTAATTATATAAAAAAAGCCGCCCGATTTCAAGGAAATCGGGCGGCTTTTTTTGTGTTTCTAAATTTATTTCTTAGCAGCTGTTTTATTGGCAGCAGGTTTTTTAGTTGCTGTTGTCTTTTTTGCTGTTGTTGTTTTTGTTGTTGAAGCTTTATTAGTTGTAGCAGTCTTGACAGTACTTGTTTTTTTAGAAGCAGTTTTTTTACTTGTATCTGCAGTAGTCTTTTCAGCTGTAGTAGCTTTAGCTTTTTTCGGTGTCTTTTTTACGATGGTTTCAGCGCTTTTCTTTTTTTTTCTACTCACTCCATATGAACCCGCAGTTCGTTTTCCTTTTTTAGACTTTATATCCCCTTTTCCCATAATAAAATTATTTTTTAATGAATAATACTTTAAAAAAACAAAGATAGGTAAATTGAAGGATTGTAAAAATTATTGATTGTTAAAGCCATAGCTTTCCAAATATATTATGACCGAGTTTAGACAGATTAATAGTAAATGCTTACTTCTGTATACAATCTGACTGAGCATAAAAAAAGCCCATTTAAAAAATGAGCTTCTTTTATTGAATGAAAAATATTAAAATCGTTCGATTTCTGAGAAGAAAAATGCACCTTCGATGGCAGCATTTTCATCGCTATCTGATCCATGAATTGCATTTGCCGAAATAGAAGTAGCATAAAGCTTTCTAATTGTTCCTTCTGCAGCTTCAGCAGGGTTAGTAGCACCAATTAAAGTTCTAAAATCTGCCACAGCACTTTCTTTTTCAAGAATAGCTGCTACAATTGGTCCAGAAGACATGTATTCAACTAATTCTCCGTAAAATGGTCGTTCTTTGTGAACTTCGTAAAATTTTCCAGCAGCTGAAGGACTTAATTGTGTGTACTTCATGGCTTTGATTCTAAAACCTGCTGAATTTATTTTTTCTAAAATTGCGCCAATATAGTTGCTTTCAACTGCATCTGGCTTGATCATCGTAAAGGTTCTTTTTCCTGACATTGCTTATTATTTTATGCTGCAAAACTAATCAATGAATTAGTTTTTAAATGATTCTTGAAGATATAATTTGAAGTAAATTCAGTGCCAGATAAAATATCAATTACCTTTGTTGAATGTATGCAATTGTCGATATTGAGACCACAGGGGGAAGCGCAACAAACAGTCGCATAACAGAAATTGCCATTGTTATTCACGATGGAAAAAAAACAATCAATCGCTTTCAATCATTGGTAAATGCATGTAGAGATATTCCTTATAAAATCACCCAATTAACAGGTATAACAAACGACATGATTGCAACTGCTCCTTTGTTTAAGGATTTGGCTGAGGAAATTGAGGTACTAACTAAAGATTGCATTTTTGTTGCACACAATGTCAATTTCGATTACTCATTTGTGAAAGAGGAATTTAGAAGAGCTGGCATTGCATTTAGAAGAAAAAAACTCTGTACCGTTCGACTTAGTCGAAAACTATTACCCTACAAATCAACATATAGTTTGGGAAAGCTTTGTGAAAGTGAGGGTATAAAAATTAAAGACCGCCATCGAGCAATGGGTGATGCTACAGCAACAGCAATTCTCTTTGAAAAATTATTATTGATTGATACAGGAGGCTTTATTGAAAAATCGTTAAATCCACAATCGTATGAAGCTTTATTGCCCCCGAATTTAGATAAAGCAGCTTTTACTGCTTTACCTACCACTCAAGGATTGTATTATTTTAGAGACCAAAGAAAGAAAATCGTTTACATTGGACAAGCAAAAAATATTAAGAAAAGGGTACACAGTCACTTTTCAGGAAATTCCAATACTAAAAGCAAGCATTATTTTGTAAAAACGGTACATTATGTAGATTTTAAATGTGTTTCTTCAGATTTGTTACTCTCTTTACTAGAAGCCATTGAAATTAAAAAGCATTGGCCCGTATACAACTGCAGTTTAAAGAGAATACGCTTGAATCATGGAATATTTCAATACGAAGATCGAAATGGTTTTCAGCGCCTAAGTTTTGGGAAGTGCGGTAAATTTGACCAACCAATAAAAGCATTTAAAAGTCTAGAAACCTTAAAGCAGTTTTTAAATACTTTGGTGATTGATTTTGAGTTGTGTCCCCGTTTATGTGGATTGCAACCCCTTGGTTCAGGAAAGTGTAATTATGTGGAGGAAATAGCTTGTAAAGGCGCTTGTTGTGGCAATGAAACACCGGAAACCTACAATGAACGCTTTCAAGAAGGATTAAATACGCTTTTAAGAGTTGAATCAAATTATTTACTCGTTGAAAAAGATACTGAAAAACAGCAACAAGCAGTGGTTTTAGTTGAAAAAGGAAGAGTGAAAGGCTACGCTACGAGTTTGGCTCTAGAAAGCAATCTTTCTGATTTGACTGACTTGAAAAGTAAAATTGAATCGGTATACGATGACCAAGACCTTTTGCAAATTGTGGGCAATTTCAGAATAAAAGCCAATTCTGATAATGTCATTTATTTTTAATCAAACTTTAATTCACTAATTGTTTAAGGCTAAGTATATATTATTCTCAATTTAATCACAAAAACTTATTGTTCGAAAGTTAATCGTTCGTTGCTCCAGGCCACAGCAGGTATAAGAAACAAAGGTATTGTTTTGGCCCAAGTGCTTTTAAAAAGCTGGGAATGACGATAGTTTTCCAAATCCTCTTCTGTCTCCCAATGGCTGTATGTAAAAAAGGCAGATGGATTATTTTTATCTTGAAGTAATTCCAAGTATAAAACACCAGGAAAAGTTCTAATATTTGCTTTTGAAGCTTCGAAAACGGCTTTAAATGTTTCGATTTCCTCTACCCTAAACTCCATTTTTACAATTCTAACGATCATAAAATTCAATTCTAATTAAGTCATTTTCTTTTATACCCAACAATTTTCCTGCATTTCCTTTATTGATTGAAATTTCCAATAAATTGGAAGAACTAAAGAGTGCTAATTTTTCTCCTTCAGGTACATCGAGGTAACTTTTGCTAATTTCAGAAATGGTATAATCCCCGTGACGAAATTCGATGTTAAAATCGCGCTGCTGACCAAATTGCTTGAAAAATACTTGATCGATGTTGGTAATGATGTTGCCATAATTATCGATGTGAATGGCCATGCCTTTTATAACGTTACCAACAGAAACTGCCCTAAAAAGCCCTTTTTCCATGATTTCTTTCTGTTCCTTGCCAACCATCTCCAACGTTCCGCCTTTGGCTAAATGACAGGCTGCTTTAGCAGAAATTCCCTTTGCAGGAAAACTGTATTCATCATCTGAAATTGGAAAGTCGATTGAAAATATTTTACTGGGTTGCTCTTCAAAAACCAATGAAAAAATACCATTATCAGGACCAATAAAATAATGCTCTTTATAAAGTATGGCTAATTGCTTGTTTTTTGCATCACTTTCTGCATCGACACCAATCAAGTGAATGCTTCCTTTTGGAAAGCTCTCAAAAGCATTTTTTAAAATAAATGAAGCCCTTAAAATGTTGAATGGTGGGATTTCATGGGTTATGTCGATGATTATAGCATCCGAACATTGAGTCAAAATGGTACCCTTTAAGACAGCAACATAATGGTCTTGAATGCCTAAATCAGTAGTAAGGGTGATAATGGCCATTCTGCCTAAAGAGAATTTAAATGATTGTTTGTTGCCACCAAAATTAGTAATAATTTCGCAGGACGAATTAAGTAATCAAGATATAGCTTTAGAACATTTGGCAGAAGAAACAATTGTAATTTCAGAAGTAAATCCCGTTGAACTATTTGGTGCCAACGAGATAAAATTGAAGCAAATAAGATCTCAATTTCCAGATTTAAGTTTAATTGCGCGAGGCAATGAAGTAAAAGTAATTGGCGACAGCGCTTCTATTGATACATTTAGAGTAAAACTGCAGTTACTCATAAAACATCTATTGAAGTTTAAAGAACTGACTCAAAGTAATATAGAGCGTCTTCTTTACGATGAAAATAAGGAAATGGAGAATCAGCTATCTCAAAAAGATGAGGTCTTGGTTTTTGGGAATAGCGGTATTTTAGTTAAAGCCCGTACACTAAATCAACGAAAGCTGGTAAAAAATATCCAGGAAAACGATATGGTTTTTGCACTAGGGCCTGCAGGAACTGGAAAAACCTATACCGCCGTTGCCATGGCCGCAAAAGCCTTGAAAGAAAAGCAGGTTAGGAAAATAATTTTAACTCGACCTGCAGTGGAAGCAGGTGAAAACTTAGGTTTTTTACCAGGTGACTTAAAAGAAAAATTAGATCCATTTTTACAACCACTTTATGATGCTCTAAACGACATGTTTCCTGCTGAAAAATTGCGTGAATATATGGAGAACGGCATTGTTCAGATAGCGCCTTTGGCATTTATGCGAGGCAGAACCCTCGACAATGCATTCGTTATTTTGGATGAGGCACAAAACGCGACGAAGAGCCAGTTTAAAATGTTTTTAACACGAATGGGTAAACACGCTAAGTTTTGCATAACTGGAGATGCTTCTCAAATAGATTTACCAAAAAATCAACCGTCTGGTTTAGCCCAAGCAATTCATATTTTGAAAGATACCAAAGGTATTGGCTTTGTACACTTTGATGCCAAAGATGTCATTCGTCACGAATTGGTTAAAAAAATTATTCTCGCCTACGAAATGGATGAGAAAAATCAAGATTTAAGCACAAAGTAAATGGAAGCAATAAAAAATACCAATTTTCAATTCCCACATCAGAAAGATGTTTATCACGGAAAAGTTCGCGACGTATATTATATCGGTGATAATTTGTTGCTAATGATTACCAGTGATCGGATTTCTGCTTTTGACTTTATTTTGCCTAAACCAATTCCATACAAGGGACAGGTTTTAAATCAGATTGCTGCCTATTTCTTAGAAGCTACTAAAAATCTTGTTCCCAATTGGGTGTTATCTGTGCCACATCCAAATGTTACTATTGGAAAACGCTGTGAGCCTTTTAAAGTCGAAATGGTAGTTCGCGGTTATTTATGCGGACATGCTTGGCGCGAATATTCAGCAGGAAAGCGAATGCTTTGTGGTGTGAAACTTCCTGAAGGATTGAAACAAAATGATCCTTTTCCACAACCGATCATTACACCAACGACAAAAGCTAGCGAAGGTCATGACGAAGACATTAGCAGAGAAGAAATCATTGCTCAAGGAATTGTTGCTGAACATGATTATGTACAATTAGAAAAGTATGCACTAGCCTTGTTTCAGCGAGGAACTGAAATGGCAGCTAAGCAAGATTTGATTTTGGTGGATACCAAGTATGAATTCGGAAAAATCGAGGAAACCATTTACCTTATTGATGAAATCCACACACCTGATTCTTCTCGTTATTTCTATAAAAAGGGTTTTCAAGAACGACAAAATCGGGGCGAAAAACAGTTGCAATTAAGCAAGGAGTTTGTTCGAGAATGGTTGATTCAACACAATTTCCAAGGCAAAGAAGGACAGCAAATGCCCGAAATGCCTGAGGATTTTATTCAACAAGTATCCGAGCGTTACATCGAACTTTATGAAAAAATTACGGGCAGAGACTTTATTAAGAATTCTACCGAGGCTCTCGAACAACAAATTAATCGAGCGGTTATTAAAAGCATTGAAGAACTAATTAACTGAAATTTTAAAAGATATTTCTAAATTATGGCAATCCAATTTCACTCTTTGAACGTCAAACAAATCATTAAAGAAACCGAAAAAACCGTTTCTATAGTTTTTGCTATTCCCGAAGCGCTCAAGGAATCTTTTAAATACAAAGCAGGTCAGTATTTAACCATTCGTAAAACCATGAATGGTGAGGAAGTGAGAAGATCTTATTCAATTTCTTCTGCACCATCAATAGATGCTGAAATTCAAATTTCTTCAAAACAGCTAGAGGGTGGAAAAATGTCAACTTTCTTACTGCGTGAATTAAAAGAGGGCGATATTTTGGAAGTAATGCCACCACAAGGTGGTTTTGTTGTGAAAGACACTACAAACCCTTTGGTACTTTTTGCTGCAGGAAGTGGGATTACACCAATTTTTTCTATCTTAAAGGAAGCATTAGTTTCTAGTAAGCAATTGGTTCACTTGTTTTATGGAAATAGAAATGAAGAGGAGATAATTTTTAAAGATGTTTTAGCTAAGTTAAGTGAAGAATATTCAGGTCGCTTTTTAGTGCAACATTTTTTGAGTAGTAATGGAGAGCGTTTAGACCTTGATCGCACACAGAGTTTGGTAAAAACCTTAGGTGCTGAAGCAAATAATGCCGCATACTTTATTTGCGGTCCTGAGTCAATGATTCAAGCAGTGAAATTAGGTTTGGAGAAAGCAGCGATACCAAGTTCTAATGTAAATATTGAATACTTTGCAAGTCCAAAACAAGAGAAACAAGAAAGCAATGTGGTAGCAAGTGGCGCAACTGAAGACATCGTAGTTGTGATTGATGATACAGAACATGCAATTAGTGTGCAAGATGGTGAATTTATCTTGGATGCAGCTTCAAGAGCTGGAATTGATCCACCTTTTTCTTGCCAATCTGGTGTTTGTACTACCTGCAAAGCGAAATTACTGAGCGGTGAAGTTGAAATGGAAAACAATTTCGGCTTAGGTGATGATGAAATCAATGAGGGTTACGTGCTTACTTGTATTGGTAAGCCCATAACACCTGGAGTGAAAATAAGTTGGGATGAAGTTTAATACTTACGTCAAATCAAACCCTTTAAAAGAAATTTTCTCAATCAGATAAGCGATTTTATAATCAATCATTTGTTGCTTCAGGGTCCTTTTTTGATTTTCTTTTCTTCTTTTTATCGTTTACAAAGCTATCATCGATTACTTCTCCAAGAATTTTAACTTCTTTAGTTCTTTCGAAATTCTTTTTTGCAAGCATCATTTCTTCATACGTATCTCTTCGGATTTTAATTCCGCTTTTAGCACCTTGGTTTTTTACTTCTAAGTAAAATCCGTCTTTTAATTTCTTTGGTTTTGTGGAGGGTCTTCCCATAATTACACTTTTTAATAGGCCAATTCAGGCTGATTGTTTATAATTAATACTTCGGCGTTTACAGTGCCATCAGCATTAATTTTATTTGGTATAACCGGCTGGAAAGTATTGATCCATTCCGGGTGATAAATTGCTTTTATTTTTAAATAGTTTTCAGTGAAACCATACATTTCACCGTTTTGCTCGGCTGCTTCAAATAAAACAGTCGAAGCTTGATTGAGTTGAGTTTCGTAAAAATACCTTCTTTTTTTTTCTGACAAGCTTTGCAATTGTTTGCTTCTTTCTCTTCTTTCGTTCATGGGAACAACTCCCTCTTCTTTTCGAATAGCAACCGTATTGTTTCTTTCAGAATAGGTGAAAACGTGAAGGTAGGAAATGTTTAATTCATTCAAGTAATTGTAGGTTTCTAGGAAGTCTTCGTGACTTTCTCCTGGGTAACCTACAATAACATCAACTCCGACGCAAGCATGCGGCATCAAAGATTTAATTTTTGCTACTCTTTCTGAGTAAAGTGCTTTTTTATAGCGCCTTCTCATAGCTTCTAAAACCTTATCTGAACCAGATTGTAATGGAATATGAAAGTGAGGAGCAAATCGTTTAGACTTAGCTACAAATTCAATGATTTCATCGCTTAATAAATTGGGTTCGATGGAAGAAATTCTGTATCGCTCAATGCCTTTAACCTCGTCCAGTGCTTGAATTAAATCAAAAAAATTCTCATCGCTTCCTTTGCCAAAATCACCAATGTTTACTCCCGTTAAGACAACTTCTTTTACGTTTGTTTGGGCTATTTCTCTTGCTTGTTCAACTGTTGCTTCTACCGAATTACTTCTGCTTCTTCCTCTAGCTAGAGGAATCGTGCAAAAAGAACAAAAATAGTCGCAACCATCTTGTACTTTTAGAAAACTTCTAGTTCGATCACCAATAGAATAGGAGGGAATAAAGTCTTTTACGTTTTTTATTTCGCTAGCCAAAACTTTGGTTTCATCCAAATGCTTGTTCCAATTTTGAACATGCTCCAACAAATTAAATTTTTCTGAAGCACCTAAAACTATGTTTACACCATCAATTTTTGCAATTTCCGCAGGCTTTAATTGGGCATAGCATCCAATCACAGCAATAAAAGAATCTTCAGAAAGGTTGCGTGCTTGTTTCACAATTTGGCGACATTTCTTATCTGCTTGTTCGGTTACAGAGCAAGTGTTGATGATCACAATATCAGCACCTTCTTTAAAATCCACGCGCGCATACCCCTCTTCTTCAAAAATTCTTGCTATACTTGAAGTTTCAGAAAAATTGAGCTTACAGCCTAATGTATAAAATGCTACGGTTTTGCTATGACGCATAAGTTTTGCGAAACTAAGCAAAATAACTCAAAAAGTCAAGTTTGATTTTTGCAAGGAATTGAAACGCAATAAGTTGTTATTTTTCAAGCAGTTCCTCTATCTGTTTTTGCAAGTTTGGATTAGAAGGTCGGTCTGCATTTGCAGCAATAATTTTTAAATTTTGGTCCAATAAAATGAAACGAGGAATACCAGAAACACTGTAATTATCAAAAAATGAATCATTGCTGTCTTCACTAAATAATTGCACTCCACCTAAATTTTTAGCATCCACCATCTTTTTCCACCGCTCGTGATTGTCAGAATAGCTTATACTCACAAATACTACTGCTTTGCCCTCTAGGGTATCTTGTAATTTTTCAAGGTTGGGAATTTCAGCAATGCAGGGCGCGCACCAGGTAGCCCAAATATCAATGTAGACAACAGAACCTTTGAAATCCTCTAAAGAAACTTCTTCGCCATCAATATTTTTGAATGTGAAACTTGGTGAGGGATTTCCTACTTTAGTTAGGACGACATTCTTATATTTTTCCTCAAGTGAACTCAATTGTAATGAATCTGTGATTGAATTGCGCGCAATCTCAATGAGCTCTTTTGGGTTTTTACTTTTGGTGATATTCCTATTGATTAGCATGTAGGTCATTTCAGATTTTACTTTTTTATTTGAAATGATTGAATCAATGGCTTGAACATGGATTAAGTTTCTATCAAGTGTGTCTCCTCCTCTGATTCTTTTACTACCTTCTGTATAAACCATTTTGGTTAAAGTGTTAAGGTATTCATAATGGTTTGCTGCTAATTCATTGTTGCTATCAACATCTTTTAAAGGATCTGGATAGTTTTCACTGACTTTAAAGGTGTCATTTTTAGTATAAAAGCGATGTAAACCTTGGTAAGTTGCCAAATCGTATATGGCTTGATATTTAATTTGTTCTATTGCCAGTTCTTTTTCTTTTTGGCTAAAATGTGGACTGTACTTTTCAAACAAATCAAGTCTAACTTCTTTAGCCGAATCAACTTTTGTTAAAAATACGTTTTCATCTAAAAGCACAAATCGCTGTTTGATTATTGACAGATCTAATGCATTTTTTTCTATCCAATAGCTATCGAACTCAGCTCTGTTTCCTGTAATTACAATGCTGCTATCAACATTTTTTTCATCTAAAGAAATCCATAAACTGTCGCCAGGACTTAGAAAAACCTTAAGTCTATAGTTTTCATTTCCAAAGTAATAAAATTTTTCAGTCAATAAGAATGAGGTGTCCTCGATGCCATTATTGAGTAGAATATGTTTAGTTGAGAGATAATTTATATCCTTAATCATTATGCTGTCAGACGTTGCATTTTTGACAGTAAAGTGAAAGTAAACTTGTTTGTTATGATTCTGACTGATTCCGTTAATAGCTAGTGAAATAAGTAAGAGTAAGGCAGAGATATTTTTCATTGCTTCAGCGTTTTAGTGCGTCTAAATATAAAATATTCTTCTGAAATAAATAACTAACCCATTTTTGATACATTAATCCACTAGGATGCAATTGGTCTTTTGCTAATAACTCAGGGGAGTCTTTTGCTTCTTTTGAGATTGGACAAATGTCAAAAAAATGAATTCCGTTTTTTTCAAAAATGGCTTGAGAAGCATTATTGTAAGCTTCAATTTCCTCTGAAATTTTCTCAGGATTTTTAGCAGAAGCAAACGGAGTAACGCCATAATCAGGAATACTCAATGCAAAAATACCTTCTCTTCCATTTTTGGAATATTTAATCGCTAACTTTATTAATACTTCCAAGTCATTTTTGAAAACTTCAAGCGACTTTTCTTGGTATTGGTTATTGACACCAATTAAAATTGAAACCAAATCATATTTTTCAGTAGGATCATTATTATGGATTGCATCAATCAAATTATCGCTTCGCCAACCTGTTTTAGCAATGATTTTTGGTTTTTCAACAACAAAACCTCTCTTTCTTAGTGAATCAGCTAATTGATTGGGCCATCGTTCATTTTCAGCAACCGCTTCTCCAATGGTATATGAATCGCCGAGAGCTAAGTAGGTGAGTTGAGTTTTTTGTGCATTAGACTGAGATACTAGAAAACTGAAAAGCAGAATAAAGCTGAAAACTTTAGACTTCATGAAATGGCACTAATAAAATGGGAACTTTATGTGATTCTATGAGTTCATTTCTAAAACTCCCCTTAAAAAGTATGTCTGTGAATCCGTATTTCCTGTTGGCAATAATTAGTAAATCGATGTTAAGCTTTTCTATTTCTCTTTCAATCATTTCTACTGTAGCTCCTTGAATAAGCAATCCTTCAGCATCAAGGCCTTTAGTTTTAAGTTGATTGGCAATGGCTTGAATTTTCTTATGGTCTTCTCTTAAGTTTTCTGCCAATTGATCTCGAATGTATTGCGGACCTACATCGTAGCCAATAAAATCGGGCTCAGGTGGCACTACATGAACCAACCAACACTTGGCATTGAAAGGCAAGGCGTATTCGATGGCCGTTGCAACAAGCATTTCATCCTTTTTTGGATTTTCTAATTCGAGTGGTAGGAGTATGTTCTTCATGAGTTGGTTTTATTACTTCAACCAAAACTAATGAATTTAGCTAAATTATCCTTCGAAAAGAAAGGTAATAAAGAACATTTTAGGAACTATTTGCTCTACAGGATTTGATAATTCCGTATTGTCACGAATCATGACATTTTGTAGTCCGTAAGACATTTTAAGTTCGATGGCAAATTTAAAATAGGGGAGAAAGAAATCAGTTCCAACACCTACTTCTGCTGAAGTGGTATTTTGTTTAAGCTTAATTATCGATTCATTAATTGATTCGTTTAAAACATCTTCATTTGACGCTAAATCGACAGAATATTTAACTCCTCCAATGAAATAGGCGGCAAAGTTATTGAGTCGCATGGAGCGGTATTTAAAGAGAATTGGAAAATCTAAATAAGTTGATTCTACAGTAACTATTTTGCTAGTGGAAGGTCCTCGAGAATTTATGAATTTGTATTCCATGTTGCGTTGACCAAAAACCAAAGTTGGTAAAAAGCGCACATTAAAAAATGGATGAATGTGGTAATCGCTAACAATTCCTAAGCTAAAACCACCTTGGTTGATTACGTTTAAACTACCTAATGAATCGTTGGCTGATAAATTGGGTTTTCTTTGAAGCGCAAAACCGCCACTATTTAATCCTAAAGAAAAGCCAAAATGAATTTTTCGATTATCAAAACGCTGTAAGTTTTGGGAAATCAAATTTTGGGCTTGAATTTCAGATCCAACAAAAAAAAGTAAAAGAATAAATGTGAATCGTTTTATCAAAATGGCTGAATTAGTTAGCTGCAAAATAGATTGAAGCAATTCCAAAAAATTGCGGTTTAGTTTTTAAAACACTGTAACCAACTTTTTCTAAAATGGCTTCAAATGCTTTTCCTTCAGGAAAGGCATTCACTGATTCGGGTAAATAGGTATATGCAGAAGCATCTTTCGACACCATTTTTCCAATTCGTGGTAAGATGCTGTTGAAGTAAAAATTGTAAAGTTGCTTTACTGGAAAAGCTTTTGGCTTGGAAAACTCCAATACCACCAACTTTCCATTGGGTTTTAAAACACGCTTCATTTCCTTCAATCCCTTTTCCAAATTCTCAAAATTTCTAACTCCAAATGCAACGGTAATCGCATCGAAAGTATTGTCTTCAAAGGGAATTTCTTCAGAATCTCCGTATTTCAAATCGATGATAGCTTCTTTTTTTCTGTCCCTCACTTTTTCCATGCCTTTTTCCAACATCCCTCTGCTAATGTCAATACCGTAGATTTTATCAGCATTCAAAGAAAGTGCTTCAAATGCAAAATCTCCAGTACCTGTGGCAACGTCTAAAATCACTTTTGGTTGATCTGCTCTTAGGAGTTTAACAGCTCTTTTTCGCCACAACTTATCGATGCCCATTGATAGCAAGTGATTTAAGAAATCATAGCGCTGTGAAATGTTGTCAAACATTTCTGCAACCTGTTCTTTTTTGCTACTGTCTTTCTCTTTGTAAGGGATTACTTGTTCTGCCATAGTCGTTATCATTTGCAAAATAAAGATTTTGCAAGCGAATTTGTTCAAATTTAGTTGATTTCTTTGCGTTCTTGGTAAGCTTCAGAATCATCGTGAATCAAGGAAAATAAACGATTCCACCTGATTTTACCAAACCAAGATTTATTGGGATCTAACGAGAGCCAAATAAAAACTGCCTTACCAACAATATGGTCTTCAGGTACAAATCCCCAAAAACGACTGTCTTGTGAGTTATGACGATTGTCACCCATCATCCAATAATAATCCATTTGAATGCTGTACTTGTTTGTTACTTCACCGTTAATGTATATCTCATTTCCTTTCACTTCCAAGGTATTGCCTTCATAAACCCGAATAATACGATCATAAATTGGAAGGTTCTCCAAGGTTAAATTCACAGTCTGGCCTTTATAGGGTATTTCAAGTGGACCAAAATTATCTTCTGTCCACGAAGTTGTATCGGTATTTGGAAAAATTGGGTTGTTGGTATATCGTCCATCATCATAAAATCCTAAAGATTTACTTGCTTTTTCCACCCGCTTTACTTGAGGTAAAGATTTGATGTACTCTAAATTAGCATCAGTAAGATTTACTTCGTATACATTTTCCATGTTGGTGCGACTCATCTCAGTAATGTCTTTATCCAACAATGCTTTTTGATTAAATCCTTGCCCATTGGTTTGCACCAAATAACTGAACTGAATACCTTCAGGTCGGAAAGCTAATTCATTGTTGACATATAAATCGGCATCTTTTATTTTGATCACATCTCCTGGCAAGGCAACACAGCGTTTAATGTAATTTTCGCGTTTATCTACCGGACGATCGACCACGTCAAATTGCTTCCAAAGCATGGCCCTTCCATTATCGCGTACCATTTGATAGTAAGTTCTATTTTGATGCTGAATGACTACTGTATCACCGGCAGGGAAGTTAAAAACTACCGATTCATTGCGTTTTACATTTTGCATTTTTGGAAGACGAGCATAGGGCAATTTGATTAGCTCTGAATAGGATTTTACACCTTCAGTAAACCACATCGTGTGATGGGCGAAAGGAAAAAAGATCGGTGTGTTGGGAATTCTACTTCCATAACTCAATTTACTCACAAATAAAAAGTCACCAACCATCAATGATTTTTCCATGGAAGAAGTAGGAATGGTAAAGGCTTCCAAGTAAATTGCTCTGATCAATGTTGCTGCAATAACTGCAAATGAAATCGCATCAGCCCATTCTCTAATTTTTGATTTTTGATAGCTCTTAACAAACTCAGGTCCTGCGTACTGGTGTTCTGCACTTAATCCAACATATGTCAAATAAAATGGAGTAAAGATCACTGCTAAAGCATGTTGCCAAAAATCGAGGATTTTAAATTGTTTTAAAAGCTCTACAATAATCCCCACCCAAACTATAAAACCCAAAAATGGAATGTAGTAAATAATCATCCACCATAAAGGCCGTTGGATTTGTTTGATAGCAACGTAAGTTCCATAAAAGGGAACCAATGCTTTCCATCCTTCTATTCCCGCTTTTTTAAACAACAGAAATAAACCAATGTGAGAAAGGAGGAAATAAAGAACAATCAGAAGAGTTGGAAGAAACATACTGTTATAAGTTTAAGACGTCTTTCATGGTAAAGACACCGGTGTTATTTTTTAAAAATTCAGCAGCAATAACTGCTCCTAAAGCAAATCCTTCTCTGTTTTTGGCAAAATGTTCAATGCTAATTCGGTCAATTGCCGATTCGTAAACAATTTCATGTGTGCCTTTAACATCGTGTTCTCTAATAGATTCAATCACCAAATCACTTGCTTGATTGCTCCCTTCATTTTTCCAAGCTGAATAAGTAGCATGATTGTCGATAATTTGCTCAGCTAATGATATGGCTGTCCCACTTGGGCTGTCAAGCTTTTCGGTGTGATGAACTTCTGTAATACGTGCTTTGTAATCTGAAATAGGACTCATCAATTGTGCCAATTTCTTATTCAACTCAAAAAAGAGATTCACTCCAATACTAAAGTTAGTTGCTGTTAATAAGGCTCCTTTTTGCGCTTCAAACTGTTCTTTAATTTCAGAATATTTCTCATACCAACCCGTGGTGCCAACAACTATAGGAATGTTGTTCTCCAAACAAGTCGAGATGTTTTTCAATGCAACATCTGGTCGTGAAAATTCAATGGCCACATCAGCTTCTTTGAGTGTTTCAGCATTCAATTCCTTCGCATTGCTTGAGTCAATTTTTAAACAGATTTCATGCTTTCTATTTACAGCAATTGCCTCGATAGCTTTACCCATTTTACCGTATCCCAATAATGCTATTTTCATGATTTTAGTTAATTCTGATCAAAAGTATTTTAAAAAAGCCAATTACATTAATAATTAATTAGCCTTGGTTGCTTTTTTGTAAACTTTAAGGAAAGATTAAAGGATGGAACAAGCGTTTGTTGTGGACCAAAAACTTGTACACTTGGTTTAAAGGTAGCCGATAAATCATCGCTAACGTCGAAGTAGAAAAGATGCGCATCTACTGTGGCATCTACCACGTTTATCGCGTATCCAACAACAGATAATATTAAAAATAAATCACGGTTTTTACGGTGAAAATCAATTAAGGAGCGCATGTTTTGATCAGTATAGACGCCATCATATTTATTGTCAATTGTTGCTGGGTCATCATCTAACCTGCTGCCAAGCGCATCTCTAAATTCTTTAAACTGACTTTGTTGATCTAATCCCAATACTAGCGGCACACCAATAATGGCATAAACCAAAGGGATTTTCCAGTATTTTTTGTTGTAAGCTTGTCCCAATCCTGGAAGTACTAAAGAAAAATACGTAGCTTTTTTGGGTGAATGTTTAAGGAGTGTTTCATCTTTCACCACAACTGTATCTTTAGCCACAACAGTTTCTTTCACCACAGCGGTGTCTCCCCGTTGAGCAAATAAACTCGATTGGTAAACGAAGGCGATAAAAAAAAATAAAAGTAGTTGGCGTTTCATTATCAACGCGATCGGTTGATGATTTTAAGAATAGTTTCTAACTCTTTTTCTGAATTGAAAGGAACAATTATTTTTCCTTTGTCAACATCGTTTCGCTGAAAGCCAACATTTACTTTTAGCTTTTCAGACAAACTCCTTTTGATTTTTTTGTCAACCAAAGAGAGGGGCAATACAGGATTTGACTTTCGCTTTGGCGCACCGGTTTTACTTTCTTTGACAAGTTCTTCCACTTTCCTTACAGAGAGTGTTTCTTCAATAATTTGCTCATACAACTTAATCTGCGTCTCGGGATCATCAATGTTAATTAATGAGCGGGCATGCCCCATGCTGATTTTATTGTTTCTAATTCCGTCTTGAATAATTGCGGGAAGTTTAATCAACCTCAAATAATTGGCTATTGTGGAGCGCTTTTTTCCAACTCGTTTACTCAATTCTTCTTGGGTAAGACTGCATTCTTCAATCAAGCGCTGGTATGAAAATGCGACTTCCATGGCGTCTAGTTCAGAGCGCTGAATGTTTTCAACCAATGCCATTTCGAGCATACTTTGGTCGTTGGCTACACGAATATAAGCTGGAATTCTTGTCAATCCTGCCATTTGAGATGCTCTGAACCTTCGTTCACCTGAAATCAACTGGTAATTGTCATAACCCATTTTTCTAACGCTAACAGGTTGAATAATGCCCAATTCTCTAATAGACTGAGCCAATTCTTCTAAAGCTTCTGCTTCAAATTTTGTTCTTGGTTGAAATGGGTTCGCTTGGATTTTGCTTATCTCAATTTCAGAGGTAGATCCTACTGATTTTGGAATCCCTGATTCGTCCTCTTTCGAGCTTGAATTTTTATCGTTGTCCTCAAGTAAAGCGCTTAATCCTCTCCCTAATGCCGGTCGTTTTGTCATTCTTCTAATTTGATTACTTTTTCATCTTCTTTCATACGAGTCATCTCGTTTTTCTGAAGAATTTCTCTTGCTAAATTAAGGTAATTTATGGCTCCTTTACAACTTGCATCGTGCATAAGAATTGTTTCGCCATGACTTGGAGCTTCTCCTAAACGAGTGTTTCGTTGAATAATTGTATCGAAAACCATTTGTTGGAAATGTGTTTTTACTTCTTCAACCACTTGATTGGAAAGGCGCAAGCGCAAGTCGTACATGGTTAGTAATAAGCCTTCAATGCTCAATTCAGGATTGAGTCTTGATTGTACAATTTTGATAGTATTCAATAATTTTCCTAAACCTTCTAATGCAAAGTACTCGCATTGGATGGGAACAATAACAGAATCGGCGGCACTAAGTGCATTTAGGGTAATTAAACCCAAAGATGGAGAGCAATCGATGAGAATAAAGTCGTAATCGTTTTTGATTTTGTTCAGCGCCAAACGCATCATTTTTTCTCGGCGAGGTAAATTGATCATTTCAATTTCAGCACCTACTAAATCAATGTGTGCAGGCAATAAATCCAAGTTTGGCGACTTGGTTTCTAAAATGATGTCTTTTGGCTCAATTTCATTGATGATGCATTCGTAAATACTTGTTTTTACATTTTTTGGATCAATTCCAACACCTGAAGTAGCATTTGCTTGAGGATCTGCATCTACCAAGAGTACTTTTCGTTCTAAAACTCCCAAAGCCGCAGCAAGGTTAATGGCAGTAGTTGTTTTTCCTACTCCACCTTTTTGATTTGCAATTGCTATAATTTTTCCCATAATTTCTCTCTTAATTTTCTTTACAATTCAATGGATGAACCAATGTTAATTAAAATTAACTCTTTTCCAGCTGTTTTAAATTTCTCAATAGCTTCTTGTTGATTGATTTTTATTGGCGGAAAGGTATCGTAATGCATGCCTATAATTTTTGAACAATTGAGGTATTTTGCAGCAATAATAGCATCGTCGACTCCCATTGTGAAGTTATCGCCAATAGGCAGAAAAGCAAATTCTGGTTGCTCCAATTCTGCGATTAATTTCATGTCCGAATACAACGCTGTATCACCTGCATAGTAGAATTTTTTTTCATCAAAATTTAAGCAAAAACCACCTGGGTTGCCACCATAGGTGCCATCTGGTAAAACAGAAGAATGAATGGCATTTACGTATTTCACTGTTCCAAACTCGAAGCGGTATTTTCCTCCTAAATTCATTCCATGCCCTTTATCATAGCCATTTTTCTTGAACCATTCAATGATTTCATAATTCGAAATCAGCAATGAATCATTGTTTTTAGCAATTTGCATAGCGTCGGCAACATGATCTTCATGCCCATGACTTATCAACATATGTGAACAAACTATTTTAGCCACATCAATCCCCTTTGCTAAATCGTTATATTGAATAAAAGGGTCGAACAAAAGACTGAATTGTTTGCTTACTATTCCGAAACATGAATGTCCGAAGTAGGTGATTTTCATGTTATTTTATGGTTTAAATTAAATAGGTTTCTTTGCAAGAATAAATTTGCATTACTTTTTTAAAAGTAGTTGTTTAATGCCTTGAAATTTCATTTTTTTGGCATCTTTTTAAACAAAATTTTGTTAATAGGAAAATGGTAACAATAATATCAGCTAGTAATCGAAAAGAAAATTTAACATATTCTTATTCAGTTTATTGTAAAAAATTTTTGGAGCACCTAAATTTTGAGCACCGACTATTTTCATTGGCTGAAATTCCCGACCTACTGTCTTTAAAATCGGTTTATGAATACGAGACATCTGATTTTAATGTTTTGGCGAAAGATATTTTTGTTCCTGCCAAAAAACTATTGTTTATCGTTCCCGAATACAATGGCAGCATGCCCGGGATTCTCAAATTGTTTATCGACGCTATTCATCCCCAGTATTTTAAAGGAAAAAAGGCTGCTTTAATCGGAGTTTCATCAGGTAGGGCAGGGAACTTAAGGGGAATGGATCATTTAACCGATATTTTACATCACTTGCAAGTGAATGTGATGCCTCAAAAATTGCCTATTTCTAAGATGAATTCTTTTTTAGAAGGCAATGAAATCAATAACTTGGAAACAAAAAAACTAATTGAACAACACATCAACCGCTTAATAGAATTTTGATGAAACGATACGCTTTATTTATAAGGTTCAAAGGAACCAATTTTCATGGATGGCAAGTGCAAGACAATGCGAAGAGTATTCAGGCTGAAATTCAAGCAGTACTGAAATTAATTTTACAAACTGATATTGAACTAACAGGAGCTGGAAGAACAGATGCAGGTGTGCATGCAACTGAAATGATTGCTCATTTCGATGCTGCAAAAATTGATGATTTGGACTTATTTCTTCACAAATTGAATGGGGTCTTGGATGAAGACATTGCTATATTCGATATTCGAGAAACGGTAGCTGATTTTCACGCAAGATTTGATGCAGTCAGTCGTACCTATCATTATCAAATCAATTTTTTAAAAGATCCCTTTGTCAAAGAATTCTCCTACTACCTTAAAAATCAACCGGATATTGAGAAAATGAATCAAGCTGCACTGCACTTGATTGGTACAAAAGATTTTTCTTGTTTCAGCAAAGCTCACACGCAAACACATACCAACGATTGCGAAATAATTCATGCCAGTTGGGCATTGAGTGAAGGAGTTTTGGCTTTTGAGATTACTGCCAATCGATTTTTGAGAAACATGGTGAGAGCCATAGTTGGAACCCTGCTAGAAGTAGGAGAGGGCAAAAGATCGGTAGAAAGTATTACTGATTTAATTGCCTCCAAAGACCGCTCAAATGCCGGAACTTCTGTCCCTGCAAAAGGATTATTTTTAAGCCACATTGAATATTCTGAGAGCCGTTTTATTTAAATATCTTTGCACCCATGAGCGAAACGAGTGGTAAAGCATGGGATACATCCCTTTATAAAAGGGTTTTAAGGTATGTAAATCCTTATAAAAAGACCTTTTACATCACTGGTTTTCTAGTTGTTTTATTGGCAATTCTCACTCCCATTCGTCCCAAGTTAATACAGGTAATTGTAGATGAAGAAGTAGCAGCGGGAAATGCTGAAGGCGTGCTAAACCTAACACTTATTTTAATGGTGCTTTTGGTGGTTGAAGCTGTTATTCAGTTTTATCAAACCTATATGGCGAATTGGTTGGGACAAACAATTATCAAAGATTTAAGGGTTCAACTTTACGAGCGGGTTATTTCATTTCGGCTTAAATATTTTGATCGAACGGCAATTGGAACTTTGGTTACTCGGGCTGTTTCAGACATTGAAACCATTTCCAACATCTTCTCACAAGGCATTTTAGTCATTTTTGGAGATATTTTGAAATTGATTGCCGTCATCGCTTTTATGCTTTACACCGATTGGCGTTTGACCCTTATTAGTTTGATTCCAATACCACTGTTGATTATTACAACTTCTGTTTTTAAGAAAATCATTAAAAAAGCTTTTCAACAAGTTAGAACTCAAGTTTCTCGACTAAACGCCTTTGTTCAAGAACGAGTAACTGGCATGAAAATCATACAAATCTTTAACAGAGAGGAAGTTGAAATGAGCCATTTTGAGCAGATGAATAAATTGCACCGCAATGCACACATTAGAACTGTTTGGGCTTATTCCATTTTTTTTCCGGTAGTGGAAATGCTTTCGGCAGCTTCCATAGCACTCTTGGTTTGGTGGGGCACAAAAGGAGTAATTGCAGGCTACACTACTTTGGGAAGTTTAATGGCATTTATTTTATACATCTATATGTTGTACCGTCCAATTCGACAATTGGCTGAACGATTTAACGATTTACAAATGGGAATGGTGAGTTCTGAACGGGTTTTTAAAGTGTTAGATACCGAAGCTTTTATTGAAAACAAAGGAACTTTTGTAAAAGACAAACTAGACGGAATAATTGAGTTTAAAAATGTGTGGTTTGCTTATGAGGATGAAGATTATGTGTTGAAAAACATCAATTTTTCTGTAAAACAAGGTGAAACAGTTGCTTTTGTTGGCGCTACAGGATCGGGAAAAACTTCTACTATAAATTTATTGGGACGTTTTTATGAATTTCAAAAAGGAGAAATTCTCATTGATGGCGTGCAGCTTAGAGACTATGAATTAAAAGGGCTGCGGGAGAAAATGGCAGTTGTGCTGCAAGATGTTTTTCTTTTTTCAGATACCATTTACAATAACATTACTTTAAATAATCCTGAGATTTCTGAAGAAGCGGTAATAGCAGCTTCCAAAAAGGTGAAAGCACATGATTTTATTTCAAAATTGCCTGGAGCTTATCACTACGATGTGAAAGAACGAGGGGGAATGCTATCTGTCGGGCAGCGGCAATTAATTGCTTTTATTCGTGCTTATGTGCACCAGCCGAGCATTTTAATTTTGGATGAAGCAACTTCTTCCATCGACACAGAATCTGAATTGTTGATTCAAAATGCCATTGATGTGCTTACAGAAAATAGAACTTCCATTGTTATTGCCCACCGTTTATCTACGATTCAAAAGGCGGATAAAATCATAGTATTGGAAAAAGGGGAAATCATTGAGCAAGGAAACCATCAAGAATTATTGGCTCAGAATGGGCAGTATAAGAAATTGTTTGAATTGCAATTTAAAAATGAAATGCAAACAATTAATTAGTTCTTGTAATCGGCTATCTCTAAATTTGTAACATGAACTCAAAGTTTAGCAAGAGCATTGTCATTAAAAACAAGAAAGCTTCATTTCAGTATGAATTTTTAGATACTATTGAGGCAGGAATGCAGCTAAAAGGCACTGAGATCAAATCTATCAGAGCGGGAAAGGCAAGCATTAAAGAAGGGTATTGTGCCTTTAAAAATGGAGAGTTATTTGTTTTTAATATCGACATTACTCCTTACGAAGATGCAAGTTTTACCAACCATGAGCCAAAACGCCATCGAAAATTGCTCTTGCATGCTAGAGAATTGGAAAAGCTTTCCAATAAAAAGAAGGATGTTGGGCTAACCATTGTTCCTATTAAACTTTATGTGAACGAAAAAGGCTTCGCAAAACTCTTAATTGCACTTGCAAAGGGAAAGAAAATGCAAGACAAACGAGAATCACTCAAAGCAAAAGACGCCAAACGTCAAATTGATAGGGCTTTGAAATCCTAATATATTTTAAACATTATTAAGACATAAAGGTTTGATTACTTCAACAATTAAACTGTTTTCAATCCTTATTTTTGCCGCGAATTTAAAAAAATGAAAAACTTTCTTTTTTCTCTCCTTTGTTTTTTGTCCTTGAATGTTTTAGCGCAAAAAAAGGTAACTTTAAGTGGAACAATTACAGCTGCTGAAAACGGCGAAGAATTGATAGGTGCAACCGTGGCAGTTCCAGCTTTAAACACTGGTGTTGGTGCCAATGTCTATGGTTTTTATTCCATTTCACTTCCAGAAGGAACTTATGAATTTGTCTTTTCTTTTGTTGGTTATCAAGAAATTCGAAAAGAAATTGATTTAACTGAAAGCAAAACTTTTAATGTTGAGCTCAGCTTATCGAGTCAAGAATTACAAGAGGTTGAAATTTCAGCAGATGGTGCTCAAAACAACATCAAAAGTGTTGAAATGAGCGTAAACACCATTGATGCTAAGGATATTAAAAAAATTCCTGCCTTGTTGGGTGAAGCGGATGTTATTAAAAGCGTTTTATTGCTTCCAGGTGTAAGTACGGTAGGTGAAGGAAGTACAGGGTTTAATGTTCGAGGAGGTGGAATTGATCAAAACTTGGTGCTACTCGATGAAGCTCCGGTCTACAATTCTTCGCATTTATTCGGTTTTTTCTCTGTCTTTAATCCAGATGCGGTTAAAAATGTGAAACTCATCAAAGGGGGAATTGCTCCAGAATACGGCGGTCGTCTTTCTTCAATTCTCGATGTGAGAATGAAAGAGGGGAACAGTAAAAAGTTTTCAGGTAGTGGAGGAGTTGGCGCTATTTTTAGCAGGCTATCTCTTGAGGGTCCTATTAAAAATGAAAACACTTCTTTCTTAATTGCAGGAAGAAGATCTTATGCTGATGTACTTGCCAAGCCATTTTTAAATGAAGATTTGGCTGGGAGTAAGTTTTACTTTTATGACTTAACGGCAAAAATCAATCATCGAATAAATGATAAAAACAGGCTGTTTATTTCCGGTTACTTTGGAAGAGATGTATTCGGTTCAGGCTTTTTATTCAATTGGGGAAACGCAACTGCTACTGTTCGCTGGAACCATATTTTCAATGATCGTTTGTTTATGAACCTCACAGGTTTTTACAGTGATTACGATTACGCATTTGGTGTTGAAGACGATGAAACTGGAGATGGATTTAATTGGAATTCGAGCATTCTCAGCTACAGCATGAAACCCGATTTTTCTTACTATATTGACAATAAAAATACTTTAAAATTTGGGGGACAATCATTATTCTATAATTTCAAACCTGCAGAGGCGAATTTTCAAAATTTGAATGAAACAAATGACATTAGTTTACCGAATAAATTTGCCATCGAAAATGGTGTTTACTTGCAAAACGAACAGAAAATTGGCGCTAGGTTGTCCTTGTTATATGGATTTCGATGGTCCTTTTTTAATTACCTAGGGGAAGGTATTAAGCAAACTTATGGGGATACTACTGCAGGAATTAGTCGGCCTTTGGTAAAGGAAGAATCGTTTGATAAATATGAAACCATTGAAAGCTATAATAATTTTGAACCTCGATTTTCTATCAAGTATGATTTAGATGAAAATAGTTCCATTAAAGGTAGTTACAATCGAATGGTGCAGTATTTACATCTGATTTCCAACACTGTTGCATCAACTCCGGTTGATATTTGGTTGCCTACAACCAACAACCTTAAACCACAAAAAGCCGATCAGATTGCTGTGGGTTATTTTAGAAATTTTGCTAAAAATAAATACGAGTTTTCTACAGAAGTATTTGTGAAAGATTTTCAAAACCAAATTGATTACATCGACAATGCACAGATTTTTTTCAATGAAGAATTGGAAGGAGATTTACTTTCTGGAGATGGAAGAGCCTATGGAGCTGAATTTTTTATCAAGAAAAACACAGGTAAGTTAACTGGATGGATCAGTTACACCTTGTCTCGTTCAGAAAGAAAAGTTGATGGAATAAACAGGGGAGAGTGGTACCCAACCAGGTTTGATCGAGCGCATAATTTAAGTGTTGTTTCTTCCTATGAGTTGAATAAAAAGTGGAGTTTTTCTGCCAATTTTGTTTATTCAACGGGAACTCCGGCAACTTTTCCAACCAATCGCTATGAAATTCAACAGGTAGTTTTGCCGCATAATATTGATGCCAGTAGAAATAATTTTAGAATTCCTGCTTATCACCGTTTGGATATTTCTGCAACACTTATACCTGAGAAAAATGAAGGAAGAAAATGGAAATCTGAATGGGTCTTTTCTATTTATAATGTGTATTCGAGAAGAAATCCCTTTTCCATCTTTTTCGAGCAAAATGAAGATAATTTAGCTGAGACCAATGCCATTCGCTTTTCCGTAATTGGAAATTTTGTTCCTGCTGTTTCATATAACTTTAAATTTTAACGATGAAGCTAGTAAGAAAACCATATTTGATTTTATTTGCCTGCATAAGCCTACTCTTTTCAGCTTGTGAAGATGTTATTGACGTTGATTTAACCGAAGGAAGAAGCCAATTGGTGGTAGATGGGTTTTTGACGAATGACAGCAGCATTCAAACCATTCGTTTAACTCGAACTGCCAATTTCTTTTCAAATGCTCCAACACCGCCTTTCAATGGTGCGGATGTAAAAGTTATTGGGCCAGGCGGACAAGTTTTTAATTTTACTTCAGATGGAAATGGCAATTACCGCTATGATCCGCTTACAGCCGGAGCGATTGACAGTGTTGGTTTCAACTATCGTTTGGAGTTGGTCTACAATGGAGATAACTACATTGCTACTTCAATTTTAAATCCTGTACCTGTAATTGATAGCATGACTTATGCTTTTGAAGAAGAGTCTATAGGGAATGAAGAAGGCTATTTTGCACAGTTTTTTGCAAGAGATTTTGCAGGAAGAAAAGATTTTTATTGGATTAGAGGGCTTAAAAATGGCACTTATATTAATGCTGCTGAACCCTCTAGTTTAGTGCTTGCCGAAGATGCTTCTTTTGGTGGTGAAGGTGCCGATGGCTTTGTATTCATCACTCCGCTGAGAGGTTCAATTACTAGCAGCGATGATCCGCTTCAAATAGGAGATGTTGCAGGTGTTGAATTGATGAGTATTAATAAAGAAGTGTTTAATTTTTTACAGCAACTGACTACACAAGCTAATAATGGTGGCTTGTTTTCTACACCACCTGCCAACATCCGACCAAACATCTTTGATGCTGCAGGTCAAATTCAAGAAGAAGTATTGGGTGTTTTCTCAGTTTCTTCAGTTAGTAGAAGTCAAGTGCTGATTCAGTGATTTTATTTAAGCTTACTTTTTCAAGTTTAAGCATAAAAAAGCCTATTTGAATCCATTCAAATAGGCTTTATATTTTATTTGTGCTCGATTAGCTAGTGGTATCGTCTTTTCCCAAATCTTCAAAACTCACATCAGAGAAATTTGAAATTCCCGATGTTTCTTTGTCTTTAGAAGGTTCTTTTGTTTCCTCTTTTGAATCATTTTCTTTAGAAACTTCTTCACTTGCTTTGATTTTCTCTCGTTCTAAATCAAACTCACTTCTTGGAATTATTTCTTTCCCATCACTTAAATCCTCAATTTTCTTTAAGGTTTCATTCAAAAACTCTGTGAAACTCTGAAAATCTTCAGGATAGAGAAATAATTTATGCTTTTCGTAGAAAAACTTTCCGTTGTCGTTGTTAAATCTTCGTTTACTTTCTGTAATTGTAAGGTAGTAGTCGTCTGATTTAGTTGATTTTACATCGAAGAAATAGGTTCTATTTCCCGCCCTAAGAGATTTTGAAAAAATATCATCGGTTCTTCTTTTGGAACCTTCTTGCTCTTTATCCATCTTCAAAAAAAGTATTAATTCGTCATTGATAACGTTTAAATTCAAAAACAAATCTAACTAAAAAATATTTATATAGTAAGCCACAGCTTTTTTGCGTCCTAGAATTTTACCATTCTGCATTTTCTCCATCAAACCAATTGTTTTGTAAACGCATTAATCGTTCTAAAACATCTCTTACACAGCCTTTTCCACCTTTATATGAGGAAACATAGGTAGCAATTGATTTAATTTCAGTGGCTGCATCTTTCGGGCAAGCGGCATAGCCCACCTTTTGCATGATGGTGTAATCGGGTAAATCATCGCCCATGTAGAGAATTTCAGCAGGTGTGATTTGATGTTTTTTCAGCAGGTTTTCAAAAACCACTAATTTGTTTTTGCACCCCAAATGTATGTCCTCAATACCCAAACCATTTAAGCGCAGGCGAACGCTTTCTGAAGTGCCACCGCTGATAATTGAAATGTGATAGCCCTTTTTAACGGCGTGCTGCAAGGCATAACCGTCTTTAATGTTCATGGCTCTAACTTGATCTCCATCGGGCAATGTGGTAACCATTCCATCGGTCAACACACCGTCTACATCGAGCATGATGACTTTAATTGCACGCAATTTTGATTGAATGTTTTCCATTTATTTTCCTTGATGACTTTTGTAAATCGATTTGGTTACTAAATCGTAAATCGCTTGGTAATCAGAATGCTCAGTTAAATATTCCAAATGGTTTTTAATGAGGTTGGCATCGTTTCGTTTGGCTGGACCAGTTTGTGTATTGATCGGTAATTCTGATTTTATCTTAGCCGCAGTTTTGGAAACCAAAGGACGAATAATTTCGAAAGAAATGTTGTTGCTTTTTAATATCTCGTAAGCGATTTGAAACATTTGATTCGAAAAATTATTCGCAAAAACCGAAGCGATGTGCAAGGCCTGACGCTTTTTAGAATCCATTGAAAAAACCTTGTTGGAAACAGATCCTGCTAAGCTAATGAGCAAGTCTTCCATTTCTTGAGAATTTCCTTCCACACAAATTGGCAATTGAGACAAACTCTCCGTTTCATTTTTAGAGAAGGATTGAACAGGGTAAAAAATCCCGTATTTAGTAAATCCGTTATTCTTGAAAACATCCAAAGAGGTGAAACCAGAAGTATGAATAATTGGCTTGTCTTTCAATTTAATTTGCTTGACAACACTGTCGAGCGCATCGTCGTTTACGGCTACGATGTAAAGATCTGCACCTGGGCTAAGCTCTGCTAATTTTGTAGTATAATTGCAGTTTAGCGTTTGACTTAAAAGTAAGGCAGAGCTTTGAGTTCTTGAAAAAATTTCGTGAATTAAATACCCTGCTTGACGAAATGCGAGTCCGAAGTTATGTCCGACATTTCCTGCACCGATAATGGTGATTCGCTTTATTTGTTGCTTTGCGTTCATGCTGATTTCTTAGATTTATTTGTTCTTATTCGATTTCTAACGGCTACTAAAGTACCTAAAACCATGATAATACAACCAATCCATAAAACATTTATGTATGGAAATATAATGGCTTGCATAATGATGAAGTCTCCGGCGTTTTTATTTTTCTCAGAAAGTAGGATGCTCAGCATGCCATTTTCAGGATTGATACCGCTGAAGCCAAATTTCAAACCCAGTTCTTCAATTTCATCCTCAATGGTGAAAATTCGGTTTCCTCGAATCACCATAATTGGTTGTGCTTTGTATTGAATGCCTTCCAAAGTTTTTGCTTTCACGTTGATGCCCAATGCAATGTCTGTTTCCTCTAAATGGAGGGAATCCTTATTGATTTTTCGCGCAAAACTTTCAAATAGAATCACGGAATTGCTGCTGAACAGGGAATCTCCAATTTGGTAGTTGAGTGTGTCAGCTGTTCGGTAAACCTCTTGAGAAGCAGAATCTAAATTCTCTAAATCGGCATAGGTGATGTGCGTGAAAATATCTTCATCCCAAAAATGGGCGGTTGAAGGTTCTGGTACATTTCCCATTTGCTGGTTCAACTGAATGAAAGGAGAAAGGGTGAATTTCTTCTCATATTTTCCATCTTGGTCTAGTTGCAAATAGTCGATGTCGTAATAGACAAAAATATCTTCGATTCTTCGTTGCTGATAAGTAACAAAATAAGGTTCCATCAGCACTGTATCTTGCTTGATCAGCATGATGTTTTCGGCATTGGCATCTTTGTCGTTATCGAAATTGATGTTGACCGGACTTCTGTTTTTTGAAATAATGGTTTTACTTCCCGCAGAGAGCAAACTTCCCAGAATAATCAATCCAAAGCCCACATGTGCAAGTGCAGCTCCACCTTTTGAGACATTGCCTTTAATAATTCGAACAAAATAATCTAAGTTGGCCAACACTGCAAACAGGGAAGTGAAAAGCAAAAGGTTGAGGAAAAATTCAGTGATTGAAAGCACATAGACAAAAAGGAAAGTGAGCAATAAAGCCAAAATAAAGGAAGGCGCTAATTGCTTTAGTACTTTTTTGGGATCGCTTTTTTTGTACTTCAAAAACTGACCGACAGCCACCAGTAAAGTGACTAAAATGGTGAAAGGAATTTGCCAAGAATTGTAATGTTTAATGGGGTCGGAGGGAGGAGCCAAGGTAGTTCCAAACAATGCATTGATTACCGGAATAGAAGTAGAAAGCGTTATTTGAAAAGCGGCAATCACCAAGACCAAGGATGCCAAGAAAATCCAAAATTCCTTGCTCCAAAAGGCATCTTCTTCGCTGCGTTTCAACAAATGAAAGCCATTTTTAAAGAGCATGTAAAGGGCAATGAACAAGTAAAACAATAAGAACACAATTAGTTGTCCTGGTAAACCATCTGCAAAAGAGTGAACGGAAGTTTCGCCCAAAATACCGCTTTTGGTGAGGTAGGTAGAATAAACCACCATTAAAAAGGCGAAAAGAGCAAGCGTAAATGCAGCAAAAAGTGAGCGAGCTTTGTGTCGATTAATCAACATGAGGTGACCTGCAGAAACGAGTACCAACCATGGAACAAGGGAGGAATTTTCAACTGGATCCCAAGCCCAAAAACCACCAAAACTCAATGCTTCATAAGCCCAAGCGCCACCCATTAAAATTCCCAAACCGAGTACTGCAATTCCAAAATAGGTCCACGGCAAGGCAGGTTTTATCCAAGTTTGAAATTCTCTTTTCCAAAGACCTGCAAAGGCATAAGCAAAAGGAATTAGGGTGGAAGCAAAACCCAAAAACACCGTAGGTGGATGTATGGTCATCCAGTAATTTTGAAGCAGGGGATTTAAGCCATTACCTTCAACAAAACTCAAATAATTGGGGTTGGAAGTAAAAGGCAAGTTGACCATATCTGCGTGTTGGCGCAATAAAATAAAGGGATCGCTGCCAATTTGAACATCGAAAATGTAGATGCCCAAAAGCATGCTACTCAGAAAAATTTGAATACTTGCAAAGAGCGTCATAACGCTGCCTTCCCATTTTTTGGCTGTAAAAATTAGGATGTTACCAAGTACCACATTCCAAAAAGCCCAAAGCATGGTGCTTCCTTCTTGACCTTCCCAAAAGCAGGAAAGGATGTAGCGCATAGGTAGTGCCGTGGAACTGTGTCGCCACACGTAATAATACTCGAAAGAGTGGGTGGCAATCAGGTAGAATAAAATGCTGACCAAGGCAATCAGAGAAAAGGAATGAATGCGATAGAACAAGCGTCCTAAGTGTTTCCATGAATCCAATTCATTTGAAACTTTGGAGCTTTTAAAGTAAAAAACAAAGGCTAATAGACTTGCTACAAAACTTAAAATTACCAACAATTGCCCAATTTTTCCGGCAATCACATTCTCTCCCACATATTCTATCATAGTTTCTATTGCTCAGCTGTAATTTCCATTAATTCTTCCCCTTGTCCATCGTTGTATTTTGAAGGACATTTCATTAAAATCTTATCGGCAACAAATTCAGTATCATTGATTTTTCCGGTGACGACAACTTGTTCAGAACGCTCAAAATCTTGTGGTTTTGCACCATTGAAACGCACTTGATATTCCAAGCCATTATTATCGACCATGAAAAAATGGAAGGAATTGGCATCTTGCTCTGGGGCGTAAAAAATTTCTTTTTCTTTATTGAGCTGTCCCACTACTTGAAATTCCTTTCCAGGAAATTGTTTTGCGGTTGCAAAATCGGCATAGGTGGCAGCATCGGAAACGGTGCTAATAATGGCGCCAATTGAAATGGCAATGGCAATGATGGCGATGATATGTGACTTTTTCATGTTCTTATTTTTTTGGACTGTTCTTTTCTAAGCGACTAACTTTTCGATCGATGGAAATGAGGTAAACCAATAGCCCGATTAAGATAATTAGCAGCACAGCAACCACTACATAGATTTTTCCATTGGCCCTCATTTGGTCTGCCATTTCTATGCTTTGAGCAAGTCCGCTAATGCTAAAGAACAGGCTTAATATAACTAATACAAATCTCATGTGAAAAGGTTTTGTTGCAAATTACTAATTCTAAATCTCAATGTGGCAATCCACCAACCCAATAAAATCCAAGCTAACACTGCGGGGTAGAAAACCAATTTCATGTTGTCGTCTAAATCGTAATTATTGAAACCGGGATTTCCTCCGTTTCCGGGATGGAGTGAATCGGTCATTCTCGGCAAAATACCAATGAAAACAATTAGCAATACAAAGGCGAAGATGTTGTAAACCGCTGAAATGCGTGCTCTTTTTTGTTCATCTTCCAAAGAACCTCTCAAAACAATGTAGGCCAAGTAAATGAGCATGGTGATGGCAGAGCCGTTCAATTTCACATCGTTGGTCCACCAAGCTCCCCAAGTAAATTTTGCCCAAATGCTGCCAGTTAAAGTACCTAAAATTCCGAAGATAATTCCGGTGTTGACTAATTCCACAGCTTTTCGATCGTGTTTGAGGTCTGTTCCCGAAAGGGATTTAACGCTGTAAACCACGGAAATGAAAAAGAGAAAAATCATGCTGAACCACATGGGAACGTGGAAATACAAATTCCGAATGGTTTCATACAAAATAATTTGTCTTGGAACTTCCACGAGTAAGCCGGCAATCAGTACGTAACTTAGTAAGATTACTGTTAGAACTTTCCACCAATATTTCATTGAAAATGAGAGGTTTAAACTAAATATATTGCTTGAATTTAACTTCTCCAAAGATAGGGAAATAATACATAAGAAAGGGCGATGCTGAGCACATTCAGCAAAGCTAAAGTAATGATATAGCTGCTGCATTCTTCCCAACCAAACCCCAACCCACTCAAAACACTTGCTTTGATGGCAGTTAAAATACTGGGCAACAAAATGGGCAGTGCTAAAATGGCGGTGAGGGTAGAATTATTATTGGTTTTGGAGGCAATGGCAGCAGTGAGGGTGAGGGTAGAAGAAATGGAAAGTACACCGAGCAGCAGTGTGAGCACAAAAAGCGAAGTATTTTCGATGGGATTTCCAAACAAAACAAAGAAAAGCAGGAAGTTTAGCGCCAAAATAAGCAAGAGCAGAAAGGCATTGAAGATGAGTTTCGAAAAAATAATGGCAGCAGGATGGCACAATTGGTAGTAGAAATAAAAGCCATTGCCCGATTCGTTTCTAAAGCTGTTGAAATCCGCATTGATGGCGGCAAAAATAAGTACCATCCAAAACAGTGCAATCCAGGTGCTCATTTCCTCTAGTTGAGCGAAAATTAGATAGATGACAAAAACCGTTGAAACCAAATACAAAAGAATGCCGTGAACGGCAGAACGATTTCGAAATTCTAACCTAAAATTGTTGTAAAGGAGGCTGAGTACTTGTTGCAAGAACTTGTTTTTGAAATCCCAAAAGTAACTATTTCGCAAGGAGTGGGTTTAATTTTTTTAGGTTGATTTGTTGATGGAAAGTGAAAGACCTTTTATTGAGTGTGCGTTTGCTGATTAGACCAATGCTTTAATCTTAACAGTTCTGAATCAAGTATTTATTTTTTGTATGTTTGTTTGCGAAAGTTTTAATATAATACACTGGTGTGTTTTATTAACTAGTCAATTACTTAAAAACGGCTTAATTTTAAGACATGAAATCTTATATAATTAAATCAATATCGAACAATTTAGAAGATTATTCACAAACAACTGAAAACGGAATTGAGTTTTGGTTTACAAGAGACATGCAATATTTATTGGGATATTCTGATTGGCGTAATTTCAAAAAGTAATTGTATAAGCAAATACTCCTTTTGAAGTGACTGATAATAATATATCTGACCATTTTATTGAGGTCAACAAAATGGTCAAACTTGGTTCAGGAAGTGAAAGGGAGATTGAGGATATGATGTTGACAAGATACGCTTGTTATCTTATAGCTCAAAATTGAGACCCTGGAAAGGAGCTGCGTTCTGAAAGATAAATTTCAGCTGAACACATAACCAACAATAGAGGAGTTAGAGACATATTATTAAAAAGAGGAAATAAACCAGAAGAACTGCCCATTTAAGATGATATTAAAAAATTCGAGAAATATGTAACTTCTGAACCAAAAAAGCTTGGGGAGAACCCAGATAAACTGAAATAAAAAAAGGCATCACAACTCGCTATAAAACATGACCATCGGGACACTTTTCAATGCGAGAAACTTAATGGCTTTGTTCACAATGGTTAAAAATGAAAGATTTTTTTAGAGATATTTTTGAATACCATCATCACTTTAATCAAAAATTGATTCAACAACTTCTTGAAAATGAGAAGGTATTGCCTCAAAGAACACTACCTCTTTTTTCGCACACAATTAATGCACAACAGATTTGGAATGCGAGAATAACAAACAAAGAAAAACTAGGGGTTCATCAAGTGCATACCTTGCAAGAATGCAAGCGATTAGATGATGATAATTTTAGTGAAACTCTTAAAATTTTGGATAGGTTTGAGTTGGACGAAAAGGTTAGTTATTCCAATTCAAAGGGTACGACGTTTACCAATTCAATTCAAGAGATATTGTTTCATGTAGCCAATCATTCTACACACCACAAAGGGCAAATAATTGCTAATTTACGAGAAAGTGGAGTTGAACCAATTGTTACGGATTATATATTTTATAAACGGATGAATTGAGTTTAAAACACAAAATGACTGATTTCATAAATGCATTAGAAAGCGAGTTTGCAAAAAACGCCAGCACTCAAATTGCCTTGGAGCAAAAAGCCTATTTGAGAAACCAATTTGAGTTTTATGGACTGAAAACAACTGAGAGAAGAGTAATTCAACAAGCCTTTTTAATCAAAGAATACCTACCCAAAAAACAAGAACTTGCTCAAATCATCAAAATTATTTGGAATAAACCTCAAAGAGAATACCAGTATTTTTCTCAAGAACTTGCATTTAAGTACATCAAACAGTTAGAGAAAAAAGACATTCAACTCTATGAATACATGGTCATTCATAAATCTTGGTGGGATACTGTTGATTCAATTTCAACTAAATTAATGGGAGCCTATTTTAAACAATTTCCTGAGCAAAGGGAAAAATACGTTCAGAAATGGCTAGAATCATCAAATATTTGGCTAAAAAGAGCTGCTATACTGTTTCAGTTGAAGTATAAGAATGATTTGGATAAAGAATTATTAGCTACAATTATCCACTCTTTGCTTGGGTCAAAAGAATTCTTTATAAATAAAGCCATTGGCTGGATTTTAAGGGAGTACAGCAGGACTGATCCAGATTGGGTAGAAGAGTTTGTAAATTCAACAGCTTTAAGTGCTTTAAGCGAAAAGGAAGCGCTGAGGTTGATGAGATAAAAAACTGCTTTAAGGGTTTAAATCAAAAATGTAGCACGTGTTGTTTATTTAAGAATTAACACGTATCTTTGAATAAAAATTTAATATGAATACCAAACTAACATTAACGATTGAGAAAGAAGTCATTCAAATTGCTAAGCAATATGCTAAAGAAAAAGGACAAAGTCTTTCTGAAATGGTGGAAAATTATTTCAAAATGATTACTGTAAATAGAAAGGAAATTAAACCCAAGCAGCTTTCACCTAGAGTGAGAAGATTAAGGGGGATAATTAAGTCCACAAAAGAAGTTGATTACAAGCAAACTCTAACAGAAGAATTATCCAAAAAATATGGCATCTAAATTATTTATTGATTCTGACGTTGTTATTGACTTCTTCACAGATAGAGAACCACATATCAATCCCGCAAGTGAACTATTTGAACTTAATGAAAAAGGAGAAGTTAAATTTTATCTATCTGCAATGAGTTTAAATAATATCTACTACATTGTTAGGAAATTTTTGGGTCATAAAAAGTCGCTTGAAATAATTGAAGAACTTACAAATATGACTGAAATTGTAGGAACAACAAAGAATGAAATTTTACAAGCTTTGAGAAATGATTTTTCAGATTTTGAAGATTCTGTTCAATACTCTTCTGCTTTAAACATTAAAGGAGTTGATGCTATTATCACTAGAAATATCAAAGATTATAAAAACTCAAAAATTGCAGTGATGACACCTTTGAATTATCTTAAAATGAGAAGTAAGTTCAGAATTGAGTAGTTCCGCTTTTGTTATACCTTAATTCCCATTTTACTACTCTTAGCCTTTACAAAATCACTCACCAGATAAGCGAGTAATTTACCCACTTGTTCAGCAGAATTTTCCACTAGGGCAGGGGCTGCTTCAGGTAAGTGCAGGTAAATGGCATTTTTAGAAACAGCAGTTTTGTGAACGTATTGCCTTGCCATATTGGGAGAAATACCCGAAGGTGTTTGCGCTGAAGCAGGAAATCCCTCAATGCTGTCCATGTCCAACTCAACACCAAAAGCAGTACTCTTCACAAAGTCTAATTGCTCTTGTACCGCTGTTTCAAAACTTTGTTCTTGGCGGATAAAAATGCGCTCAAAAAAGTTAAAGCGAACACCTTCACTTTTTAGTTGCTCTAGCATAGCTTGGCTGTTGTAGTTTTCGTGCAAGGCTACAATTCCATAATTGCCTAGAAAACCTTCTTTTTTGGCATAAGAAAAGCCATTTCCTGAGTGACGTCCTTCTAAAGGACGAAAGTCTGCATGTGGATCCAAATTGATGCAGTTAATGGCTTGCTGCATTGCCAAAGAACTTCCTTTTAACAGTCCATAAGCATTGTTATGTCCACCACCAATAACAATAGGAATCTTACCCGCTGCAACAATCTTTTGAATAATTGAACTAACCTGATTGTCAATTTCTACAACAGCTTCACGCAACTCATCAACAGATTGACTCTTATTTTCGAAATGAAGATTGCCAAACAAACAGCAATCCTTTCCGCTCAAGTATTGATTTTCTTGAAGGTTGATCAACTTGGGTAAAAAAGCCTCCCAAGCTTTTTCTGCTCCACCTTTTCCCAAATTGGCTCTTGGTCCTATATCTTCACATATTCCCAAAATCACAAATTGGAATGCTTCGTCTTTTAACTTTTCCCAAACTAGCTCACTTCCTGGGATAAGTTTTTGCCCAATTTTTTCCTCACCTTCTCTTACTGAAGTCAGTTTTTTTAGATCGCTCGCTTCAATGATGCGTATTTCCATTTTTAAAAGGTTTTACCGTTAATAATCACTCGATCAATTAAATTATTTCCAAATGCATAAGGCCAATAAGCAATTGATGGGATTGGCTTACTGATAATGAGGTTGGCTTTTTTTCCTTTAGAAATACTTCCCATATCATGAGCTAATTCCAAAGCATGAGCCGCATTTAGTGTCGCAGCATTTATTGCTTCTTCAGGAGTCATTTTGAGTTTTATACATGCTAAAGCCACAACTAAATTCATGTTTCCGGAAGGGCTTGAGCCCGGATTAAAATCACTAGCCAAGGCAACACCTGCACCACCGTCAATTAATTCACGAGCTGGTTGATAAGGATCGCTCAAGAAAAATGGGGCAGAGGGCAGCAATGTGGCAATGGTATCCGATTTTCTCAATAAATCGATTTCGGCTGCATTCAAAACTTCCAAGTGATCGACAGAAAGGGCATTGTGCTTTAAGCAGGTTTCTATTCCCCCCATGCTGTTGAACTGATTGGTATGCACTTTGGCTTTTAGGTCGTAAGCCTTTCCAGCTGCTAAGAGCTGATCAGTTTCCTCGGCAGAAAAGGCAACTTTTTCACAAAAAACATCCATGTAATCCGCTAAACCTTCAGCTGCAATTTTTGGGAGCATTTCCTTGATAATTAAATCAATATAACCTTGTCGGTTTTCTTTGTATTCCGTGGGAAAAGCATGTGCTCCCAAAAAAGTTGCTTTAATTGAAATAGGGCTTTCAGCTTTTAAGCGTTTGATCACCCGAAGCATTTTTAATTCAGCTTTCACCGTCAATCCATAGCCACTTTTTATTTCAATGGCACCTGTTCCCAAGTGCATTAAATCATTTAAACGAGCTTGTGCAGCTTTAAAAAGAGTTGCTTCATCGCATGCTTGTAATTTTTTGGCAGAATTGAGAATTCCACCTCCTGCAGCCGCAATTTCTTGATAGCTCTTTCCTTTCAAGCGCATCACAAATTCCTCTTCTCGGCTACCTGCAAAAACTAAATGGGTGTGTGAGTCAACCCAAGTTGGAAAAACTAGTTTTCCGCTTGCATCAATCATTTCTTCGCCATTTTCTGCTTCAGGACAAGTAGCCATTTTTCCAAAATCATGAATGATGGCACCATCTGTTTTCAACCATGCATTCTCAATGCTCGGAAGTTGACTCATTTCTGCACCTTTTAGCAAGGGAGTATGACTTTCTTCTCTAGTTTGGATGAGCGATTTAATATTCTTGATGATCATGGCTTAAAATTTTACAACAACTCTTCCTTTAGATTTTCCTTGAAGCATGTTTTCAATGGCTTGGTCGAGTTCAGTTAAGGAAATGATTTGCTTAATTTTTTCAAGTTGCTTGGACTTCCATTTAGTTGCCAACAATTCCCAAATTTTCAATCGAATGGCTCTAGGAGTTTCAGCCGTTTCTATTCCCAATACATTCACACCGTTTAAAATGAAGGGATAAACCGTGGTAGCTAAATTTGGAGAAGCAACTAAACCGCAAACCGCAATGTTTCCATTTCTTCCACAAGCTTTTATGCAAGTTGCTAATGTGTTGTCGCCAACAGTATCAATCGCTCCCGCCCAAGCAGTTTTTAAAAGCGGTCTGCCACTTTTGTCATCCACTTCCTCACGACTGACAATTTTGGTAGCTCCCAAAGAATACAAATAATCATGCGCACTCAATTTCCCACTGGCTGCAATCACTTCATAGCCATTTATCGCCAACAATTCCACCGCCATGCTGCCAACTCCTCCCGTTGCTCCAGTCACTAAAACTGGTCCCATCTCTGGTGTTTGACCGTTTTGCTCCATTTTGTAGAGTGAGAGTGCTGCAGTAAACCCTCCGGTTCCCAAGACCATTGCCTCTTCCAAAGTCATTCCTTTTGGAAGTTTTACTGGCCAAAACTCAGGCACTCGAATGTATTCTTGAAAGCCTCCTGAAGTATTCATGCCAAAATCATAGGAGGTCACAATCACTTCATCGCCCACCTTAAACTGATCGGATTTGCTTTCAACAACTACTCCAGAAGCATCTACTCCGGGCGTGTGTGGATAGTTTTTTGTTATGCCTTTGTGCCCAGAGGAAGAGAGCGCATCCTTATAATTAAGTGCAGCATACTTTACATTGATAACTACTTCTCCTTCAGGTAAATCACTGATCCTTTTCTCCTCAATGGCTCTGCTAAAGCTGCCATTTTCCTTTTCTCTGATTACAAATGCTTTATATTTTTTATTTTCCATGCCAATTGGATTTTTTTATTGATAGATAAGTATTTTTAGGTTGTCGAGCAAGACTTCATGCTGAAGCGGATTCCAAAAATACAGGCTTATTTCTTGACCTTCCACAATCTCTTGAGCGGGTATTTGATACTTTAACAAAAGGTTTTCCCACTCTCCAGTTTGCTTTAATTCATTCACTAAATAATGTGAATGATAAAAATCTCCTGTGCTTATAACCAATTGAATGTCCTTTGAAACTGCTTGTTTATAATCTGCTAAGAATAAAACATAAACCGGTAAATCAGGTAAAAGAGTGTTTGCCTTTTGGCGAATGGTAAATGGAAAATCATATTCAGCTGGAATACTAAGCGCTTTTCCGTTGAGAGAATCAGCTATTTTCGGTGTCCATGGAAAAGCAATGGAATCAATGATGTTAGAATTACTTTCAAAATCGCTGTAACCGTAATAAATCAAATTTCTGAAAAATCTAACAGAAGTGAGGTCTTTTGATTTTTTATAAAGACTGAGCTCCCCATTGCTGTGAACCAAATCCAAGCGCTTAATTAAATCAGGATAGGCAACAAAAGTTCCACTTCTAAATAGACTATCAATTAAAACCGCGTAGGTAAAATTGCTATCGAGCTGTTTGCCTAATACTGCTTCACCTGAATTTAAGTTAGTGTATCCTTTTGTGTTCCAAACGGTGAATGGAATGTTGGTAGAATTGGCATCAATTACCAAAATAGTATCATTAGAGTTGATTCCCCAATTTTGAAAATCCGACTTAGCATTTACATAGCAGTTGTAGGCGTATTCAATGCGATCGTTGTAGGGTGGGGTATAGCGATTTTCCTGATTTTGTTTGGCATTGCTAAAAAAGTAGAAGAAAAAAATACCACATAAAACGGCTACAGGACTGTACCATTTTTTAGGAATTTTCAAAGCACTTAAAAGTACGATCAACAGTAAACTCAATAGTGGCAATAGGCTATCGATGTAGTAATAATCATGCTCGGCAAACTGCTGTCCGAATGCCAAAAAGAAGCCCAAAACTCCTATTGCTGCAATCGATAAGTAAACCAATACTTTTCTGATTACTCTTTGTTGAATACCATTTTTATTAAATTGTGAAATTGTTACTACTAAGAGGAAGATCAATAAAATTGAGTGAAAGGGACTGAATAACTGATCGCTCCAACGCTCTAAGGCAATAGAAATAATGTCGATGAATTGGCTAAAACTTCTAAAGTAGAGTAGTTCTCCCAAAAACATGCTGCCGTATTTTTCTCCCAAATATTGATTGTAAAAATAGTAGCCGATAAAAACTAGTATACCCAATAACGTAATCAATGTAGCTTTTATCCTAATCTTTTTGCTTCTGAGTTGCTGCCAACAAATCCAAACGAATAGTGCAAAAAGGTAGATGAAAAATGTGGAGCGCGCCAATGCTGCTAGTGTTAAGAAAAACACTCCTGTTTTGAATCCTTTTTGATCAGTAAAACTTTCAGCTTTAAAGATGAAGTAAATTCCAATTAGAAAATTTGCAAAAGAAGGAGCCGAAGGAAGAAAGCCATTTTGATAATAAGCAAAAAATGGAAGGGTAAAAAGAAATGCTGTTGCGTAAATTGATTTGAGTGGTGACTTTAGTATTAGTAGCGATAAACGAAAGAAAAAATACAAACCAATTAAAGAATAGACTAAGTTATAGGATCTAAAAGTTTTGATGAGATCCCAATCAAAAAAATAACTGATGTAGGCAACTAAATAGTCGTGAATGGGGAAATCTACTTGGGTGATTCCATCTTTGGTAAGCAAATTAAAGGTAGCTGGATGAAAAAAATCGAAACCATTGAGTTGAAAATTTTGCGCCAAGGCAATTCTATCGGATTGAGTCCATGCATGAACATAGGCAGGGTAGAGGTTCATGCTGTCGGCAAAAAGATAAATTGCTCCTAAAATGAGAATAACTCCCATGATAATGCTCGATGGCCAATGATTTTCTTTTGAATGCAACATCTTCTATAGCGATTTAATCCATTGAGCAATGTCTTTCAAAACTTCTTCGTCAAAATGTGCTTCTTGCTCATATTCTGATGGCAATAAGACTCCTTCTCCCGCATAAAATAAATGATTCAATTTGGGATAAATAATGGTTTTTGAAGCCTTGTTCTTATTGCCATTTTTCCATTTTTTAGCTTCTTTTTTCGTTACTTGGTAATCTTTTTCACCATTTAATATCAAATAGGGTTGATCTTGCTTTTTTGCCAATTCAGTTGGTTTATAATCTTTTAAACTAAACCAAAAGGAACCGGGTAAACCTAAAGGCAGCATGGCTCCAACAGTAGTTGAATCATAATCGCCTGAATTTAATTTATTTAGTTGAAAGTTAAGGGTATTGAGCGCAATTTCTGTAATCTGAGTTTCAGGATCGTTTAGCATTAGGTATTCATACTGAGGCAATATCAATTCTGAAAGTGGGCTTGCATTTCCTGCTAATGTGATTACTCCGCTCAATTTTGCTTTTTCGGCAATTTTTGGAGCCATGTGCCCACCTAAGCTGTGTCCAATTAGAATAACTTTTTTGGCACCAAATTCTTTTGCTAGCTCGATTGCATTAACAGCATCATCCACCACAAGTTGATCGATGGTGATGGAATTGATGTATTTAGTCATTTCGGTAGGGTAGTCATAACTCCGTTTGTTATATCGAATACTTGAAATTCCCTGATTGGCCAATCCATAAGCCAAGTCCTTGAAAATTTTATTGGGACCCACACTTTCATCCATGTCATTTGGACCTGAACCGTGAACCATGACAACAATTATCAGTTCATCTTCAGTTTTTGCTTTTACAAATTCTCCTAACAGTGGCATTTGATTGCCAACTTTTATGGATTCAGTCGTATAGTTGTTTTCATTTACATAAGCGGGTATTTTCCATTTGCCTTTAAATTTATAAGACTTAATAGTTATACTTTCTATTTTTTCTTCTTTATTCAAAGAAATGGATAAGTCGAATTTCCCATTTTTAAATTGCAGTCCACTGAGGTAGGTAGTGCCTTCTGCTGTGACTTTTTCATCAAAATCGAGTACTTCTTCAATTTCGCCTAGTGATTTAGAAAGCTGATTAAACTTCTTTTCAACTTCCTCTTTACTGAGTTTCTCTTTTAATTTATTGTCAAAGTAAAAGTGAATTTTCCCGAACTCTTTTGTTTTTAAGTGTTCAATAATGGTATCTGAAAGCTCTTTGGCTTTATTAAATTCTTGCGGATTTGATTGAGCAAAGGCGAACTTGGAAATAAAAAAGAGCAGTAGATAGACGATGTATTTCATGGGAATGAATTTAGGCAAACTTAATTATTTTGAGAAATTAAAATCTCTTGTAATAACAGTGCTTACAATCAAAGAATAAACCTACTTTTGCGCCCTCAAAAATAAGCAGATGAATATCAGAAATATCGCCATTATTGCCCACGTAGATCACGGCAAAACCACATTAGTTGATAAAATGCTCCTAGCCGGAAAATTATTCGGTGAACATGAAACTCCAGGTGAGTTGATTATGGACAACAATGACATAGAAAAAGAAAGAGGAATTACCATTTTATCAAAAAACGTTTCTGTTTTTTATGGTAAAACCAAAATAAATATTATTGATACTCCTGGTCACTCCGATTTTGGTGGTGAAGTAGAGCGTGTGTTAAACATGGCCGATGGTGTTTTACTTTTGGTTGATGCATTTGAAGGTCCTATGCCTCAAACGCGATTTGTTTTGCAAAAAGCTGTTGAATTAGGTTTGAAACCAATTGTGGTAGTGAACAAGGTTGATAAGGAAAACTGTACTCCAGACATTGCTCAAGAGAAAGTATTTGACTTGATGTTTAATTTAGGTGCAACTGAAGATCAATTGAATTTTCCAACAATATACGGTTCAGCGAAAAACGGTTGGATGAGTGACGATTACAAAAAACCGACAGAAAATATTATTCCACTTTTGGATGCGATTGTAGAATTTATTCCTGCACCACAGCCAAAAGAGGGAAATACTCAATTATTAATCACTTCATTGGATTATTCCTCATTTATTGGACGTATTGCAATTGGTCGTTTACAACGAGGTGAGTTAAAAACGAATCAGCAAGTGACTTTGATTAAGCGCGATGGTTCAAAAACCAAAAGCAAAGTCAAAGAATTGTACGTTTTTGAAGGAATGGGAAAAGTAAAGGTCGATCAGGTTTTAGCTGGCGATATCTGTGCTTTAGTAGGAATTGAAGGCTTCGACATTGGAGACACTGTTGCAGATATTGAAAATCCTGAAGCTTTGGCAAGTATTTCTATTGACGAGCCAACAATGAGCATGTTGTTTACTATTAACGATTCACCGTTTTTTGGTAAAGAAGGAAAATTTGTTACTTCAAGACATATCAAAGATCGTTTAACAAAAGAATTAGAGAAAAACTTGGCTTTAAGAGTGGAAGATACTGGTTCTGCAGATTCATTCATGGTTTTTGGTCGTGGTGTATTGCACCTTTCCGTTTTAATTGAAACCATGCGTCGTGAAGGCTATGAATTGCAAATTGGTCAACCACAAGTTATTATTAAAGAAATCGACGGAGTAAAACATGAACCAATTGAAGAATTGACAATTGATTTACCTGAAAACGTAAGTGGTAAAGCCATTGAAATGGTCAACCAGCGAAAAGGGGAGATGCTCAACATGGAACCAAAAGGAGACCGCATGGTCTTGGATTTTGAAATTCCATCAAGAGGAATTATCGGATTGAGAAATTACCTATTGACTGCCACTGCGGGAGAGGCAATTATGTCGCACCGATTTAAAGAATACCAACCATTAAAAGGAATCATTCCGGGAAGACAAAATGGTTCTTTAATCTCAATGGAAACAGGAAAAGCAATTCCTTTCTCATTGAATAACTTACAAGATAGAGGAAAGTTTTTTGTTAATCCAAATGAAGATATTTATGGGGGACAAGTAATTGGAGAGAACAATCGTGCAGGAGATTTAGTGGTAAATGTTACTAAAACCAAAAAGATGTCAAACATGCGTTCTTCTGGAGCTGATGAGAAAATTAGAATTGCTCCTGCGATTAAATTTTCATTGGAAGAAGCTTTAGAATACATTCAGAAAGATGAATACGTTGAGGTAACTCCTAATTCTATTCGTGTAAGAAAAGTAATGTTGAACGAAACTGATCGTAAACGCGCTTCAAAAATATAGTCATCTTTAAGTTTATTTTGATAGTGTTTTGTTAACTGAATATTATTTTGTATTTTACACCTGTCAAACTAAATTATTCTCAACTTTGTTGAACAAATAAAAATTAAAACCATGAAAAAATTAGCACAATCAGTATTGAGTTTATCCATAATCGCAAGTTTTTTTGCATGTGGAGGAGCAGAAAAAAAAGCTGAAGAAACAACTACAGAAGAAATAACCGAAAATTTTGAAATTAGAGAAGTTCCGATTAATCCTGCAGAAAGTTCAGTTATGTGGGAAGGTAATGTAGTCGGCGTTTATACACATAGTGGAACAGTTTCTGTTGTTGATGGAGTATTAACAATGGAAGGATCAAGAGTTATAGACGGTAGTTTTGTTGTTGATTTAACTTCAATGCAAGCAACTGATGATAATTATAATCCTGAAGAAGGAAAGTCAAAAGACAAATTAATTGAACACCTTTCTTCTCCTGATTTCTTTGATGTTGGAAATTTCCCAACCGCTTCTTTTGAAATTTTAGAGCACAATATTGATAACAATACCATTACAGGAAACTTAACTGTAAGAGGAATCACCAAGGAAGAAACTGTAGAAGATGTAATTGTTAATTTAGATAGTGGAATTGCAACAGGAAAGCTTGTCTTTGATCGTCATAACTATGAAGTGGCTTTCAAACATCCTGCACAAGATGTTGTAATTTCTGATGATGTTACTTTGAAAGTAAATCTAAAAATTTAAGTTACTAATTAATAGTCTGTTAATTAAAAATTAAGAATTAGAAAATATCCATTAGCAATTGCTAATGGATATTTTTTTGACTTAAATTTAGTGTTAAGTTTACACTTATAAGTATCTAATCGTTTAAACCAGTGATTTATGAGTTCAGAATCTCCTTTAAATACTTTTAATTGGATTTCTTGGTCTAAAAATCTTGGACTTTTCCTTATTCTCAATTTTGGAGCACTTGCTATTGGTGCTCTTTTACAAGGTGAAGGACCAAGTTCAATGTGGTACAGCAATCTAGATAGAGCACCTTGGACTCCACCAGGGTGGGTGTTTGGCGCAGCTTGGTTTAGTATTATGCTATGTTTTGCAATTTATTTGGCAAACTTGAGTCAGAAGATTTCTTTGGCTGTTTTTCTTCCTCTTTATGCCATCCATTGGATTTTTAATGTCAGTTGGAACCCACTATTTTTTAATTGGCATTTAATAGGAGTTGCACTAATTGTTTTGTTGGCACTCACTATTGTTGTTGGACTTCTATTATACCGATTTAGAAAATTTTCAGGCAATAGTTCTTGGTTAATTGCACCATACTTAATTTGGCTGTGTATTGCACTTTCGTTGAATGTATACGTTTTAATCAATAATTAAAACAAGTTCTAACTTGATCAATTTTCAGGTTGAATCAATTCATCATTCTTCCAAGTTCCTTTCATCTTCACTTTGTTGTCACTGCCATAAAGAACTCCATAACCATTTCTTTTATCATTCAACCATTCTCCTTCATATCGGTCGCCGCTAGCCCAATAATAAGTTCCAGTACCTTCTCTACGATCTTTTAAATAATTTCCTTCATACCGGTCTCCGTTAAGAAAGTAATAAGTTCCCGATTTTCCTTCTCTTAAATTGTTTTTCCAAGTTCCTATATATACATTTCCACTTCTGTAATAACCCATTCCTTCTCCATTGGCTTTGTTATTTTGAATTTCTCCGAAATAGATTGTTTTTGTACCATGTATGCTGTAAAATGATAACTCTTTGAGAATGGGCTTTATACTTAGTTTGTCGTTTAAGACCTCAATCTTTCTTTGAAATAGTTCTGATAAAGAATCAACTGTTAAGTGATGAGAGGTTTTTAAGATTTCAATTTTATTAGCTAAGGATTTTTCTGCTGTACTATCAACTTTTACAATTACCAAGTCTTCATTTGCTCTTTGTCGTAAATCATTGTACCTTTCAATAAATTTACTTCTACTTTGTAAAATACCTTTATAATTATCTTCTTTAACCAACTGACGATATAAATCAAAAGCGACATCAAATTCCCCTACAATTAATAAATCATCTGCTTTAGACTTTTTTCGCATATTTTCTTGGTTCTTCATCAACGAAATATTATTATCCAAAGCTAAATTGAATTCTTCTTCCATTACTTGATTGTCGTACTGTAATTTTATCGTGTAAAAAAGGTTGGAGAATAACAGTATAAATGTTATAATTAAAAAGAGGCGTAATTGTTTATTCATTTATGATTTAGTTTTTCTTCTTAGTCTGTGAAATTAATAGAAGGCAGTTGCTTTGATTTTTTTCTAAAGTCCATTGATACATATGCACTAAACCTCATAACCCATCGTTGCTTGTATAAGCTACCATCATTAAGATCTTGTCCTGTTGTGTACATCAAGCCTGCAGAATAACTCACCCTTGGATTGGCGATGTAAACAAGAGAACCATATAACCTTAAATCATCTATTGGGCTGTCTACTACATTTTTACCACTTTGTAATATAATTTCAATATCTGGTTTGGCATAGAAAGTTCCAGGTTTTAACCGATTATTGCCCAATGGAATTTTCATACTGAATTGATATCGGTACCTATTTCTAAACATCCATTCTGCACCTTTTCTAGCAGACCTACTCCATCGATGTTCAAATCTAAGACGGTGAGTAATTTGATAATTTGCTTGCGGCATCACAAATAGAAATTCGTACCATAATCTTGGTTCATAAACAAAAGGTTCATAAAGATCGCTACCAGGTTCTGGAGCGTAATCTAATCTTAATACTCCTCCAATTGAAGTATTTATATAAGGAGTCAGTTTATAGCCTAAAGCATGTCTGTTGTACAATTGTGCCATTCTCCCAACAAACTTTGTGTCGCCGTATTCTTTTCTACGATAATGAAGCTGAGCATCCCAAAAAAACTTTTCACTAATTCTAAAAATATTATAAGAACTCAACCATAAGTCAGTCTCAGATCCCTTCATTTCCTTTTCACGCTCAATTTCATTGTTTTGCGTAAAACTACTTCCTGAATATAACAGACAAAGTATAAGGAGGATAAAAATTTTTAATTGTGTAATCAATGAAATACAAGTTGAAGGTTTATTATTTCAGCAGCTTCTTTAGGATTTTTTGTCCTTTTTATTTTTCGTTCTTGTTTTTTTGTTTCCTTATCTAATAAATTTATCATCCCATGAAATGCAATTCCAAAATTATTTTTATATGCCTCAATTCGATTACAAGTCAATTCATCGATGTTTTTGAATAGGGCGGGTAATATTACTTTATTAAAAGATTTGAAGATAGAAGATTTACTCACTTCTTCCATATTCGTGAAAGTATAGGGATTAAAAACTTCTTTGGTGTAGGCATCTTTCACAGTGAAATACTGATTTGGTATTCGCTCGAGTAACAAGATTAATTGTTCAACTTCCTCGAAGCAATCGATTAACTGTGGAATTTTTGCTGCTTTTTTTTCAATATCTGAAAGATTGGAATAATGATTCAGCTCTTCATCTAAAAAGTTAGCAATACTCTTTGTTAAGTTAAAGCCTGCTAATTCATTCTGAAAATCACTGACCAATGAGTCATTTAAATGCTTTAAGTTTTTACTTTTTTCTAACAATTCAGCTTCTTTATCAAGTAAATTCTGTTCTTTTTTTATTTCAAATAAGTAATAGTCTAAACTATCGTTGATAAACCTGATTTCATCAATCAAATAATTCATGTAATTTCCTAAGAGTTCATAGGTGTTTCTTGATTTTTCCTGAAAATCTTGACTAAAAATATAAACCGAATCTTTCTGAATTCCTTCAATGATATCTAGTTTAACTTTAGAAGTAAATTTAATATTTTCTCGAATAAAACGATCTCTATCTAAGTAAGTTAGGTAGTTTTTAGTATGATAGAGTAACAAGGAGTCAATCGAATTCCCAATTTGATTTTGGATGGCACTTAAAACTGCCAAATTGATATTTACTTTAGGACTTGAAATGTCGGCAAGATCAATTTTTGGGTTGTTGCTAAAAAGTAGAATAAGACTGTCTTTTAGCTTGACTTGATTGGCGAATTTCTTAAAGAAAACCGTTTCTTCTTCAAGGTATGGAAAGCTTTCTATTTTGGTTTTAATTATTGGTCGAAATGTTACATTGCTTTCAGTAAAAGTGATGGAATCAACTGATTCTAAATTAGAAAGGCTTTCTAAAAATAGTGAATATAAACCAGTTGAACCTTTTATTTTGAAAGGAGTGTTCTCATTTGCAACTTTAGCGATGAGTTCAATTATTTTAAAATAATTTTCTGATAACTCAACATCCTCAATTACTGATCGATGTTCTTGGGCTGAAACTTGTAAACTCACCTTTGTTTCGTCCAGATAATTTATTTTTTCTTTTAATCTTCCTGACTCAAACACCCATTCTTCTAGTAGCTCTTTTTTCCCTTTTTTGTTATCCGAATAATAAGACCAAGTCCCCTCAGTGTAGCCCGTTTGACTAACTTCACCTTCCATGTAATTGCCGTTCTTTTTGATTTTAAGCTTTCCAGATACGATACCTTCTTGGTATGGAATAGCTGCAAAAAGAGTAGTGTCACTAATTGTTGATTGATTGTAATTCCATTTTATTAATTCCCACTTACCAGTTTTATTACCATCTTTAATTAATCCACTATAGATTAGTTCTTCACCATTTAACTCATTTGAAAATAAATAATTATTGAAAAAACCTGTGTTTTCGACTTCAGCTTGCCCTTTATGTATTTTCCAAAATCCATCAGGAAAATTATTGGAGTTGCTTCCACTTAGGTATATATAATTGAAAATACTGTCTCTTTGATGATTAGGGATGGAATTGTAAAAGTGGAAAGTTCCATTTAGTATGGTGTCGCCATCAATTACCGTGAAGTGGAATTCTTTTTTGTATTCCTTTTCATCAAATACTTTTATTTCAGATTTTGATGCAGTTTGCTGACTGTTGCCATGAACAAAAATCAAAGTAAAAATGAAAAATAAAAGCAGTCGATTCATTACGCTATTTATTGAACAAATGGTCTATTTCTTCCTTAGAAAAGTCTGAAATACAAGCGCTAAATAGATTGTCATCTGCTCTTTTTTGGTTGTAATTGATAGTTAAAATTCGAAAGTCAAAACTATTAAACCTTCTTCTTATTCTATTGTGTATTGTGTTATTTAATTCAAAACTTTTAGGTTCAAAACCTTAAACTAATGGAAAGAAAAAGTCCCATCTTTTGATAGCAAAAAATGGGACCTAATATAATTTTAAAACCTATAAATAAGTTTGTAAATTAGTTTGATTTGAAACTCTTCTTAGCCTTCTCAAACCTCTTTCTTTAATTTGTCTAATTCGTTCTCTTGTTAAGCCAAAAGTATTTCCGATTTCTTCCAAAGTCATTTCACTCGCTCCACCAAGTCCGTAAAACAAACGAATAACTTCGGCTTCCATTCCTTTCAAATACGCTAATGTTCTTTCTAAGTCTTGCGACAAAGATTCGTGCAATAAGGAATCTGAAGGATCAGGAGTGTCTGAATTTTCTAATACACTTACCAAACTATTGTTATCGTCATCGTTGCTCATTGGAGCATCAATAGAAACTTGCTTTTTGGACATTTTTAAAGACATTTCTACCTTGTTTACATCCATTTCAGTCAATTCACTAAGCTCTTCAGCAGTTGGTGTACGTTCGTTTTTTTGCTCGAACTCATTTGAGGCTTTGCTAATTTTCTGAATTTCACCTAAGCGGTTGTGAGGTAAACGTATGGTTCTAGAATTGTCTGCAGCAGCTTTCAAAATACTTTGACGAATCCACCAAACAGCATAAGAGATAAATTTAAACCCCTTTGTATGGTCGTACCTTTTTGCAGCTTCTATTAATCCAAGATTTCCTTCATTGATCAAATCTTCAAGGGTCAATCCTGTGTTTTGGTATTGTTTCGCAACAGAAATCACAAATCGAAGGTTAGCTCGAACCAAACGGTTCAACGCTCTTTCGTCTCCACTTTGAATTTTTATTGCTAATTCAACTTCCTCTTCAGCCGTAATCATCTCTTCTTTAGATACATCTTGCAAGTATTTCTCTAAAGATTTACTTTCCCTCTTGGTAATCTGTTGACTGATTTTGAGTTGTCTCATTTTTTTATTTTAAATTAACTTGATATTAACGCAACTTACATTGCAAAAATTATGCTAAACTATTTTTTTTACTTACAATAGTTTTATCAGAATTGAAAGTAAACTTCCAATTATTATCAAAAATCTGAGAGAGGTATCGATTGTACAAAGCCAATTTTACTTTGCCCGATCGATCTTGTTTTTCTTTGCTCGGCTCACCGGTAAATTCATAAGAATAAATCTTAGGATGAAGATCCATGTACTTTTTTACGATTTTTACCATGGTAGCCATTATTCGAAAAACCTCAAACTTATTTGTCAAACTGTATTCTTCCCCTTCAAATTCTTCATTAATAACCCCGAAAACAATCGAAGTGCTTAAAATATTATTTTGCTTTCTTCCAAATCGAACTTCATAATGCATGCCGCTATCTGTTACAAAATAATAAGCAGAACCACTGCTAATAGGTGGCGGAATGATATCGTAAGCTTTCAGAAAGTTTTAATTTTTAATGCACAAAATTAACCAAAAAAAGCATTAATAAAAATTAGTGATTGGAAGAAGTTTCTTGTAGCTCGAATGGCTAATTTTATTTTTTCAAAATAACTGTATGAGAGGTTGGTTAAAATGGATTGCTGCGCTAATAGGATTTTCAATTTTTGGATTTTGGGGAGCTTTAATTGGGTATGCAATTGGTTCCATGTTAGATACTAGAGGGAGCGTAGAATGGGATGAAAAATACACTTCAGATTCTCAGTATTCAGCAGGGCAAGTTTATCAAAGAACAGGAACTGGAGATTTTGCTTCTAGCTTATTAGTTCTTACTGCTGCTGTGATGAAAGCAGATGGAAAAGTCCTCAAATCGGAGTTGGATTATGTTAAGCGATTTTTCATCCGACAATTTGGTGAGCAAAAAGCGCAAGAGCAAATGAAAGCACTTAGAGATTTAATTAAAATGGAATTAAATCTCAGAGAAGTCAGCCATAATGTCCGCTATCAAATGCAATATGCCGGTCGTTTACAGCTTTTGCATTATTTATTTGGCATTGCTCAAGCCGATCAATTTGTCAGTGAGCCTGAGCAAAATACAATTCAACGTATTGCTGGAATGTTAGGAATTGGCAACGCAGATTTCGAATCGATCAAAGCCATGTTTGTAAGAAATACTGGAGCTGATTATCGAATTCTTGAAGTTACTCAAGATGCCAGCGATGAAGAATTAAAGCAAGCTTACCGAAAAATGGCCAAGAAATACCACCCCGATAAAGTATCGCACCTCGGTGAGGATGTAAGACGACAAGCAGAAGAGAAATTTCGTAAAGTCCAAGAAGCTTATGAGAATTTAAAGAAAGAACGTGCTATCGTGTAAAGTGATAGTGACTAACTTGTATGTTGTTGCATTATAAACCAATATTTAAAACTAAAACCACATAGAAACATAGTTTCTAATCAAGTAGAAAAAGAAAGCCATAGAAAATGAATTTTAAACATAGTGATTTCTATTTAAAGCAAGGCTTCTATGGTTTTAGCTCTAATAATTTTTACAAGCTATGTAACTATGTGGCTAAAAATAATAATGAATAGTTTCGAGTGATCTAATATACACTGGTATGAAAAATTGGGAAAAGAAAAAGTTTTTTTTCAGCGCTTTATTTCCATTTCTATTCGTCGCTTTACTTTGGTTGGTAAAAGGAATAGAACTGTTTTTCGATTTAAATTTTGTCAACTACGGAGTTTTACCCAGAAAAATTGAAGGCTTAAAAGGCATACTGTTTTCACCATTAATTCACGGAGATTTTAATCACCTTTTCAACAATTCAATTCCGCTATTAATGTTGGGTTGGGCGCTCTTTTACTTTTACCGCCCCATTGCTTTTAAGATAGTTTTTTGGTCCTATCTTTTGGCTGGGTTTTACACATGGATATCTGCCAGACATTCCTACCACATCGGCGCAAGCGGTTTAGTTTATGCCTTGTTTGGATTTATTTTTATTAGCGGCTTTATTCGCAAATACATTCCACTAATTGCACTTTCATTTTTAGTTGCCTTTTTGTATGGTAGCCTAGTTTGGGGTATTTTACCATGGAAACAAGGCGTTTCTTGGGAAGGGCATTTTTGGGGACTTTTTGTAGGATTAATTTTAGCCATCTTTTACAGAAAGCAAGGTCCACAAAAAAAGGTGTATCAATGGGAAGAAGAGGAGGAAGAACTAAAATTTCCGAACCTTGAAGAAAATCTAGAGGAGGAAAATAAAGGTGATTCCATCGAATATATCTATCATTTTGTTCCTAAGAAGGAGGAAGAGTAAGAAGTTAAAAGTGACTAAAGTAAAAAGTTTAAAGTTGGAAAATTAAAAGATAAAAACATTTTTCTTAATTCTTAATTTAAAATTATTCATTCAACTATTCTCTTTTCTAATTCTTATTACTCGCCTTAAAAAGAAATTCTTTTTCTTCTTTACTCAAGGAATCATATCCTGATTGAGAAATTTTATCTAAAATTTGATCTATTTTTTCTTGATCATTGCTGCTTTGAGAACCATATTTTTGGCTGCTGCTGCCTTTTTTGCTGTATTTTACCTTTAAATTCGATTTTTTACTCGATTTAAAAATTGCTTGTACAAAAGAAGTTGTAGTTGTTACCCAAGAAGTAATGTCGTTTCCATTTTTCCATTGCTTAGCAAAAAAGAAACCTAAAATTGCCCCACCAATGTGTGCAATATGACCACCTGAATTGGAATTTGAAATACTAATCACATCAAATACAAACCAAAAGATGGCGATGTATTTTAGTTTTACATTTCCTAGAAAAAGCAATCGAATGCTAAAGTCAGGAACGTAGGTTCCCACAGCAATTACAACAGCCATAACGGAAGCAGAGGCACCCAATGCCCTTGCGACAGGAGCAATGCTTTCAAAAACAGGGAAAATATTGAAAAAGAGAATGTACAAAACGGCTCCTGCTAAACCTCCTGCAATGTAAACTGTCCATAATTTTCGCTCTCCTAAAAATTCAACAAAAATTTGTCCTAAGAAATAGAGCCAAAGCATGTTGGTGAGCAAGTGGAGAAATCCCACATGAAGAAACATGTATGTAACCAATGTCCACGGTTTGTAGAGTAAGGAAGATAAGTTTGATGGCACTGCTAACCAATTCAAAGCCCATTGTTCTGGAGAAATATCAATGGTCATCAGCCAAAAAGGCAAATGCAACACTTTAATCCCAATAAAAACGATAAGGTTGGCATAAATCAATTTTACCAATAGCGTATTTTGCGAAAAGGAGGTACTGAAGCCCGATTGTTGATTAAACATTTATGCTATGAATTAGAGTTATTTTTCCAAGACCGAATTAGAAAGAAAGCAAACAACATTCCGCCCAAATGGGCAAAATGCGCCACATTGTCATTGGGGTTATTCGCAAAACCCTGATACAATTCAAATATTCCGTAAAATGCTACAAAGTACTTGGCTTTGATTGGAATGGGAAGAAAAAGCAACATTATTTCTACATTCGGGAAAAGCATTCCAAAACCCAATAATATTCCAAAAATGGAACCCGAAGCACCAACAGTTGAAATGTTTATAAGGTTGTTGAGTTCAGCTGCTATTGGGTCAATGAAATTTCGACCGCTTTGACGAATTGATAAACCCTCATTAATTACAACTTCATACAATTCAGGATTGATTTCTGAAACAAGCGACTGGATGCGAATTTCTGAAACGACTAATTGAATAAGTCCCGCTCCAATTCCTGTAACCATGTAGAAAATTAGAAATCTCTTTGGCCCCCAGACTTGTTCCAACACGCGTCCAAACATAAACAAGCCAAACATGTTTGAAAAAATATGTCCAATACCGCCGTGCATAAACATATATGTCACCAATTGATGCGGGCGAAATAATTCACTGCTCCAATGATGTAGTCCAAGAAAATCAGCTAAACTAATGCCGTAATTAAACGCCAACAAGGTCGCTAAAAAGAACAGTCCATTAACGATTAAAAGGTTTTTAACTACTGGTGGCAAGCTTCCAAACATAATTTAATCAATTATTGCGTTTAAATTGATGATCGATGTCCTCAATTGGTTGACTGATAACAATGATTTTTCCATTGGGTAAACTATAAGGCATTTCACAAGCAAAAAGTTCATCTACCAAACCGTTCATTTCTTCTTGACTAAGTTTTTTCCCTCTTTTGATGGACATACTTCTAGCTAGAGAGTGAATTAGTTTTTCGCGACTATCATTTTTAACATCCGATTCTCGATTATTAAAATCTTCTAGTAATTTGTCGAAAAGGCTATTTAAATTCGTGTTTATAGCCTCAGTTGGAACGCCACGAATCTCAAATTTGTTTTTCTCTAGTTGATTAATTTCAAATCCTATTTGTTCTAAATCAGGAATTAAGCTTTCTAAAATTACTGAATTGGAAGCGCTGAAATCTAATTCTTGTGGAAAGAGTAACTGCTGACTTCCTGCTTTTTTATCTTTGGTTTGGGCCTTAAGTTTTTCTATTAAAATTCGTTGATGCGCCCGTTCTTGATCGATTAAAATAAAGCCCGAAGTTATTTGACTGAGCAGGTACTTTTTATGAAGTTGTATGATTTTTCTTTCTTGAAATGCTTGCTCACCGAAATTTTGCTCATTGTTTTTAGACGATTCAGTTGGAATAACAATCTCTTTTTCTTGGTAGAGTTTTTCCCAATCACGGTTGACAGGAGTTTCTCGTTTAAAGGGAAAACTTATTTCCTTTTGATTTTCGCGTTTCTGAGATTCAAATGGGTTGTATTCTGGATCAATCTGAATGTTTGGCATTCGAATAGCCTCGCCCTTTTTTAAGAGGGGAACATTAAAGCTGTTTTCTTGCTCAAAATCTAAACTTGGAGCAATGTTGTATTTCCCAAGTGCTTGTCTCACAGCCGTTCGAATTATGGCGTAGATGGCACGCTCTTCTTCAAATTTTATTTCCGTTTTTGTGGGATGTATGTTGATGTCAATTTTTGCTGGATCTACTTCTAATTGCAAAAAGTAGGAGGGAAACTGGTCTTTGGCTAATAATTCCTCAAACGCATTTTGAACGGCATGGTTCAAGTAAGGGCTTTTTATAAAGCGCTCATTTACAAAAAAGTATTGCTCTCCTCGCGTTTTTTTTGCAAATTCAGGTTTACCAACAAAACCACTAATCGATACAATGTCGGACTCTATTTCTACTGGAACTAAGCGTTGGTTGTACTTATCTCCAAAGATATTGACAATTCGCTGCCTAAAATTTCCTTTTGGAAGCTGATAAACCTCGTTATCTTCATTGATCATGTCCATTTTCACTTCAGGATGAATTAATGCTACGCGCAAAAATTCTTCAATGATGTGTTTGGTCTCAATTGGATTACTTTTTAGGAAATTTCTTCTAGCGGGAATGTTGAAAAACAAGTTCTTAACCGTAATGTTCGATCCAATGGGGCATTGGCAAATCTCTTGACTGATTACTTTGCTGCCTTCTACAATCAAGTGTGTTCCTAATTCCGAATCGTCTTTTTTACTTTTAATTTCCAATTGAGCCACAGCTGCAATCGATGGAAGCGCTTCCCCTCTAAAACCCATTGTTCTTATGGAAAACAAATCTTCTACCTTGGTGATTTTTGAGGTTGCATGCCGTTCAATGCACATGCGCACATCGGTTTCTGTCATCCCTTTGCCATTGTCGATTACTTGAATGAGGTTTTTTCCAGCATTCTTAATGGATAAACTGATGTATGTCGCCTCCGCATCAATGGCATTTTCCAATAATTCTTTCACCGCAGAGGCCGGACGCTGCACCACTTCTCCAGCCGCAATTTGATTGGCAACTGAATCGGGAAGTAATTGAATTATATCGGGCATGAAGCAAAATTATGGTCTGCGAAATTACTCAAATCAGGATGGAATTTTAAGGAAATGACAGTGATAGTAACTATTTAGTCAGGAGAAAAAAACCATTCATTTTCTTTCATGTCCTTTTTGGTGAGCAAAAAGGACGAAAAAACTCACGGCGTTATAAAATTTCAAGAAAATCTACGCAGTCAACCACCACAGCTAAAAAAAACTCTTCCCGATTAAAATCGGGACTCAAACAGTTTTTTAGCTAATACCCTCCCTGCCTGCTTGATTTTTACTAAATTTTCTAAAAGCCGATCATTTCGTTCCATAGAAAACATTTTTGTTTCGTTTTACAAAATGATTTCTTAGTTTTCATATAAAGATTATTTTGAAAATGAACATTTAATCAATGCTTTGCATTGATATACTTTTCCCCATGAATAACAAGCAAAAAAAGGAAAGACAGAGAAGCGAAGCGGAACGCCTTTTTTTGATTGTGGTCTTCTCAGCCTGGTATGGATAAAGCGTGGACTGAGAAGAATTCATTTGGGAAAAGTCTCCTTTTTTTGGTTCGTTTTTTTGGAGAAGCAAAAAAATGAACATGAAAATAAAATATTTTCAAACAAGCACATTGATTCAATGGTTAGATATACAGACACTTATAAAAAATCTATTAGAAGCTATAAACAAGCAAGTTATACCATTAAAGCATTTTAATGTCTCAACGATATTTTCTAAAATAAATAGTTTACCGAAAAATCAAACCATTCTATTGCTTTACCAATCGAATCACCGCTCTTTTGTTAGCTGCTTGCACCGAGATGATATAAATTCCTGCTGGTTGGTCTAAAGTAAGGTTTAGAACTTGCGATTGTGCGATGGTTCTTGAATCAATCAATTTTCCTGAAATATCCCTAATTGAAATTTCTGCGTTTTGATAAACAGCCCCTAGATCTATGGAAAAGTTGCCATTGGTAGGATTTGGGTAGACTAAAAGTGCATCGTCACCAAAACTGTTTTCAACAATTCCTATAATTATAATTTGTACACAAGCAGAAGTGTCCACACAACCATTTTCTGTTAACTCAACAGCAAAACTGCCATTGGCTGTCGCAGTGAATGTTTGACCTGTATCACCCACGATAAGAGCATTATTATTGCCACAATCTAGCCATTGATAAGTAGCATTTGTGTTATTAGCACTTATAGTTGTTCCTGATGCTGAAGTTGTAAGGTCTGATACACTATTTATTGTTAAGTTAAGAGTAACCACCGAATCACAGCTAGCTGCATTGACTAAAGTATCCTTATAGTTACCGCTTGTAGTGTAGGTAATGTTGTTAGCATTCCAGGTATAGCTCTCACAAGCCGTCACAGTATCATTTGTGGTACTATTATATATTGTTAAATTAAGAGTAACCACTGAATCACAGCCGGCGGCATTGACTAAAGTATGCCTTGCAGTGTTATTGCTTGAAGTGTAAGTTACACTATCAATCCAAGTTAAAGAATCACAAGCGGTTCGAACATCTGTGATCCTCGATACACAATTTTTAAAGAGGTAGGCAGATCCTGCATTAGAACGGAAAGCCCCTCCTGTTGTATCATGATCTTCCCAAATAGCACCCACTATGGCATAATCTCCTGAAATTGCTACAGAATAACCGAATCGATCTTGAGCTTCTCTATCTGAAGCTACTAATTTTTGAGCCTCAGTCCAGCTTCCAGCATTATTTTTAAAGAGATAAGTTGAACCTGCCAAAGTAAGTGTATTGCCTCCTGTTGTATCATGATCTTCCAAAGAAGCACCGACAATTGCATACTCTCCCGAAATGGCTACTGAAATGCCAAATTGATCTTGAGCTTCTCTATCTGAAGCCACCAACTTTTGCGTCTCAGACCAGGTTCCAGCATTATTTTTAAAAATATAGGCAGATCCTGCTGCACTTAGGGAAGCTCCTCCTGTTGTATCATGACTTTCCTGATAAGCACCAACTATCACAATTTCTCCCGAAATCGCTACTGAATAGCCAAAATAATCATTAGACCCTCTGTCTGAAGTCACTAGCTTTTGTACTTCCGACCAGGTTCCTGCATTATTTTTAAAGAGGTAGGCTGATCCTGCCTGACTAACGGAATTTCCTCCTGTTGTATCATGATCTTCCTCTGGTGCACCAACTATCGCATAATCTCCCGAAATAGCTACAGAGTTACCAAAATAATCAACATTACTTCGGTCTGAAGCCACTAGCTTTTGCACTTCCGACCAGGTTCCTGCATTATTTTTAAAAATATATGCTGCTCCTGCATCACCTCGGGAATTTCCTCCTGTTGTATCATGATCTTCAAGAACAGCCCCAACAATCGAATAATCTCCCGAAATGGCTACTGAATAACCAAACCAGTCCCAAACCCCTCTGTCTGAAGCCACCAACTTTTGCACCTCAGTCCAGGTTCCTGCTATGTTTTGAAAGATGTAGGCGGAACCTGCATCAGTAAGGGTATTTCCTCCTGTTGTATCATGATCTTCCACAATAGCACCAACGATTGCATAATCTCCCGAAATTGCTACTGACCAGCCAAACTCATCACCAGATCCTCTGTCTGAAGCTACCAACTTTTGCACCTCAGTCCAGGTTCCTGATATGTTTTGAAAGATGTAGGCAGATCCTGCATTACTAACTAAATTTGCCCCTGTTGTGTCATGATCTTCCAACGGAGCACCAACGATTGCATAATCTCCCGATATCGCTACTGACCGACCAAATCTATCACCAGCCCCTCTGTCTGAAGCTACCGCTTTAATAACTTCATTCCAGTTTTGGGCAGAAACAGTATTCATAGTGCTACCTAAAAAAACTAAAGCCAAAACCATAAATGGTTGAAGCAAGTTTCTTAGTTGGTTAACTAAAAGTTGAGGGTTTTTCATGAAAGTAGGATCATTATTAATAAGGTTTCAAATATAAGTAAATCTGATAATTAAGATTTTTTATAAAAGTCCCCTATAAATAAAGCATCCAATAGCAAAGAGCAAATAAGAGCAAAGTGATGAATGCCAAGCGTACATTCGACTTTTTTTCGAAATTGCTGGTATTCTTATTTCTTTTCCACTTGTCTTTTAAGCGATAGGAGCCAAAACTGCCTTTTAAGGTACTTTTGCCATTTAATTCGGCTTCAATTCTTTTGTATCGATCATTTAGCTGCTCTTTTTCTTCGTCATAATAGCGAGGCACGAAGTTGAACTGCTTATTTCGATTGCTGTTGTGTAAGTTTTTGAACAAAATCATTGATTCAAAATTAAGGCTTTTGATTTAATACACTTTATGCATTTGAAAAAAATGCATAAACGATTAAGAAAATCTGGCATTTTGTAAAAAAGTAAGAGTTCCCAAAATGTTGATTTACTAAATCGGGGTTAACCCAACTAATACAAATAGATCAGCGATTAAGTCGCTTCCTATTGTATAAGATGGGTTTAAAAATTATTGGTTTGGTTTTTGTAATACTAAAACAATAAATTCTATTGTGATATAATAGATTTAAAAGTTCGTAACTAATTAGTATGCTATTACATTTTATACCCAATATTTAAAACTATAACCACATAGAAGCATAGGTTTAATTTGCATAGAATACAGAAAGTATATACATAATAATTCAGTTGCCTTAGACTTAACGTCTACAGCGTCAGCTTGTTTTTTAATAAAGGTAGGTGTTATACATTGATATTTAAAGCTTTAAAAAATTATCCATTTTGGTATAAAAAGAAATCCATAGAAAATAAATTTTAAACATAGTGGTTGCTATGTAAAGCGAAGCTTCTATGATTTTCAGTTTTCAAAAGCTATGTTGCTATGTGGTTAAATAAAACTGATTAGTTACAAAAAATCAACTGTTTATAATTTCCTAAGAAATATGAAGTTCATAGTATAGTTGACCCTAATTTAGTTTTTTCTAAATGTTATTCTCGTGAGATTTTTAATTTTTATTTTCGGCATTCTTGTTTTGCCATTGTTTCTTTCCAATACCAATCCTCAAAAGTTTGTAAAGGAGCAAGCAATTCCTTTTTTGGATGCCCCATCACCTTGGGCTGATTCTGTTTTTGCACAGCTAAGTTTAGACGAAAAAATTGGTCAGCTTTTTAACATTGCAGCTTATTCCAATAAGGATGATAAACACATCAAAGAATTAGAGGATTTAATTCAAAATTACCACATTGGTGGCTTAACTTTTTTTCAGGGAGGACCTATTCGACAGGCTCAACTAACCAATCGCTATCAAGCTTTAAGTAAATTGCCATTGATGATAGCCATTGATGGGGAATGGGGTTTGTCGATGCGCCTAGATAGCACTATGAAATACCCTTGGCAAATGACTTTGGGAGCCATTCAAGACGATGAGTTATTGTATAAAATGGGACTTGATGTTGCAGCTCAGTTTAGAAGAATTGGAGTACATGTCAATTTTGCACCTGTAATAGATGTGAACAATAATCCCAAGAATCCGGTGATTTTTGCCCGCTCATTTGGAGAAGACAAAGAAAATGTTGCCCGAAAAGGAATTGCCTACATGAAAGGAATGCAAGATGGAAAATTGTTGGCATGTGCCAAGCACTTTCCCGGTCATGGTGATACAGACACTGATTCACACATCACATTGCCCATCGTCAATCAAAGTCCCGGAAGAATTGATTCCATTGAATTGTATCCTTTTAAACAACTCATAGGACAAGGAGTTGGAAGCATTATGTCGGCGCATTTATTTTTACCCCAATTAACTCAATTGACAACAGCTTCTTCATTGAATCCAAGTATTGTAGATACGCTTCTAAAACAACAATTAGGTTATCAGGGCTTAGTTTTTACCGATGGCTTAAACATGGGAGGTGTTGCGAAATTTCAAAAATCAGAAGAAATCGATTTGCAAGCATTGTTAGCAGGAAATGATGTTTTGTTGTTGTCTCAAGATGTTCCAGCAGCTTTTACTAGAATCAAAGCTGCTTTGGCCGATAGCAGTCTTTCTATGAAACTAATTGATGATGCGGTCTTGAAAATCTTACGTGCAAAAGAATGGTTAGAACTCCCCAATGAACAAGCAATTCAACTCGACAATTTATACAGCGATTTAAACCGACCGAAATACCAATTATTGAATCGGAAATTAGTTGAAAACAGTCTGACATTACTGAGGAATAAAAACAACTTAATTCCTATAAAAAAGTTGAAAGATAAGCGAATCATGGCTGTTGCATTCACAGAGAAAGGAGTTACTAGCAATGCCTTTCACAACAGCTTGAATTTGTACACCAAAGTAGATACACTTTCTTTTCAAAATTTACCTGTTTCAGCTCAAAAAAACTTGATGGATACTTTGTTGGATTACGATGAAATCATTGTAAGTATCCACAAATCAAATAAAAATCCTTGGGTGAAAGCCGATTTAAATACTGAGTATAAAAACTTTCTCAATATTCTTCGCTTAAAAAGAAAGGTGAGTTTGGTTGTTTTTGCCAATGCCTACAGTTTAAAAGATTTTTTAGCTGCTGAATATGTGGATGCATTGCTTTTAGCTTACCAAAATAGTGAGATTGCACAAGAACTTTCAGCTCAGTTAATTTTTGGAGGAATCAAAGCCAGTGGAAAGATCCCTGTAAGTATTTCCACTAAAATTCCAATGGGATTGGGTTTGAAAAATGATCAACCTACCATTCGATTAAAATATACCCTGCCTGAAGAGTTGGGAATTAAGTCGGAAGAATTAGCTCAAATAGATAGCATTGTTAATGAAGGAATTAGAGAAGGAGCTTATCCAGGAGCACAGGTTTACATTGCTAAATCTGGAAAGGTGATTTATAATAAGGCCTTTGGAAAACATACCTACGATATTAGTAAGCCCGTTGCCACAAGCGATATATATGATTTGGCTTCGGTTACCAAAATCACTTCAACCTTGTTAGCCATTATGAAATTGGATGGTGATGGTGAGATTTCCTTGGATGATGAATTGGGAAAGCACTTAAAAATGGTGCGAGGTACAGCTTATGAGAAATTGATTCTGCGTGATATTTTGGCACATCAGGCGGGCTTAGCTGCTTGGATTCCATTTTATGTGAAGACTTTGCATCACGGTTTACCGCGATATGACCTTTACAGTGTTGATTCTTCCAGTGCATATAGTGTTAGAGTCGCCAATGATTTGTACATCAAATCGGAATATAAAGACAGCATTTTTTCAAGAATTATTTACCGTGCTAAAGTTGAACCTGACAAAGGGTACAAATACAGTGATGTAGGCTATTATTTTTTAAAGGAATTAGTTGAAGTTAAAACCAAACAAGCCATTCAAGATTACAATCAATCAATTTTTTATGAGCCTTTGGGCATGAATCGAACAAGTTTTTTACCGAGAGAAAAATTTTCTATCAGAGAAATCATTCCTACTGAAAACGACAAAATTTTTAGGAAACAATTGATTCATGGAGATGTTCACGATCCTGGAGCAGCAATGCTTGGTGGAGTTGGTGGACATGCAGGGCTTTTTTCATCAGCCAATGATTTAGGCAAATTAATGCAAATGTATTTACAAAACGGCGTTTATGGAGGAGAGCGGTATTTGAAGGAAGAAGTCTTGAAAGAGTACACCAAATGCCAGTTTTGTGCAGACAGCATTCCAACAAACAAAGAGGAAAATAGGAGAGGAGCGGGCTTCGATAAACCACAGCTTCATGGAGAACCAGGTCCAACTTGTGAGTGCATTTCCTTTAAAAGTTACGGGCATTCAGGTTTTACAGGAACTTATACTTGGGTTGATCCCGAAGAAGAATTGGTTTATATTTTTCTGTCAAATCGGGTATACCCTGATGCTAATAACAGTAAATTGGTCAAACTAAATATTCGAACTAGAATTCAAGAGCAGATATACACCGCTGTGAATAATATGAAACACCGAAGTTTGCATTCAACCTTAAATAGGAATCAATAAAAAACACATGAAAATTGGAATTGTATGTTATCCTACCTATGGCGGTAGCGGAGTTGTTGCAACGGAGCTCGGAAAAGCATTAGCTAAGAAAGGACATCAAATTCATTTTATTTCTTACCGTCAACCTGTTAGATTAGAGTCTTTTACAGAAAATATTTCCTACCATGAAGTGAATGTTTCCGATTATCCATTGTTTGACTATCCGCCTTATGAATTGGTTTTGGCGAGTAAACTAGTAGATGTTGTAAAGTCTGCTGAATTAGATTTGTTGCACGTACATTATGCCATACCACATGCATCTGCTGCCTACATGGCGCAACGAATTTTAGAAGCTGAAGGAATCAAAATTCCATTTATCACCACCTTACATGGAACAGATATTACTTTAGTTGGCAAGGATAGTTCTTTTGAATCAGTAATTACTTTTGCCATTAACCATTCAAATGCAGTTACAGCTGTTTCCGAAAGTTTAAAATCAGATACCTTCAATCATTTTAAGATTACACGTAAAATTGAGGTGATTCCCAACTTTGTTTGCATTGAAGGTTGCGATTTCCCTGAAATTGATTTAGAGCTTAAAAAGCGATTTGCTCCCAAAGGAGAGAAAATTATTGCCCATGTTTCTAACTTCAGAAAAGTGAAGCGTATAAAGGATGTAGTGAAAATTTTCGAAGCAATTCATGCAAAAATCCCTTCAAAGTTGCTTTTAATTGGTGATGGACCCGAGTTGAATAAAGCAGAAAATCAATGCAGGGATTTAGGCTTGTTTGAAGATGTAATTTCTCTCGGTAAGTTGAACGATGTTAACTCTGTGCTATCTGTAGCAGATTTATTTCTATTGCCTTCTGAATCTGAAAGTTTTGGTTTAGCAGCTTTAGAGGCCATGTCGTTAGGAGTTCCTGTTGTCTCTTCAAATTCAGGTGGAATTCCTGAAGTAAATGAACACGGTTTCTCAGGTTTTTTAAGCGATGTTGGGAATGTCAGAGAGATGGCAGATTATGGTATTCAAATCTTAAAAGACGAAACGACATTAAAGCGCTTCAAAGAGAATGCTTTTGGACAAGCTAAGAAATTCGATATTTTGAATATTCTTCCTCAATATGAAGCGCTTTATAATGATTTAATTGGTTATTAATCTTTCATTAGTTTTTGTAAGCATATCTTTTTTTCATAAAACATTAGATGTGTAAGCTTCCACAAAATCCTTTTATGAAAACGAACATTCAATCAATGCTTTGCATTGATATTCTTTTCCCCATGAATAATAAGCAAAAAAAGGAAAACAGAGGAGCGAAGCGGATCGCCTTTTTTTGATTGTGGTCTTCTCAGTAGGGATTTGAAATAGCGCGGGCTGAGAAGAATTCATTTGGGAAAAGTCTCCTTTTTTTGGTTCTTTTTTTTGGAGAAGCAAAAAAATGAACATAAAAAGATATAATGATTTACATAAGAACTTTGATTATTGGGTAGATATGCAGACTTAATATTCAACTTTTTTACTGAACAATGTATTTCGTGCTTAATGTTTCTTTCTCATTATAAGCTCTTACAAAATAAACACCTGTATTCAATTGAATTCCATTTAATAATTCAAAACGCTCTGCAAAGCCTTCTTGATTGAAGATTCTTTTTGAAGCTACAATCGAACCTTTTGAATCCATAACTTCAACAGTATATTCACTGCTGTGTGCTGCACTAAATTCTACATTTAAGTTAACTCCGTTTCCCGGATTAGGATAGATCGAAAACGTCGATTCTTTCTTTAACTCTTCATACTTTGTAGTTACAGCTACTGGTCTAAAGTACTCATGCTCTCCATTAAAATCAGTTTGCTTTAACCTGATATAGTTGATTTCTGCATTTAAAGGATTTATTTGAGCTCTGTATTTTAATTTTGAAATACTGTTTCCTGCTCCCAAAACTTCTTCTACAGAATTGTAATCAACTCCATTGGTGCTAAGCTCTATAGTAAAGTAATCGTTGTTTATTTCAGCAGTTGTTTCCCAATTTACTTCAATTAATCCATTTTTAGTTAATTCAGCGTCAAAATAAGTAAGCTCTATTGGTAAACCAGCACCTATTCCGTATGAGCAAGTTCCTGCACAACCTGTAGTTGAACCAAATATGCTGGAGCTATTATTTAAATCTACCTCTCCATCGATTTGAATGTTACCATTTCCGCTAATTAAAGCATTGTTTGTTGCTCTTAAACTTCCTCCAACAACCATGTTTCCATCAATATTATTTGTATTGTTGTTATTCATGTTAACATCACCTTCAATAATCAATACTGCACAAGCTTCTATTGAAATTATTGAATTATTCACAAATGAAGCATCACCTCTAACTCTCAGTGTATCACAACCTTTGATAGTTAGACTCGAATTGTTTGATAGTGATAAATTACCTTCAATTGTTACATTTCCATCTACTACTACTATTCCACTTCCATTTATTGAAATACTGTATTGCGGACCACCTACTAAATCAGTAATACTTCCACCATTTATTGTGTAATTACCACCATTCCCAATTGATAAGTTAGTATTTAAATTCATGTTGTTGGTTATTGAAGCAGTAGTTCCGTTTCCAGGAACTCCATTATCCCAATTTCCAGCAGTTGACCAATTTCCATCATTTATGGTCGTTGTTTGGCTATTTAAGTTAAAGTTGATTGCGATTAAACTTAAAAGTGTGTAAAAAATTGATTTCATGGTTTATTATTATTTTATATGTTTCGACATTTAATGTTTATACATTTAATTTGTCTGAAAGGTTACAATTTTGTTTAATTATTTTTTTATTTGATGAAATTTGATTGAAGCTTGGTTAAGACTCTTGGTATTTTACTTATTGACTTTAATAGGCATTTTACTTATTTGCTATAGGTAAATTACCTACTGAGTGCTAAAACGCAATACTAGAAATAAGGTTTCAAAAAGTTGAAAAAATAAATAAATGATTTTAAAATTATTTTTAATAAACTGATTATAAGTATTGTAAATATTTTATTTATTCACTTTGTTTAACAGTTGAGAATACAGTATCCGAATCTGTTTTAAAATGACTCTTTTCAGTGAATTTCTTTATCTTTGCCGCACAATAGGCCTCGTGGCGCAACTGAATAGCGCATCTGATTACGGCTCAGAAGGTTACA
>CAXBCF010000012.1:0-98567 GCA_963973975.1 uncultured Flavobacteriales bacterium
AGCTGGATAGAGCATCTGCCTTCTAAGCAGACGGTCACAGGTTCGAATCCTGTCTCGATCACTAGAGAATGAAATCCCAAGTTGCAGCGCAATTTGGGATTTTTTGTTTTCAAGAGTATAGAGCTTGCTCTTAAATGAATTGTAAACAAAAAATCTATTTTCTGCGAAGCAGAAATAGGATTTCATTTTGACCTCGGAGTTCACAGGATCGTCACAGGCAATCCTGTCTCGATCACAAAGCCCCGAACTTCGGGGCTTTGTTGTTTAATAATGTAGCTACTATTATGTTTTATGTTTACATACTTCATTCTGATTCAAAAGACCAATACTATGTTGGACACACTGCAGGTATTGATGACCGAATACATAGGCATAATTCAAAAAGAAACAAATACACCAAAAGTGGTGTTCCGTTAATAGGACAATCGAAATTCTACTCGCCTATTTAAAGCTTTTCCTTTTTCAGTTTCGTTATCACTTAAAGCTTTCAATTCTCCCATACCAGAAGTGATAATTCGAGCTTCTTTGATTCCATTTTTAAGTAGATATGTCTTTACAGCTTCAGCACGTTCTTTTGACAATTTTAAATTTCTCTCAGCACTTCCATCGCTATCTGTATGTCCGATTACTTCAATTGTTAAATTTGAAAAGGAATTCATTAATTCAAGGAGTGCGTTTAAATCAGAAAAAGAATTTTTCAGGAGAATCGATTCATCGTGATTAAAATGAATACGCAAATCAAAACTCAAATCTTCCTTTAAATGAAACTGTTCGATAGTCGACATTCGATCACAAACTGTTTGCCTTATTATTTCATCTGCTTGAGGAATTCTTTCCCCTTTTGAAACAAGTGAATGAGCTTTAATTAATACCGCTGAATCATAAAAAGGGTCGCCGACATCTCCAATAGCCATTTTTAAACGGTACTTTTTTCCAGATTTTAACCTTGCTACTGCTTTAAGTGGAACGGTGAAGCCATCAAATTCAAAAACATAGGCACGCATAAACATTTCTTTATTAACCTCCCAAAATGCAGTATTGTGACTATTATAAAAATCAGACTTTAGAAAAAATTCCTCGTTTCTTCTATGATTCACCTGATCAATACTAACAACAGTAGAACTACTTGGAAGTTTGGCAATATTTAATGGGCTCAACGCCTTAGAGCCGATTTCAGTAATAAAAAAACCGAAAATATCATTCACTCCTCGACCAACAAATTCAGGATATTCCTCAGAAGCAAAAACGTAAGTAAATTCTATACTATCACGCAATGCAATTAAATCAAATTCTATACTAACAGCATCCATAACTATTCCAGTTGCAATAGCTTGTAAATCTGCATCAGGTAACCTACTAGTTCTCGTACTTGTATTGGAGAGTCGATTCGGTCCTTTAGCATCAAAAACATTTCCTGTAGAAAGAATAATCCCTTTATCCATCAATACTTCAGGACTTTCATTAATAAAAGCTCCAATTGACATTGGATTACCAGTAAATTTAACATTGTCAATAATTAAATCACTTTGACTTTGAAGTAACCAATCCTTTAAAAATTGTTCAGCGGTATAAGAAGTATCAAGCCTCAACTGTCCAAAAACAATTGAGGCTATCAAATAAAAATATAGAAGTAAACAAGCCTTTTTCACTAGGCTATTACTTATCAGCATTAAGTATTAATGGCAAACCATCTCCACCTCCACCGATAACAATTATTTTAGAGTTGCTTGATTTGGCTAACTCAATTGTAGCGGATATTCCTTTTTCTCTTAAAATATTATCTGTAATACTCGCACTAAGAATTTTGTTGGCTTTTGCTTTTCCTTCTGCATCAATTCTTCTACGCTCGGCTTCTTTTTCTTCTTTTTCTAAAATGTACTCATACTTCTGAGACTCTTGTTCTGCTGATAGTTTCTGTTCAATTGCGGTTTTAATCATTTCAGGAAGCTTTATTGACCTGAAAAGTAAAGCTTTCAAATCAACGTAGTTTTCTTCTAAAACTTTACTGATACTTAATTGAATTTTTGTTTCAATTTCTTGACGCTTAGAGGCATATAATTCTTCAGGTGTGTATTGACCAATTATTTGTCTTACAGCAGACCTTAATTCAGGACGAATTAAACTTTCTATGTAATTGTCTCGAAAAGCACGATACAAATAACCAATTTTATCTGGTGCAGGTCTGAAACGCAAAGAAACATCAATATTAATTGAAAGACCGTCTCTAGACAAAACATCCATGGTTTCTTCAATTTGTTGCTCTTCCACTCTAAAAATAATCACATCATTCCAAGGAGCAACAATATTCAAACCTTCAGTTTTAACATTTTCAACATCTAATCCTGAAGTATATTTTTTAAATATAACAGCTCGCTCAGTTGGCTGAAGTATAACGAAGATATTTGACAGAACTATAAGTATGATAATTACTGCAACACCAATAAAAATATATGGCTTTATTTTATTTGGGTCAAAAGATGGTTGTTCAAATTGATTCATAGGATTTTTTTTTTCAAAGGTACGATTGAAATATTGAATTAGTGGTTTAATAAATAATTGTTTGTATTAAGACAATTCTTAGAATGGAAAGTTTATCGAGAAAATACCAAACTGAGAGAATTTAAAAATAATTATTGTATAACATCAAAGAAATCTCTTCTTCTATTTAGCTTTAAGTCCTGCAAAACTGAAGCCTTAACATTTATAGTGATATTATAACTCTGACGGATTCCATATGGAATCCAGTTTACTGCCATTTCCCAACAATGCAAGTTTCTATTAATATTAATTGATGTATAAGTAATGTCTTTTCTTTCAATATCATATCCTGAAGTAAAACCAATTTTCCAATTTTCAGTTAAGCTAAAATCACCACTAAAGTTGAGTGTTTGCATAACACTTGATTCAAAAGCGGGTTTGCTGTATCTGATGTTGTATGTAACGTTCAAGGACCATGGTATAGTAAAATCAACATATTGTTCTGGGAAAGCATTTATATGGTCTAACTCCTGTTCTGTTCCATGCTCGCTTTCTTTCTTTTTACGTTGATTGCCTTTCCCTCCTCTTAGTGAAAAATTCATTGCAATATTTGCATTAGTTAAGCGAAAGTACTTGTCTTCTTGCTCTTTATAAAAGGTATTTATTTTTCTTCCATTACTATCGATTGCATAAGGATCTAGATTTCCTCCAAATTGAAAGTTAAAAAAATCGCCAATTCTACTTCTAGCATTAAAACTCAGTGGTGCCCAATTTAATGAGTCAGCAGAAAGATCGTAGCTAGAGTTGAAAACAAAGTTCTCAAAAATAGTAATCTTCTTAAAACCTGTAGTATCTTTCTTGGAAGCAACTTTCATTTCTAAGTTATTTAGCAAATTAAACCCAATTCTTCCACTCTCTCTTCTACTAGGGGAACCGTTTAATCCTCCTTCAAAAATGGAGTATTCAATTTCTTTTCCAGTTGTGTCTCTAATGGTTCTTAGACCTGTAGTTATTTCAGGTTGGTAATTGTAACTAATGGAGGGAGTCATCACGTGACGAATGGCTTTTACTTTTCCTCTTTTAAATTGATACATACTATAAAACTTCGTCGTTAGAGCTGTGTTAAAATTATAACTCCCTCCTCTTTCAAAGCCTACTAAAGTATCTCTAACTTGTTGATTAGTTTCTCTATCGATGGTTTTACGAACAGTTTCAAGCGCCCAAACTTCAGAGTAATTAAAAGATGGATTAACAGTAGCATATTTAAATAATTTAAAGGAAGTAGCTAATGGTATCACATGCCTTGCACCAACCTGAAAGTCCTTAACTACTCGGTCTAATGTAAACAAAGAATCAACTGTTCTAATTTGATTACTAACAGAACCAGAATAACTTACACCTAGATTTCTATATGCAGACCGCCACCATTCATTTCCAATTTTACCCATGGTTTTAAATGGCTGTAATCGACTTACATTAAATGTTGCATCGGGTAATGTAAGATTAACATCCCCAGTTTGTGTATTTTGATTGTGACGAGCACTTAAAGTTAAATTGAAAGGCTTAGTAGGAAAAGAATTAGAATAGGTAATAGAAGATTGAAATGTATTGGTTAAAAAATTTTGATCAAAGCTATTTAAATTATTTCTAAAGTTATTTCTAGAACCTGCACTAACATCCGCAGCAAATCGACTACCAGGTCTGGATTTAGGATCTTGACTGTGTCGCCAACTCAAGAAGAACTCATTACTTTCTGAGTAATCGGGAAAATCTGGGAAACTATTTTTAAACTTAGTGAATGTAATATTCACATTCCCGCTGTACTTATACCTGTTGCGATAATTTGAATTCAACTTACCACCCCAACTTCCCAAAGAATAGACATCTCCTGTTAAACTCAAATCCATGTAATCACTTAACCCAAAATAAAAACCTCCATCTCTAAGAAAAAACCCAAATTGACGTGAGTCTCCGTAGGTAGGAATTAAGATACCTGATGAACGCCCTTTTTTGTTGGGGAAAAGTCCAAAAGGTAAACCCAATGGTGTTGGTACTTCTCCAAGCTTTAAAACTGTAGGACCAGTTATGATTTTTTCATTTGGAATAACCTTTAATTTATTTGTAGCTAAAGAGAAGTGAGGATGATCTAAATTACAAGTTGTATAATGACCATTTCGGATATACATCACGTTTGTTTCTGTCTTCTTAACTTCATTTCCTTTAATAAATCCTTCTCCTTCTTGAGTTTTAACTTCAGCAATTTTCCCTTTTTTCGTTTCGAAATTATAGTTCATTTCTCCTGCTCTAAATTCCTGAGGACCATCTTGAAAAACCGGAAGTCCTGCCATCTTACCACTACTATCGGGCATACCGTTGGCAGTTACTAAATTACTTCTCAGGTCTAATTCAATGAAGTCAGCTGTGAGTGTAGTATTCTCCTGTACAACCTTTGCATTTTTATACAAAAAAATTTTCTCAGTTGACATATCAATCAACAGAGAATCAGTTGCTTCATAAACAACCTTATTTTCAATAGCATCAGGAGAAATTGTGGTATTGTTTTTGGAAGTATCTTCACTAGTTATTAAACTATCAGTAAGATTATTTGAAATTGAATCAGAAGCAATTTTTAAAGAATCTTCTAAAAGTATGTCTGTACTGACATAAGAACTATCGTTCACTGATTCCACCTGAGCAAAAATGCTTAGAGAACAGGTCGTAGTTATTAACATTGACAAGATGAAAACCCGTGAAAAAGATGAAATAGATTGCAACCTTATAATACTATTTTTGTAAGTGACACAGGTGTTGTAATCGCCGCCAAAACTAATTAAAAATATTAATACTGAGTCTTCAAATCATATGTCGTTAAAGAAGTTTAAGTTAACATCAATCTTAATTTGTTGTTTTCTTTCTTTTGGTTATAGCCAAAATGAAGAATCATTTTTTGGCAAACTGCGCACCGTTGTTATAGATGCGGGGCATGGAGGTAAAGATGTTGGATGTCTCGGATCTGCAAGTTATGAGAAAGATGTAGCCCTTGCAATTTCACTTAAATTAGGAAAATACTTAGAAGATACCTATAAAAATTTAAATGTAATCTACACTCGAAAAACAGATGTATTTGTGGAATTACATGAGCGCGCTAGAATTGCCAATCGAGCAAAAGCAGACTTATTTATTTGCATTCATGCCAATTCTGCTCATTCAGCAGCCTTCGGAACAGAAACATTTGTAATGGGGAACGCCGATTCTGATGCAAACTTAAGAGCTGCTCAAAGAGAAAATGCCACAATACTTTTGGAAGATAATCACGAGGAACGCTATGAAAACTTCGATCCTAACTCACCTGAATCATATATAGCAATGACGCTCGTTCAAAGTGCTTATCAACACCAAAGTATCAACTTTGCAGACAAAGTGCAAAGTCAATTTAGAGAACGAGTTGGCAGAAAAGATCGTGGAGTTAAAATGGCTCCTCTACTTGTCCTTCACCAAACCACCATGCCAAGTGTATTAATAGAAACTGGTTTTTTAACTAACAAAGAAGAAGAAAAATTCTTAACTTCCGAGCTAGGGCAAGATTATTTAGCATCAGCGATTTATCGAGCTTTCAAAGAGTATAAAGATGAAATGGAAGGTAAATCCTCAAGTATTGTAGAGGATTCAAAGGAAGTAAAAACTGCAAGTATCAATCAACCAGAGACATCAACTAGTTACACACACCAAAAATCTGAAGGATTAGTTTTTAAGGTACAACTTGCAACCACCGCTTCAAAAATTGAAGATTTGGAAAATACTTTTAAAGGTTTAGAGGAAATTGATTATTATGAAGCAGGTGGACTTTACAGATATACCTATGGAAGTGCAACAAATATAGAGGCAGCAAATTTATTAGAAAAAAAAGCAAAAAGTACGGGACATACCGATGCATTTATTGTGGCATTTTTAAATGGCAATCGTATTGCAGTTGGCGAAGCTGTTAAGCTTTTAAAACCATAAAAAGGAAAACCTAATGAAAATAAAAAAAGAAGTTAAAGTAGGAGTAGCAATGCTAATTTCCATTGGATTACTTTTTTGGGGTGCAAACTTTTTAAAAGGAAATGATATCTTCAAAAATAACCGTCATTTTTATGCAGTTTATGATCACATTGATGGTTTAACACCTTCTAGTCCTGTTCTTATTAATGGCTTTAAAGTTGGACAGGTAGATGAAATTAATTTTGCTTCCAATCGATCGGCTAAGTTGATCGTTAAAATTACAGTAAGTCAGAAAGACTTTTTCATTCCAAGTGATTCAAAAGCAAAAATTATCTCTTCTGACTTACTTGGATCTAAAGCGATAGACCTTCAACTAGGTACTTCTCAAATAGAAATTGAAAACCTCGATACTTTGACTTCAGATATAGAAATCTCTTTAACAGAGTCAGTAAATCAACAAATTGCACCTTTAAAAAAGAAAACAGAATCTTTAATTGGCACTGTAGATTCAGCAATTACTGTCATTAGTTCAATATTTGATTCAAAAGCTCGAAATGATATTGGAAATAGCTTTACGAGTATTAGAGAAGTATTGTCAACATTCGAAAAAACCATGATTAGGGTTGATGGTATGGTAAGTGATGAACGTGAAAATGTAAGTCTTATATTAACTCATATAGAATCAATCACTGATAATTTTGCATCAAATAATTCTAAGCTTTCAGCAGTGATTGATAATATGGAAGCAATAACAGATTCTTTAGCCGCATCTAATTTAAAGCAAACAGTTGAAAATGCTGCAATTGCTATGCAAGCAACAGCAGATTTAATGACTAAAGTGAATAATGGAGAGGGTTCTTTTGGTGCTTTAATGAATAATGACAGCCTTTATAATAACCTCGAAAATGCTGCTCGTGACTTAGATTTATTGCTAATTGATATGCAAGACAATCCACAACGCTATGTACATTTTTCAATTTTTGGAAGAAAAAATAAGAAAAAAGATAAATCCAAATCTAACAATTAGCATCAGCTATTGTTAAAAAATTCATAATTTGGGGTTTTAATTATAATGGTTTCTATGAGTATTTCAAACATTCTTTTTATTCTTATTCTTCTCGGAACAGTGATATGGTTTACTGTAAATGTTCGCAAAGTTCGAAGAAATATTTTATTGGGACGAGAGAAAGATATTTCAGACAACAAAGCCGAGCGTTGGAAGGTAATGGCAAAAATTGCCTTAGGGCAATCCAAAATGGTAAAAAAACCAATTTCCGGTATATTACATTTATTCGTCTACTTAGGATTTGTAATAATAAATATTGAAGTTTTAGAAATTGTAATTGATGGTATTTTTGGAACTCATCGAATTTTTGCTACCCCACTTGTTCCTGTTTATGATGTTTTGATTGCCAGTTTCGAAATTCTTGCGTTTTTAGTCCTTGCAGCTTGTGTAATTTTCTTAATCAGAAGAAATATTTTAAAAATAAAACGCTTTGGATTTCGAGAAATGATTGGTTGGCCAAAAACAGATGCCAACATCATTTTAATAGTAGAAGTTTTACTAATGGGTGCATTTTTGAGTATGAATGCTGCTGATTCAATTTTACAACAAAGAGGTGAAGCACATTATACAGTTGCAGGAGCTTTCCCAATTAGTAATTTCATTAGCCCTTGGATGGATGGAATTAGTTCGGCTAGTTTAATATCCCTTGAACGAGGCATGTGGTGGTTTCACATCATTGGAATCTTATTGTTTTTAAACTATCTCCCCTATTCTAAACACTTTCATATTATATTAGCATTTCCAAATGTATATTATTCCAAACTGAATCCAAAAGGTCAATTTAACAACATGGAAGCAGTGACAAAAGAGGTGAAACTAATGTTTGACCCAGATGTAGATCCTTATGCAACTCCCGCAGAACCTGAAGAGCCTGTTCAACGTTTTGGAGCAAAGGATATTCAAGATTTATCGTGGAAAAACTTAATGGATGCCTATTCTTGTACAGAATGTGGACGATGCACAGATCAATGCCCTGCATCACAAACCGGAAAGTTGTTGTCCCCTAGAAAGATAATGATGGATACCAGAGACCGAATGGAGGAAGTCGGTAAAAACATCGATAAGTATGGTAAAGACCACAAGGATGGCAAATCACTTTTGGGAGACTACATAAAAGAAGAAGAGTTATGGGCTTGCACTACATGCAATGCCTGCGTAGAAGCTTGTCCTGTTAGCATTGATCCGCTTTCAATTATCATGGAAATGAGAAGATCGTTAGTAATGGAAGAATCTAAAATTCCTTCTGAATTGGCAGGTATGCTCACAAATATTGAAAATAATGGAGCTCCATGGCAATTTGCTCAAAACGATAGAGGAAATTGGATCAAAGAAGGTTAAACACTTTATAAAAATAAAAGAATGAGTGAAATAAATCAACTAAATGTACCAACCATGGCAGATCTTCTTGCAAAAGGAGAGAAACCTGAAGTTTTGTTTTGGGTAGGTTGTGCAGGAAGCTTTGATGATCGAGCTAAAAGAACTACACGTGCTTTTGCTAAAATTTTGAATGCTGTTGGAACCAATTTTGCAATTTTAGGAACAGAAGAAAGTTGTACTGGAGATCCTGCCAAAAGAGCTGGAAATGAGTTTTTATTTCAGATGCAAGCAATGACCAATATTCAAGTTTTAAATGGTTACGAAGTAAAAAAAATTGTTACTACTTGTCCTCATTGCTTTAATACATTAAAAAATGAATATCCAGGTTTAGGAGGGAATTACGATGTGATGCATCACTCCCAATTTCTTCAATCGCTAATTGATGAAGGTAAGTTGAAAATTGAGGGCGGAAATTTCAAAGGTAAAAAAATCACATTTCACGACCCTTGCTACTTGGGAAGAGCCAATAATGAATATGAAGCACCAAGAAAACTAATCGAAGCGCTCGACAGTGACTTGGTAGAGATGAAACGTTGTAAAACAAAAGGCTTATGCTGTGGTGCAGGTGGTGCGCAAATGTTTAAAGAAGCTGAACCAGGAAAAAAAGAAGTCAATATAGAACGAATGGACGATGTTGAAGAAGTTAATCCTAATATTGTTGCTGTTGGTTGCCCCTTTTGCACGACAATGATGACAGACGGGGTGAAAAACAAGGAAAAAGAAGATACCATTAAGGTATATGATTTAGCTGAACTTATTTCTGAAGCAAATAACTATTAGAAACAATTTATTACAAAAAAAGCCTCGAATTATCGAGGCTTTTTTTGTAAATAGTAAAAATACTATTGTTTTATCAGTTTCTTAGTTTTAATAATCTCCCCATCAACTTGAATACTTAAAAAATAAATACCGCTATTAAGTGCAGTTAAATTCATATTGATTTGTTCTGCTCCTTGATTAATTCTAGTTTTATGAATCACTTTACCAAGCAAATCATATACAATAACATCTTGATTTGCATAATTCATAGAAGATTCAAAATTTACTTTTAAAACATTACTTACAGGATTTGGAAATAGAGAAAGATTAAGTTCTTTCTTTTCAAATTTACTTAAACCTGTAACGTAAGAAGTATTTACTTTAATAAAAAATGAGTTTGTATTAGAAGGATCTGCTTGATCTTCAAATTTAAATTCATAATAAGAATTACCAACATTATTGTTGGGTTTATGATAGAAAATAAAATTTTGTGCAGCAGAATCGCTCAACTCTACTTCTCCAAGATTTAACATATTGCTAAATTCTATGCTTTGAGAAGAACCTGACTCTAATAAAGGGGTACAAATATTCATCCAGCAAATAGAATCAGCTGTACCTGTCACAACAGAAGTCTCTATTCTAGAAAATTTCCAAGAACTACTTGCAAATCTATTGTTAAACACATTTAAGCTAATTACTTGTTCGTAAACTGTATCAGGAGTATTGTTATTTAGTCCAAAATTAAAGTTGATAGTATCTCTATTTAAGTAATTTCTATTTTCATCAACCATAAGTAAATCATCAGCATTCAAAACATTACTTCAAAAAAGTATGAAAACTGAAGAACTAATCGTTTCATCTTGCCTATCATAAAACTCATACCTGTATAAAGAAGTTCCAAATTGTTTGTTTGGATAGTGATAAACAACAAATCCCATAAGGCCTGCAGCTGTATCTCCAGGAGCAACAACAGCCTGATCATCTACATCCCATGTAGTTTCTGTTCCTGCTGGTTTTTCACCAAAACAGGTAGATCCCCAACATACTGCATCACCTGTTCCAGGAACAACGCTGATTTCGTGCCTTTTTAAACCTACAGTTATTTGTCTTGTACTGTTATTAATCACATTAGCAAATCCCTTTTCTTCAAAAGATAAGAAAGTTAAAGAAGTATCTATTGAGTTATCAAAAATTAGGGTATCGCCAATCAAATTATTATTTTGATTATCGAAAATGGTGATGTCCTGACTTTGGGCATTATAAATAAAGAAGGAAAATGCGCTTATTAGTAATATTTTTTTCATTAAATTGTATTTAATATTGCAAATATAAGAAATTACATTTTTTTACAATAAAGACTTTTTTAGAGTCTCTAAACTATTTTCTTAAAATCAGAAAAATTCATGAAAAATACACGTTTATTATTAGGACTAATTTTACTTTTCTCGCTAAGTTTAACTGCTCAAAACCAAAAAAATGGAATACCTGAGACAGATGTAGTGACATTAAGTGGAGAAACATTTAACACTGGGAATTTCGAAAATAATGGAAAGCCGATTATTGTTAACTTCTGGGCTACTTGGTGTGCTCCATGTAAAAGAGAATTAAATAATATCAATGAAATGTATGAAGAATGGCAAGAAGAAACAGGTGTTAAGTTGATAGCAATGTCTATTGATGATATTCGAAACATGGCAAAAGTAGCACCCTATGTCAATGGTAAAGGCTGGGAATATGAAGTATACATTGATCCAAATGGAGATTTTAAACGCGCCATGGGAGTGAATAATGTACCACACACGTTTTTAGTTAATGGAAAAGGAGAAGTAGTTTGGCAACATAACTCATACTCCGAAGGCGATGAATACGAATTATATGAATTAGTAAAGAAACTTTCTGAGGGAAAACCTATTAATTAAGCCTCTTTTTTTAAATTATTATCTTTTTTCTTGATTTTCTCAATAATGAAGTTATTCATAAAAGCATTTTTAACAATCATTGCTTTTTCACTTTTTAATAAAGTTAATGCCCAAACTTTTGACCAAGTAATGAGCAAAGGTGAAATTCGAGGAAACTTTCAATTCGACTCCCAATTTTACCAAGAAGATACTGTTATTGGTGCCCAAAAAGTAGATGAAAAAAATTCGTTCTAATGGATTTTTAAATTTAATCTATACCAATGGTGGTTTTTCTGCGGGTTTTAGGTATGAAAGTTACCTAAATGCACTTTTGGGTTTTCCTGCAGGTTATGAAGGAAACGGAGTTCCTTATCGATTTGCTTCTTATCAAAAAGACAAATTAAGTTTTACTGTTGGGAATTTTTATGAGCAATTTGGAAATGGGTTGATTTTAAGAACTTATGAAGAAAGAGGCTTAGGGTATGACAATGCTTTTGATGGAATTCGGCTAAAATACGAACTAACAAAAGGACTTAACTTAACAGGATTGATTGGGAAACAGCGAATATTCTTTGATTACGGTGAAGGAATTGTCAGAGCATTTGATGCTGAATTACAAGTAAACCAGGTTTTTGAACCATTGAGTAAAAGTAAAACGAACATTATTTTAGGAGGAAGTGCAGTTAGTAAGTATCAAGCAGATCAAGATTCACGCTATGTTTTACCTGAAAATGTTGGATCTTTTGCTGGTAGAATAAACGTTCATCGAGGAAAAGTAAATCTAAATGCTGAGTATGCCTACAAAATAAATGATCCTTCATCAGACAATGGATTTATTTATAAACCCGGTGAAGCACTATTCATTCAAACCTCTTATTCCAAAAAAGGATTTGGTTTAGTATTGGCAGCAAAGCGCAACGATAACATGAGTTTTAGATCGGATCGTACAGCTGATGAACAAAATTTATTGATTAACTTCTTACCTGCTCTTACAAAACAACACACCTATAACTTATTGGCAACGCTCTACCCCTACGCTACTCAGTTAAATGGAGAAGTCGCTTTTCAAGCTGACTTGTTTTACAAGTTTAAAAAAGGAAGTGTATTAGGTGGCAAAAGAGGGATGGATATTCAAATAAATTACTCTACTGCAAACAATCTAGATACAACATTGCTTAATGATGAATCAACTGTTAGAAAAGGTTATAAAAGTAAATTCTTTTCAGTTGGAGAAGTTTATTTCAAGGATTTTAACGTGCAAATCGATAAGCGTTTTAGTAAAAAGTTAAACGGTCGGTTTACCTATGCTAACTTAGTCTACAATCAAGATATTATTGAAGGAAAACCAGGTGTTCCTTTAGTATATGCCGATGTTGCTATAGCCGATGTTACTTATAAATTTAACATAAGAAACTCCATAAGAACAGAAGCTCAATTTTTAATTTCTGAGCAGGACAATGGCGATTGGGCAACTTTATTGATTGAATATTCCTATTCCCCTCATTGGTTTGTTGCAGTATTAGATCAATACAACTATGGGAATAGTGATGCAGAAAAACAAGTACATTATTATAATTTCTCTTTTGGCTACAACGATAAAGGAAGCCGAATAACTATGAGCTATGGAAGACAGAGAGCTGGAATTTTCTGTGTAGGAGGTGTATGTCGAGTTGTTCCAGCATCTAATGGATTATACTTATCTTTGACTAGTAGTTTTTAAAAATTATGAAAATACTTAACCTTTTTTTTCTTTTAAGTATAGCATTTATTGCTTGCGATGAGGTTGATGACCCATTTCCTGAAAACGTAGGAATAAGTTTTTCATTGGATGGAAATACTGAATACATCGTTGAACCCGACTTGGGAGTTAGTTCAGAAGCTGATTTAATTAACCTAATTACCCAAACTCGTTGGGATAGTTCAGAAAGTCCCGACAATTCGAATCAGCGCTTTATGGTTTTAGAAGAATTTACAGGGCATACCTGTATTTTCTGTCCTGCAGGTACTAAAGAAATTTTGCGATTAGACAGTATTTATGGTGATCAATTAATTCCTGTTGGAATTCATGCCGGTGGATTTGCTGTTCCAAGCCCACCTCCCTACACCTACGACTTTAGAGTTGAAGGCGGACATGGTGAAATATACCTAACAACATTCAATCCTGGAAACGCCTACCCAAGAGGAATGGTTAGTAGATTAACAGGACGCTCAGTAAGTTCTGCAAATTGGGCAATTCAAATCAATCAATTAAAAAATGATGCTCCGAAAGTTAAATTAGCAATTAAGAATTACTACTCTGATAGTTTAAAAATCTTGAGAATGCAGATAGATTTTGAATGGCTAAGCGACTTATCTGAAGATTATAATTTACAAGTTTATCTTGTCGAGGACAATATTATTGCTTGGCAAAAAGATGGAAATAAAGAAATTGAAGATTACAACCATCGTTTTGTGTTGCGAAAAGTTGTAAATGATACCTATGGGAAGAGTCTTGAAACAGCTGTAAATGGTCAAAAGAAATCTATCCAGTACATTACTTCAGTGAAATCTGAATGGGACGTACAAAATTTAAGTTCTGTAGCATTCATTTTTAACAGTGCTGAAAGTTCATATGAAATTATTCAAGGAAATACAGCAGACTTTCCATAACCTTCTTTTACTTCTCGATAAAATCTAGTGCTACAGAGTTAATGCAATAACGCAAACCCGTTGGTTTTGGACCATCATCAAAAACATGTCCTAGGTGAGAGCCGCAAGAAGCACAGGCTACTTCTACTCGGTTCCACCCAAATTTTGTATCCTTTCTTTCAATAATTGCAGTTTCACTGACAGACGCATAAAAACTTGGCCAACCTGTTCCTGATTTGAATTTTGTAGAAGAACTAAAAACAGGGTTTTTACAAGCATTGCAAGTGAAAGTTCCCTCTTTTTTCCAATCAACGTATTTACCAGAAAAAGCACGTTCAGTTCCTTCTTCTCTTAAAACTTCATACTCTAAGTCAGATAACTGAGCCTTCCACTCTGCTTCGGTTTTAGAAACTTGATAGCTCTGTTTCTCTTTTTCTGAAGCACTATTTTGAGCACAAGCAGGCGAAAAAAGCAAAAAGCTAAAAGAAACTACAACTATTTGAATGTTTTTCATTTTATTCCATTTTAACTATTTAATGTCGCTACTAAATTTATTAAACTTGATTTGCATCATTAGCACCCAATTCTCTATCGAAAAGATACAAACTAGCTTTATCACTCCCAATCATCTCTAACTTATCGATTATTGAACGGGCTAATTGTTCTTCTTCTAATTGTTCAGAAATATACCATTGCATGAAATTATTGGTAGAATGATCTTGTTCTCTTAAACAAACAGTAATAATATTGTTAATTGATTCACTTACAATTATTTCATGCTCTAAAATTGTTTTAAAAACACTCATCAAAGAATCAAACTCTTTAACAGGCTCTTTTAAAGCAGGAATGGATGCATGTCCTCCCCTTTCATTAATAAACTTTACAAGTTTTAACATGTGCATTCTCTCTTCATCAGAGTGTCTGTATAGAAATGAAGCTGCACCATTAAATCCATTTACGTCTGCCCAGCAAGCCATTGCTAAGTAGAGCTGAGAAGATGCTGCTTCTTTTTGAATTTGGTCTTGTAATTGATCTTGAATGACTTTTTTTAACATTGTATTTGAATTAAAATTTAAATTTTTGATTAAAGTTCAAATGTACTCTTTCATTATAAAACAAGCTTAATAATGTTCTTGTTTACAAGTTCTGCTTGATAATAATTAATTTGTTTGCTGTTTGAACACGACTTAACTTTGTGATATGTCTCTCATAAAAAAGCGACTCCTGAAAAATAAAGCAATTTTCGTACTTGGATTTTTTCTATTGAGCACTATTTATAGTAAGGCTCAAGAAGATAACTCATATAATTATGAACAATACTATCATGGATTTGCATTCAATGAGGGTGTTTATTTGACTTTTGAAGACTTTAAGGACAACTTTCCGAGAATTACTTCAGGAATTGAAGGGCGAGGCGGTGACTTATTCATTTGGAATGACAGCCTTGAAAAAATGATTCCAGTTTACCCTAATAAAGTTTGGGGTTATTCTCAATCTGGAAATGTATATGTATCTATGGAAGATGGTTTTTGGAGAATCATCAATATTGGAAGCTTATCTCAATTCTCTGCCATTGTTTTAACTCGATTTGTCACTACAGATCAATTTGGTTTTCCGGTTGAACAGTATTCTAAGAATATGAAACAGTTGTTTTTAGACATGAACAATGGTAATTATTATGAGCTAACAGCAAAAAATCTTCGTCCTTACATAGAAAGTGAACCATTACTTGAGGAGCGTTTTAAAAAAATGAGGCGAGTTAAAGACCGAGAATTAATAATGATGCTCAAAGCATACAATGAATTACATCCACTTTATTTTCCTATACGTGAATAAGTTATTAGCTCTCTTTTTTAGTACCTTCTTAAGTCTTGTTAGTCTAACCGCACAAAATAATGGGACAGCAATCCAAGAAATAAATCAAGTGATGATGCAACAAGAAGCCGATTGGAACAAAGGTGATATTTAAGCTTACATGCAGGGATACTGGCAAGCAGACTCTCTGTTGTTTTTGGGAGGAAAAGGGCCGGTATATGGATGGGAAAAAACACTGAAAAATTATCAAAAAACCTATGCCACCAAAAAAGAGATGGGAGAGTTAAAATTTGAAAATATAAAAATTGAATTAATTAATGATTCAGCAGCTTTTGTAGTTGGAAAATGGAACCTAAAACGAGAAGAAAAATCAATAGGTGGTTGGTATTCTTTACTTTGGAAAAAAATCATCCAAGAGTGGAGGATTGTGATTGATCATAGCTCTTCTTTTTGATTTTCAAATTACAAATTCGAAGATAAGCGTTATATTTGCCCCTGATGAAAGGCAACCGATTAATTCTCAACTCCACCCAACTTCAACTAACCATTAAGCGGCTTTGCTATCAACTAATTGAAAATCACAACAACTTCGAGAATTCTGTTTTAATTGGTCTACAACCTCGAGGCATTTATTTAGCAAAACGAATTCACGAAGAGTTAAAAATTATTTCTGGTAACAAGCAAATAGCTCTCGGAACAATTGATGTTACCTTCTTTCGAGATGATTTTAGAAGAAGGGAAAGTCCCTTAATCGCAAATAAAACGGACATTAATTTTATTATTGAAGATAAAAAAGTGGTTTTAATTGATGATGTTTTATTCACAGGAAGAACCATTCGTGCGGGACTAGATGCTATGTTGGCTTATGGAAGACCTGATTTAGTAGAGCTTTTGGTTTTGATAGACAGAAGGTACAGTCGGCATTTACCGATTGAGCCAAAATACGTGGGCACTGTTGTAGATTCTGTTCAGAGTGAACGAATTGAAGCTAGATGGGATGAAACAGACGGAAAAAATGAAGTGATTTTAAAAGCGAACCAATAATAAATGGAAAAACTATCGACTTCTCACCTTTTAGGAATTAAGCAACTGAAAGCTTCAGACATAGAATTGATTTTTTCCACAGCTGATAATTTTAAAGAAGTCATTAATCGTCCAATCAAAAAAGTACCTTCACTAAGAGACATTACCATCGCCAATTTATTTTTTGAAAACTCAACCCGAACAAAGCTTTCATTTGAATTAGCTGAAAAAAGACTTTCTGCCGATGTAATCAATTTTTCTGCTTCAGGTTCATCTGTAACAAAAGGTGAAACTCTGATTGATACGGTAAATAACATTCTAGCCATGAAAGTGGACATGGTAGTGATGCGACACCCCAACCCTGGTGCTCCCATTTTCTTATCAAAAAACATAGACGCCACCATAATAAATGCCGGTGATGGACAACATGAACATCCAACACAAGCGCTTTTAGATGCTTACAGTATTCGCGAAAAGTTTGGAAATGTAAAAGGGAAAAAAATTACAATCGTTGGAGACATATTGCATTCGAGAGTTGCCATCTCTAATATTTATTGTCTTCAAAAATTAGGAGCTGAAGTGATGGTTTGCGGACCTCCAACACTTATTCCAAAATACATCGACGCTTTAAATGTTCATGTGAGTTATCATTTAGACGAAGCATTGCAATGGTGCGATATTGCAATGATGTTGCGAATACAACTTGAAAGACAAAATAGCAATAGCGAAAGCATTAAATTTTTCCCTTCCATTCGTGAATACCAACAACTTTATGGATTGACACAAGAGCGTTTAAACCGCTTGAAGAAAATGCCAACAATTATGCATCCCGGCCCAATTAACCGAGGTGTGGAGATTTCTTCTGATCTAGCAGACTCAGATTTATCGATAATCCTGAATCAGGTAGAGAATGGAGTGGCAATCAGGATGGCAGTTTTGTATTTATTGGCAAACGCAAATGATTAAGATTGTATTAATTTAATACATTTGCAGTAAAGACAATCAACATGAAAGCAGATTCTTATCAAATTGAAACTAAAGATAAATATAGCCTAGTAAAAGTATTATCAGATAAATTCACTGCACTTGTTGCTCCTGAATTAAAAGCAGCTTTAGTTGAGTTGAAAGACCAAGGTGTTAAAAATATCATTTTTGATTTAAACAAAGCAAGCTACTGCGACTCTTCAGGACTTAGTGTAATTTTAGTTGCCAACAGAATATGTAAAGAAGCGAATGGTTGTTTGGTTGTTTGTAACCTTCAGCCTGCCGTTGCAAAATTGATCGACATTTCTCAATTATCAAATGTTCTAAACATAACTCCGAGCTTAAATGAAGCAGTAGACTTTCTTTTCATGGATGAATTGGAACGCGGGTTAGGAGATATTGACAGTCAACTAAATTGAGTTCATTTTCCCTTCTGATATTAGGTTGTGGATCAGCTCTGCCGACAATTAGCTCCAATCAATCGGCTCAAGTTTTAAGTATTGAAAATCATTCTTTTTTAATCGACTGTGGTGAAGGAACTCAAGTAGAGTTGAGAAGAAACAAAGTCAAAATGCAGCAGATTGGGCAAGTTTTCATTTCTCACCTGCACGGAGATCACTTTTTTGGATTGGTAGGCTTGCTTTCAACATTGCATTTACTCGGAAGATCAAAAGACCTTCAAGTTTTTGGACCTGTTGGCTTAGAAGAAATAGTAAAAATTCAATTATCTAAATCAGGCAATCAGCTATCCTATAAAATTGAATTTATTGAAGTAAAAACTGCTAACGAAGTACTTTTTGAAAACAAGCGGATTAAGATCTCTTCACTCCCCCTGAAACACAGAGTGCCTTGTTTTGGTTTTTTATTTCAAGAAAAGCCTGGTTTGAGAAAATTAAAGGTGGAGGCTTTAAAAAAGTATAAAATTCCAACTTATGCACGCAAAGGAATTACTGAAGGATCCGCTTTTACTACAGCAGAAGGTGAAATAATTCCAAATGAGTTAATTTCTGACCCTCCGCATCCCACAAGGTCATACGCCTATTGTTCAGACACAGCTTATCACAATACACTCATCGATTCATTACCACCAGTGGACTTGCTTTACCATGAGGCAACATTTTTAGATCGCGATGGAGCGCTTGCAAAAAAAACAGGTCATTCAACTTCAAAAGATGCTGCTAGAGTTGCCAATTTAATCGGAGCAAAAAAATTGCTAATGGGTCATTTTTCAAATCGTTATAAATCCACTATTGCCTTTGAGCAGGAAGCAAGGCAAATTTTCAAAGAAAGTTATGTTGCAGAAGAAGGAAAAATCTATGAACTTTAACAGCTAGTAATTTTTAGCAATTCATATCAAAAAAAGCATTGCATTCTTATTACATTTGAAAATCTTAAAAAAAAAGCGAGAAGGAATGATTCATTCAAATCAAGCCTTTGAGTTTCAATAAATACTTAATCATTATGAAATTACTTGAAGGAAAAGTTGCTTTAATTACAGGAGCCTCTAGAGGAATTGGCAAAGGAATCGCACTAAAATTGGCAGAACATGGAGCAGACATCGCATTTACCTATGTCTCTTCGGAAAACGTTGCCTTAGCAGTAGAAAAAGAAATAACAGCTTTTGGAGTGAAAGGAAAAGCTTACCAATCGAATGCCGCAGATTTTTCAGCTGCTGAAAAATTAATTGCAGCTGTGAGTGAAGAATTTGGTAGAATTGACATTGTTGTAAACAATGCCGGAATAACACGAGACGGTTTGTTGATGCGAATGACTGAAGAAAATTGGGATGAAGTAATGGAAACCAATCTAAAATCAGTGTTCAACATTACTAAAAACGTGCAACGCATACTGCTAAAACAACGTTCAGGTTCAATTATCAACCTAAGTTCAGTTGTTGGTGTTCGTGGAAATGCAGGACAATCTAACTATGCTGCTTCAAAAGCTGGTATCATTGGCTTTACTAAATCCATTGCTCAGGAATTGGGCAGCAGAAACATCCGATGCAATGCTATTGCTCCTGGTTTTATTGCCACTGAAATGACCGCTGAATTAGGTGAAGAAGTAATGCAGGAATGGTTAAAAAGTGTTCCATTGAAAAGAGCTGGTACCACAGAAGATGTTGCGAATGCAGTATTATTCTTAGGATCAGATTTATCTACTTATGTTTCTGGGCAAACCCTTAATGTTTGTGGCGCTATGCTTACCTAAACGATTTTGGAGCTACTCAAGTTATCACAAACTAAAGCAAAAATATAAATACAATGCAGGTAGTTACAGAAAATGATTCTTATGGTAAAAACAACTTCTTACTCTTAACTCAAGTCACTTTTAACTTTAAATTCTTAAAGCACTTAAATCTTTAGCAACTAGAAAATATTTTTGATAGTTTCCAACTTTAATAAATTTCAATTATTTTAATGAACCTTGTAAGTCAGTACGCTTTTGGCTATTACCTTTTATGCTTTTTGCTGGGAGCACTCTATGCTTTCTTTTTATACCGCAATGATAAGCGACTGAAAGAATTTTCAAAAGCATTGGTTCTAAGTTTAGCAGGACTTCGCTTTTTAGCAGTTAGTTTTATAGCCATTTTGCTTTTAGCTCCTTTAGTGAAGTATTTTAGCAAAACAGTTGAAAAACCCATCATTGTTTTAGCGGTTGATCAATCCGCTTCCATGCAGAATCAAAATAACGCACCAACAATTAATTATAATTCCATTGTTTCTGCTTTAAAAAATGATTTGGCTTCAAATTATGAACTAGCTGTTTTCGGATTTGACGAAAAAGTTCAGCCATTGGAAGATTCTTTGAACTTTGAAGGAAAGGCAAGTAATTTCGAAGTGTTGTTCAACAGCATCAACAACCGACTTGTCAACAGAAATTTGGCAGGAATGGTTTTGCTAACTGATGGGATTTACAATCAAGGTAGCAACCCTTTGTATTTTGAGAATCAAGTAAATTTCCCCATATATGCAATAGCTGCAGGAGATACCAACAAGTATAAAGATGCAAAGATTCTAGCGGTTCGCAATAATAAAATTGCATTTTTAGGCAATGATTTTCCGGTGGAAATCGATCTTAAAGTAGATCGTGCAAATGGAGAAAAATTGCAGTTGGAGATTTTAAAAGGAAGTGAATCCATTTATAAGAAACAGCTTGAAGTAGCAGGTTCAAGTATTACAACAACAATTGCAACTGCAATAAATGCAAAGCAATTGGGAATGCAGAAATACACTGTTCGATTAAGCAAGTTAGCTGAAGAAGAACAATTAAGCAACAATACCTATGACTTTTACATTGATGTATTGGATGGTCGTCAAAAAATAGCTTTACTTGGAGTGTCGCCACATCCGGATATGGCGGCAATCAAAAGCAGTTTAACAGGAAATGAAAACTATGAAGTTAAAACGAGTTTACTGAAAGAGTTTTCTGAGAATGTAAAAGACTACGACCTTTTAATCTTGCACAATGGAAATCAACAAAAAGCAATTTTGCAACCTGGTTTTGAAAAACAAGTGCTTGAATCGTCGATTCCAATTTTAATGATTGGAAATGGTTGGGAAGCATTGAGTTTGAACTTGGGAATCGGCACAGGTGGCGCAAATCAAAGAGCGGGAGTTAACTTGGTATATCCAAAGTACAATGAGTCTTTCACTTTTTTTACTTTGAGCGAAGAACTTAAAAAACAGCTGGAAAGATTCCCTCCAATCAATGTAAGTGCTTCCACTTCAACAGAAAATCGAGTGAATGGCGTTTTACTTTTGCAAAAAATTGGATCAGTTGAGACTAGTTACCCCCTATTTTCTTTTCATGATAGAGAAGGTAGGAAAATTGGAAAATTCTACGGCGATGGGATCTGGAAATGGTCAATGAATGATTTTGTAGAAAATAAAAACAAAAAACAGTTCAATGAATTGCTGAGTAAAACAGTGCAATACTTGGCTTTAAAAGCAGACCGAAGCTTCTTCCGCTTAAATGTTGCTCAAGAATTCTACGAGGGAGACCCCATTGTTTTTGATGCTCAATTATTCAATCAATCTTATGAACCAGTTAACCAAGCTGAAGTAAAACTCACCTTAATTGATGAAGCAGAAAGAGAATTTAACTATGTGTTGAATCCTTACAAAAATGCCTACCGATTGATTATTCCTTCGCTTGAATCTGGAAATTACAGCTATCGTGCAAAAGTGAACCTAGATGGAAAAGAGTACACCGAAAAGGGTTCGTTATTGGTAAAAGTTTTGCAATTGGAACAGATGGAATTACTCGCCAATCACAACCTTTTATTTCAATTGGCTGAAAAATCGGGTGGAGAACTAATTCAGTTAAATGAAAGTTCAAAAATTGCAGCTTTATTAAAAACACGAACAGACATTCATACCATTTCATACGCCAATGAATCTTTAGAAGAATTAATCAATCTGCGTTGGCTCTTTTTTATTCTGATTGGTCTAATTAGTTTGGAGTGGTTCATTCGAAAGTATCAAGGAGCCTATTAATCTAATTTCCTACTAAATGCAAGGCAATTTAATTTCCATAGTGATGCCTGTAAAAAATGCATCATCATACTTGAGTGATTGTTTGGAAAGCATACTTCTTCAATCAGAGAAAAATTGGGAATTACTTGCAGTAGATGATGGTTCTGATGATAATTCATTTGAAATTCTATCAACTTTTAGTGAAAGAGATGTTAGGATACACTGTTTTAAAAACGATGGAGACGGAATAATTTCCTCATTACAAAAGGCTTACTCAAAATCAAAAGGTGAATTTATTCATCGAATGGATGCTGATGACTTAATGCCTAAAAACAAGCTCTCACTTTTAAAGAAAGTCTTAACTAATGCAGGGAAGGGACATGTTGCAACCGGAAAAGTGAACTATTTTTCAAGTGAAGGCATCAGCGAAGGCTATTTTAAGTACCAAGAATGGCTCAATGGTTTGATTGATTCGGAAACTCATTGGGAAGAACTATTTAAAGAATGTGTCATAGCCTCACCTGCTTGGATGATTCATAGAAGTGACTTTGATTTAGTTGGAGCTTTTAATTCCACCATTTATCCTGAGGATTACGATTTGGTTTTTCGATTTTTTGAGCATAATATTAAGGTAGTTGCTTGCAAAGAAATTATTCACCTATGGCGAGACCATGCTGCAAGAACAAGCCGAAATCACATACATTACCAACAAAATTCATTTCTAGAATTAAAATTGCATTATTTCCTAAAACTTATTGCGAAACCCAACAAACAAATAGTTTTGTGGGGAGCCGGGAGAAAAGGAAAGATAATGGCCAAGCTCTTGAAAGAACAAAATAAAACATTTGAATGGGTAAGTGATAATCCAAATAAAATTGGTCAGGACATCTACAAGCAAGTCATGCAGTCTTATGAAAAAATAGTGACACAGAAAAACCCACAAATAATTATAACTGTGGCGCAAAGAAATGCAAAAAATGAAATTATTACTTTTTTGAGTAAACAGGGTTTAGTAGAAGGGGTTAACTTTTGGTTTTTTTGTTGAAAAAAGAATTCCAAAACACAATCATCTTCCTAAAAAACAATATTTAACCCAGTTGTAAAATTGTAGATGGTTTTTGTGATGGGTACAATTGGTTGATCTTCATGACCTAAAGAAAAACTGTTGGTAATATTAAACCGCTTGTTGATTTTTGAATTCAAGTTTACTTCAAAACTGTAACGGTTTCTCCAAACACTTGCCGATTGATCATAAGCTGTTTGAAAATAGGCGATCATGTTGGCATCAAAGCTCTCGCTAATATTCCATCGCCAACCTAAGTAATTGGTTGATTTTAAAAAATCTACTTCAATGAAAAGATTAGAGTTTGGTAAACTCCATTTTTCATATTCATACATCACTCCAAAACCTGAAAACATACTCAATTTGTCGTTTTCTATGAAATCATACCGAAATCCCATACCTCCTAAAATTCTTGGAAATAGCCCTCTAAAATTATCATATTGAATTTGACCAAAAACTTCAGGATGGAATAGTTCGTCTTCAAATAAATTGTAACGTACATGTTGGTAGCCTGTGTTTAAAAATGGATCATCGTTAATTTTTAAATAATCAAATTTATTGAGCAGCGTTAAACGGCTATTCTTGAAAAAAAATGCAAAACCCGATTGAAATTCAAAACCAAATAACTCAACAGGTTCATCAACTGCAGCACTTCGATTGTAGGTGCTTAAGCTTGATGTTATGTTTCCTTTAAATTTTGTGCTGTCTTTTTGCAGGTCTGACTTCTGAACATTTAGTATTTGAGCCTCACTATTTTGAAGAATAAATAAAGAAAAGTAAAGAACAACTAAAATTCTAAGCATTCATTTTAATTTGAAGTGACAAAGGTTCAAATAATCACTTCGTAATACAAGTAAAATTTTAGGTATTCTAATTTAAATTGATTTTAAAATTCAAAAAAAGATAGAATCATTGAGTCTTCAATTGACTAACTTTAACCTTTATAAAAATCAAGATATGAACGGTGCATTCAAATTAGGAACGATAAAAGGAATTGGTGTTTTTATACATTGGACATTTTCTCTTTTGATAATTTATATCATCTATATCAATTATAGTGGTGGACAAAACTTAATAGAAACCCTGTGGTCCATTTTGTTTGTCTTGAGCATATTTGTTACGGTAATCTTACATGAATTGGGACATTCCTTTGCAGCTATGAGGTACAACATTAAAACAAAAGACATCACTATCCTTCCTATTGGTGGGGTTGCTCGCTTGGAATCCATGCCCGAAAAACCATCCGAAGAATTGGTGGTGGCAATTGCAGGTCCTTTGGTAAATATCGCATTGGCCTTAATTACTGCACTTTTTGTAACAATCCCCGAAGATGATCAATTGAGCGAAAGTCTGATTGAAGGCATAAATGCTGGTAATTTTTTTCTTAATTTCCTTATTGTCAATATTGTATTGGCAGTTTTTAATCTAATTCCCGCCTTTCCTATGGATGGTGGGAGAATTTTTAGGGCTTTGCTTTCCATGAAACTAAGCAGACCACTTGCAACTAAAATCGCTGCAAGAGTTGGTCAGTTTTTAGCACTTGGATTCATCCTTTTAGGTTTTTATTCAAATCCTTTTTTAATCGTTATCGGACTCTTTATTTTAATTGGTGCCCAATCTGAATCAAAGTATACTAAAACTAAATCCATGCTTTCTGGCTATCAAGTGCAAGATGTTTTAATGACTGAATACAAATCTATTGCTGAAACTGACAGTATTAAAACTGTTGTTGATATTGTCCTAAACAGTCAATACCACAACTTTTTAGTAGTTAGAGATGGAGTTCCGACCGGAACATTGAGTAGAGACGAAATTATTAAGGCTCTTTCAAAAAATGGAGAATCTGAACTTGTTCAAAATGTAATGAATAGAAACTTACTTTTTCTCGATGCTAATCAAGCTTTGGAAGATGCCTATTCGTTAATTCTAAAGCAGGAGCTAAATCTTGTTCCCGTAATGAAAAAGCAAGAACTAATCGGTGTAGTTGACAAGGAGAATATTTTAGAATTCATTCTTTTTAAAGAAGCTAGATTAAAATAGTCAACTCTTAATTAAAATTAAAGCCCTTTATTAGGACTTTAATTTCTATTGTTGAATGTATTTCAAATGCCTCACAAAGTTTTCTCCTGTAATACTAATGATATAGGTTCCTTTTGCAAGATTGCTCATTCCCCGCATCACTTTTACCACTTTTCGTTCTTCTTTACCTATATTAAAAAGTTCATCTCTGTGAAGTTTGCCTTGAATGTCTTGAATTTTAAAACGATAATTCCCAACAGCTAAATTGGTAAACATTAAATACAATTCATCAGCGCCATTAGGATTTGGATACATTTCCATTGCTTCAATTGCTGAACTGAAATAAACTACTTTCGGAGAAGTTATATCCGTTTTACCATCAAAATCGGTTTGTCTTAAACGGTAATAATTATTTCCTTGCAATGGAGTTTTATCAAAGCGCTGGTATTGAATTTCCATTTGACTATTTCCTGCACCAGGGTGCTCAAGAATTGTTTTGTAATTTCTTGCATCCGAAGAACGCTCAATGGTGAAGTAATCATTATTGATTTCAGAAGAAGTTGCCCATGTTAACAATACCTGATCTCCTTGTTTGATTGCATTGAAGTAAATCAACGTAATTGGCAAGGAGATTTGATTATCTGTGTCTCTAAAATCATACTCACCATCTCCATCTAAATCAGGTAAGTTAGAAAGAACACCAAAATTATCCGTATCATATAAATCAATCAAACCGTCTCCATCAGAATCTTGATAGAGCGGATGAGTAGGATCTAAAAAGTTGGGGAATCCATTCGTATTATCATCTTCCAACCAGTCTGGAATACCATCCGCATCGGCATCATCTGTATTCACATAAAATAATGGATTTCCAGCAGCCAACTCAAAATTATCAGAACGAATAAGGAAATCATCCAAAGCATCAACTGAACCATTTTCATCAAACCCTTCAATCCAATCTGGTAAACCGTCACCATCGGAATCTAAATCCAAATAATCTGGCGTGCCATCTGAGTCAGCATCACTCAATGTAATGGCAGTTCCACCATTATCAGAATCATAGCTATCATCCCAGCCATCACCATCAGTATCTAATCCTGAAAGAGCTTGAAATGCAGCTGTTGTTTGTGCTTCTACATTATCTATCAATCCATCATTATCAGAATCTAAATCAAGTCGATTTGGATAACCATCTCCATCAATATCATCATCTGTAAGTGGAGTCCCACCATTGTCAGGATCAAATGTATCTGCCCAACCGTCCCCATCTGTGTCAACAAAAGCACCAACTCTTCCATCTCCATCTCCATCAACTCCTCCTGCTTCAATAATATCTGGAACCCCGTCATTATCTGCGTCTAAATCAAAACGGTCAAAAACGCCATCTCCATCAGAATCACAAAGTCTTTGAGATTCGTAAACTATTCGCGAAGAAGGCCATGCTTCCGTAAAACTATACCTTGCAGCATCAAGCAAACCTGAGTAGTTTCCGGTAACATTTGCAGCAGTTCCTCCAAACTCACCACCTACTCCACCATCACTACTATGCGGAGGTATGGATGTATAAGGAGCTATTAAGGTTACGACTTCACCATCAAAATATAAACTCATCAAACCTTCATTAAATGTACAAGCTACATGATGCCAAGCATTGTCTAATGCAAGTGTTTCAGTATGGACTAAATTAATTTGATTGCTACCACTTCGAGCAGAATACCTCAACGTATTACCACTTAACCAAAGCGTTAATCCATTTGTTGTTGCACCTTCTTCATAGATAATTCTTGTTCCTGTCAATGAGTTTGGTTTGATCCAAGCAGAAAAACTGACTTGGGTGTAATCTGATTCCATAAAACCATTGTCAACACTGTATCGAACTTTTTGATTCGTTCCATTAAAAACAGCTGCATGTGTTCCTTGAACTGCATCGGTTGTAAAAGTTGGTGCAACTGTTCCTGCCCCAGCATTTCTGTTATTTCCTGAAATATCATTTGTAGAATTATCCATTGCCCAGAAAGCATCAACCATTCCTGTAAATAACACTTGAGGGTTATTACAATCACTTTCATCCACATCTAAAATACCATCATTGTCATTATCGACATCAAAAAAGTCTGCTACGCCATCGCCATCCGTGTCTAATTTTTCTCTCCAATCTCTTTCAGCAGTTAAAGGCTGGTCTAAATTTGGGAAATCATCAGAAGTTTGTCCACCATTTGTAACATTAGTACTTGGATTTATTCCATTTACATTATCAAAAACATCATCCAAACCATCTGAATCGGTATCTAGTCCACTAATGGAAATATCTGCAACTTTATCATTATTCATATCATACCCTTCAATAAAGTCACTGTAGCCATCATTATCGGAATCAGTATCTAAATAATCGGGAAGATCTAACGCATCTGTGTTTACTGGCACTAAAAAGTTTCCACCATTGTCAATGTCAAAAGCATTGTCAACTCCATCGTTATCACTATCTATCCCAGTTGGCACAATTGGACTGGCGGTAGAAGCTTGTGCCTCTATATTATCAATAATCCCATCATTATCTGAATCAATGTCTATTCTATTGCGCAATCCATCTCCATTTTGATCTTCATCAGCCAAAGGAGTTCCACCATTATCTGGGTCAAATGTATCTGCCCAACCATCACCATCTGTGTCAGCAAACACATCTACTCTTCCATCTCCGTCAATATCAATTCCTCCTGCTTCTATAATATCAGGAATACCGTCATTATCAGAATCTAAGTCAAACTTATTTGGAATCCCATCTCCGTCAGAGTCGCATAATGGTTCAGCTTCTAGTGCAATTCTAGCATCCGACCATACTTCGGTGAAGCTATAGCGCGCAGCATCCAACAATCCTGCATAGTTTCCTAAAGCTCCAGAAGCATTATCACTAATATCTCCTCCTAAACCTCCGTTACTTGTATGGCTCGGAATGGTGGTATATGCAGCTGTAGTAGTTTCAGGTACACCATCAAGGTATAATTTCATTACTCCATTATCAAAAGTACAAGCCACATGGTGCCAAATACCATCAAGGCTTAAAGTTTGAGAATAAGCTATATTCGTTTGTGAACCTGCACCTCCATTTCTTGTAGAGTAAGTCAAGGTGTTTCCATTCAACCAAAGTGCCAGTCCATTGGTAAACCCACCTTCTTCATAAATAATTCTTGTACCTGTTAGAGAAGATGGTTTTATCCATGCAGAAAAACTGACCGTGTTATAAACTGCTTCCATGAACTCTCCATCAACACTGTAGCGAATTACATGATTGGTTCCATTAAAATTTGCAGAATGCGTTCCTTGAATGGCATCAGTCGAAAACGGTGGTGCATTGGTTCCTGCTCCTGCGTTTCGATTGTTTCCCGATACATCATCAGTAGAATTGTCCATTGGCCAATAAGCATCAACACTTCCTGTAAATTCACAAATTCCTTCATCAATATCTAAAATACCATCGTTATCATCGTCTAAATCTGTGAAATCATCAACAAAGTCGTGATCAATATCCAATACATCAAATGCCAAAGAAAAGTATTCAGTACCTGAAAAGTTTACCCCTTCAAAGTAGAGGGTATCGTTAGAAATATATTTAACGTAAGGACCTAAAACTCCATTTGCCATATTTGGATCATTGCTTTTAATTAGACCATAACTAAAAGGATCTGAGCCCGCACCCGGAATACTTCCTAAATAAATACTAACAGTAACCGAACCAGGATCATTTGTTGCTGTTGATTTCCAAACTCTGCTAATGCGTTCCGTAAATAAATTTGGATTGACATCAAGCGTGTTTATAGTTGATAATGAGCCATTGTCGTTTGCCCAAATAAGGTAATCGAGCTCATCAAATGAAGCGGGATTGCTCATTTGAACTACTGCATCTGAATTTTGGCTAATACTGCTCACTTGATTTAAGGTCATTCGACAATTATCGAAACCGATTCCTGCAATATCATGGTCAAAAACCTCAGCACCAGCTCCATCTGCTATAAATAGAAGGTTTCCCTGACTGTCAAAGTAGTTGTGATTTAAGGTGATGCCATATTTAATTGCTAAGTAAGATTCTATTCGTTCAACCTCAGCTTGTGTTAATACTTCATTGTAAATAATGAATTCAGCTATCGCACCATTTAATTCTGCTGTATTGTCCGCATTATTTCCTAAAACTAAAGAATTCGTAGTCCCAACTGCTCCAAATTCTGAATTGTAGGCAGAGTTTCCATCTACCCAAAACCGTTCATTTCCAGATAAATTAACTTGTTGAGTTGATATAAAAGCTTCATTATTGGCTTTTGTTGTGGGAGAATTAACAACAGGTGTTACTCCATCGAATCGAAGAATGGGATTGTTTGTTCCGTCTCCAAAAAGTGTTCTTCTATTTACATTGTTTTCATCACTGAAATAAGTGTTTGAAGAATTATCTGCTTTTGAAGCAACTAAAAATATGGTCTCACTTTTATCAATTACAAATGAGTAGGTAACCGCATCAAAATCAAAATCATCATTGGTACCTGTCAGTTCTGATAATCGAATATACCTTGTAGGGTTTTGCGTAACTAGATTTGTTGTTATAAAGTTAGTTGTAGAAGTTGTTTGCGGTGTTACCGGATTTGTAGAGTAACCTGCTCCTGCATTAAGTGACTCTTCAACGACCATGTCAGCGGTTGCAATATTTATATAAGAGTTCTTTCTTCTCCAAGTTAAGGTATAGGTTGCTCCTGCTGGTAAAATTTGTCCAAGATCAATGACAAGTAAATCTCCTGGATCGTAAACTTGAGCGAAGTTTCCGTTTGGATTGCCACTTGCATTACTTCCGTTGTCTATTCCTGTTGAATTTATTGGCTCATAAGTTCCATTTCCTGTAATGATTTCAGTTAGGTCTAATCCTAAATTTAATCGTTCATTATCATCTCCTGAAAAAACCAAGGCTGGATGGTTATTGAAAACATTTTCTATAAAAGTTGGTCCACTGACAACAGCAGAAGCATCATTTCCCAAAAATGCTTTATTTCTCCATGTTGGAACTGGTTGTCCATTAGAACTCGGATTTCCTATGCCATCCAATGGTCCTTCATTTGCTTTATACCAAGCAATTAGTCCATCATTAACCCCACCTGGTCGTTTACCTAAAAATATTTCAAGGGTATCAATTTCTTCAGGACAACCAACTCTCGCTTTTAAGAAAAGTTGAATCGTTCCACCGAACTCAAAATCTTCAGCTGAGGGAATGTAATCGGCAAATAATGAAGAATCATTCGGACTAAAAGTTCCACTCCCTGAAGTGCTCCACCTAAAATTGGTATTGGGGTTTCCATTAAAATTAACCACATTTATAGCACCAGGGTCGACATTAGGCAAGGTACTACATGAAAAATCTATTGTTTCGGTAACAATATCAATACTAAACGTAGAATCGACTATTGGAATAGGAATTAGCGTATCCAATGTAGAAAACCAGTATGAATTGATTACATTTCCATTACCAATTCCAGATGTAAAGTTGCCTGTCCAACTGTGGCAACCTGCCGGTGGCAATGCAACACAACCTGTCAAATTACTTCCACCTCCAACATCGGTATCATCCCAAAAAACAGAAGTAGAACCACTCGTAGGCAATACCAAAGAAATTTGAAGTCCGTTTGGATTTGACTCAATATCTTGAAGAGGAACCTGAGTAACATTTGATTGAAAAAGCACTTGAATAAATATGGTATCACCTTCAGGTACAGGTGTACCAAGACCATCAGTGCCATCCCAAGGAATACAATTAATTCCTTTACTTAAAGCTGGGGCATTGATTAAACGATCTGAAGTAGCAGGTTGGTAACCTGGAATTCCATTCACTTCAAGGTATAAATTTGCATCACTCGGACGGTTTAGTTCAATAATAATGCATTGATCATCACTAGCACAACGTTGAACGTATATAGGAGAAACAGAACGTGTTAGTGGTCTTGCAGGGTAGATACTTGTATCGGGAACACTAAGAAAAATTTGATTTAATCTATTAAGAGCTGTAGGAGGGCTGACTGCAGATTTAGCATCATCAGCAAAAATTCCGCTAGTACCAACTCCATTTTCATTGGCAATAACATTCCACGTTCCAGGAACGATGTCCACTAAGCCAATTCTAGAAATAATACTATCTGTGGTGTAAACAAAAAACTCTGAAGTATTTTCAGCTAAAGCAGTTAAACCTGCATTTGGAGCTCTGTTGACGGTAGATAATGACCATTGTCTCGACCACAATCTTCCTGGAATAGTTGAAGTTCCGGAGGCTATCGAAATGTCAAAATACTGAAATTCAACTGTTGCCCAAGAACAATTGGTATTATCAAACATTGTTGTTTGATCGTTGAAATTAAATTCAAAATAGTAATCTCCATTTTTAGTAGGATTGTGTACAATAGGTGTGTATCCTGTAGTACCAACTCCATTTAAATTATCAGGACCATTGATGGCTTCAGGATGTGAACCAATAAAACCTGCAGTAGTACTTGGTGTTACTCCACCGTTCCAATATGGTATGCCTCCAATTCCAGAAGTTGCAACAATGTTTCCATCGGGATCTTTTAATCTCCAAAACACTCTTCTACCTCCGCTCACTGCATTGGTGTAATCTCCATTAATTGTTGGAACAGCATTACAGTCTGAAAACCAAAGCCTTCTTACATTAAACCCAAATTGAATTGACTCTGAGTTGAAATCTTTTACATTAACATACATTCTTGCTAAACTATCTGAAGTATAAGTGTAAGCTGGATAGCCACCGTTGGGTGGATCTGAAATAAAGTTAACTAGAATACCTCCACTTTGATCACTTACCGTTAATCCAGTAAATACAGGCCAAACTGATTTAGTGCCTTCAGCGTAAACTGATGTGATTGATAGCACACTTAATAGAAAAGTAAGAATTAAAAATTTCTTAAATAATTGATTCATAATAAAATAACACATTCAAAAAAATAAAAAATACATTTTTCATTAAAATGTTAAAACTAATCAAATTAAATTCAATAAAAGGCTAATTTCATATAGCTTAGAAGACTATGTATTTAAATAGTTTTTGTTTTGAATCAAATTCAATCTTTACAATGTAAATACCACTTGTCAGCTTCATCCCATTTAAGATTTCAATTTTAGTAGTAACATTTTCAGGCAATGCGATTAATTCTCTAGCAAGAATTTTTTGACCATTGGCACTATTAATACTGATATAGATAGTTTCACCGCCCAACTCATTAGCAAATTCTAAATTCAATAGATTACCATCTCCTGGATTAGGATAAATTCTAATAGAATTTCTAGTAGGATTAAACTGTACCACTTCAATTGGAAACTCTTTAGTTTCGCCATTAAAATCAGTTTGCCTTAATCGGTAATAATTTGTTCCTTGCAATGGATTTTTATCATAGCGCTCATAGTGAATTTCAACTTGGCTATTTCCAGCTCCAGTATGTTTTAGAATTGGTCTAAAATTTCTAGCATCTTGAGAGCGTTCTATGGTAAAAAAGTCATTATTGATTTCAGAAGTGGTTGCCCATTTTAACAATACCTGTTCCCCTTGTTTGATTGCATTAAAGTAGAGTAAAGTAATTGGCAATGAAATTTGATTATCCGTATCTCTGAAATCATACTCCCCGTCATTATCTAAATCTGGTAAATTCGATGCAGCACCAAAATTATCGGCATCATATAAATCAATTAAACCATCACCATCAGTATCTTGATAAAGTGGATGTGATGCCTGTAAAAAGTTTGGTCGACCATTCGAATCATCGTCTTCCAGCCAATCTGGAATACCATCTGTGTCTGCATCGTCAATATTCACATAGTATAATGGATTTCCAGCGGCCAATTCAAAGTCGTCTGCCCGAATAATAAAATCATCCAAAGCATCGCCTGAACCATTGTCATCAAATCCTTCAATCCAATCTGCTAAGCCGTCACCATCGGCATCCAAGTCCAAATAGTCAGGGATGCCATCTGAATCTGCATCACTCAATGTAATAGCAGTTCCACCATTGTCAGAATCATAGCGATTGTCCCATCCATCGCCATCAGTATCAGTTCCTAAAGGAGCTTGAAATGCGGCAGTAGTTTGTGCTTCAACATTATCTATTAAGCCATCATTATCCGAATCTAAATCAAATCGATTTGGCAATCCATCACCATCTGAATCTTCATCGGCAAGAGTAGTTCCTCCATTGTCTGAATCAAAAGTATTTGCCCATCCATCGCCATCAGAGTCCAATGTTGCATCTACGCGTGCATTTCCATTTGCATCCACTCCACCTGCTTCAACAATGTCCTGAATACCATCGTTATCAGAATCTAAATCCAATCGATTTAAAACTCCATCAGCATCAAAATCTCCATCCTCTAAAACAGTCCCTCCGTTATCAGAATCAAAGGTATCTGCCCAACCATCATTGTCTGTATCAGAAGAAGCATCTACTCTACCATCCTCATCTGTGTCAACGCCTCCCGCTTCAACAATATCTGTAAGACCATCATTATCAGAATCTAAATCCACTCGATTAGTATACCCATCTCCATCGCTATCAGGATCAGTTAGTGGAGTGCCACCGTTATCAGGATCAAAAACATTCGACCATCCATCAGCATCTGTATCGGTAAAAACTCCATCAACTACTCCATTGTTGTCACTATCAATTCCACCGGCTTCAACAATATCGGGTATTCCATCATTTTCAGAATCCAAGTCTCTTTCATCAGGTATTCCATCACCATCTGAATCGCACAGCGCAGATGTAGATAAAATTGAAAAAGGCAACAATGTTTTAGAAATTGATGGCCCTTGGTAAGAAACACTTAAGTTTTGTCCACCTGTATTTTCAAAAAACAACACCCGTATAGAATGAAACCCTCCACTTAAAACGATGGAACCTGAACGCTCTTGGTTGCCATGCAATCCATCGTTATTGACTACTTCTGTTCCATTTATAAATAGTTTTGATCCATCGTCTGAAGTTGTAAAGAAAGTATAGGTTCCAGCACTATCAATATTAATAAACCCTGTATAACGTATTGAAAAAGTATTGGGATCACCAGGATCAACCGCATTTTGAAGTGTATTGACATTAAATGTTCCAATAATTCCAACAGACAAAGCACCTGTAGAAGAAATGTTGTCTACTGTGTTTCCCGTAGGAACAAGATCATAAAATTCATAGTTTAAATTACCAGCTGAAGAACAACCACTATTTTCATCTGCATCTAATATTCCATCGTTGTCTTTATCGATATCGAAATAATCGGCAATTCCATCATTGTCTGTATCTAACAATTCTCTCCAATCTCTTTCAGGCGTATCGGGATCATCTAAATTTGGAAAATCTTCGGAAGTTTGTGTACCGTTGGTAACATTGCTTGAAGAATTGATTCCATTTACTAAATCAAAGGCATCATCTAAACCATCATTGTCTGAGTCAGTTCCACTTAAATTAGTGTTCGCTATATTATTATTACTCGTATCGTACGCTTCAATTAAATCAGAATAACCATCATTGTCTGAATCTGTGTCTAAATAATCTGGTTCGTCAGTACCATCTGTATTGACAGGAACCAATAAGCTGTTCGATAAATCTGGATCAAAAGCATCGTCTATTCCATCTCCATCTGCATCAGACCCAGAAGGGACTATTGGTGTAGATGTAGAAGCCTGAGCTTCAATATTATCGATAATACCATCATTGTCAGAATCAATGTCAATGCGATTGGGAAAACCATCTCCGTCTGAATCACCATCTGATAGAGGAGTACCACCATTGTCAGGATCAAAAGTATTGGCCCATCCATCACCGTCGGTATCAACAAAAGTATCTACCATGCCATCGCCATCTGCATCTACTCCTCCTGCTTCAACAATATCGGGAATACCATCATTATCAGCATCTAAATCCAAACGATCAATAATACCATCTCCATCAGAATCCAAATCGTTGTTTTCTATTGTTGATAAAATAGAAAATGGTAAAAAGGTTTTACCTATAGTAGCACTGGAATAAGAAACTTCTAATATTTCATCACCTCCTGCCTCATAATAAAGAACGCTAATTGGGTAAACACCTGTAGTCAGGAATATTGTTCCAGACTCTTCAGCAGCTGCATGGTTCCCGTCATTATCGACAACCTCGATACCATTGATAAATAGTTTTGAACCATCATCAGAATTGGTATAAAAAGTATAAGTGGCATCAACAAGAATATTGATAAACCCTGAAAACCGAATAGAGTAATTATTAGGATCACCTGGATCAACAGCAGCTTGAAGTGCATCAACATCAAAACTATTAACAGTACCAACGGATAATGCTCCAGTTGTAGGTATATTGTCAACTGTATTACCAGGAGGTGTTAAGTCATAAAATTCATAATTAAGCGAACCCGATACAAAACCTTCTTCATCAATGTCTAAAATACCATCGTTATCATCGTCTATATCAAAAAAGTTAAAAACCCCATCACCATCGGTATCAATATCTCCGGAGCAATTAAATTCAACTAGACCCACCGCATCAATCTGAAAGTCAGTTGTACTAGGAGGATTATCTTTTGAAATTCTTAAATACCTAAATTCGTTTTGAGATGTAATGGTGTCGGAAATAGCTACAGTACTATTGGTTGATGGCGAACTGTTGTTTAAAAAGTAGTTTACATTATCGGTTGACTCTTCGATAATCGGTATAGCAGTTCCAGTTTCACCTGTTCTTTCTCTCCAAGTCATTAAATACTTGGTTCCGACAGCCTGTATGCTGCCAAAATCAAATACTAGCGTGTTGCCATTGGTAAACCAATCAGCAAATAAACCATCTATTGCGCCTAAAATATTTCCGCTATTTCCAACACCTGCAACAGAAGTTATAACTCCCGGATAAATTACCGTATCTTCAGTAATAAATCCATTGACACAAATTACTTTTAATGAAACCAAAGCGGTATCAAAAGCGCCATCAAGATCTTCGAGAATGTATCTAAAACTATCAAACCCTACAAAATTTAAAGGTGGCGTGTAATCAACATAATCATCACGAGGATCTGTAGGAGTTCCATTGTTATTGATGCTTAAAGTTCCTCCTTGAAAGCTTTGATTATCATTAATTGCAACGTTATTCCCAGCTTGCAAAATTCCTATAGTATCAGATTCAAAGTCAAAATCATTGATCCCAATTTTCAAAACATCAATTGTAGCGGCAGTATTTTGAAAAACAGTTAAGTTATCATTAATTGCAACTGGTCGCAAATTACTTGGTCCTGTTCCCGTAACAATTGGAACTCCTGTTGTTGGATTACAGGTTCCTCCTGTTCCACGAAATACAGTCAAGCCATTGCATATATTATTTGAATTAGCACCACTTTCAAAAATTACCTCATTATCAACAGTACTTGCGCCAATACTTGCTCCACCATCACCACATAAAAGAGAGTTTGTACCTTGTAAATGAAAATCATCGTCAATCTCAATACATACATTCACCTGCGTGTAAAAAATTGCTCTATCTCTTATATGGATGTCATCAGAACAATAATTTTCAGATCCTTCAAACGCATAGAAAATAGCATTATCCTCTAAATAAATATCAATTTCGAAAGGATTAGGTGTTCCAGGACCTTCAGTCGCTAATCCAGTATAAAATTTTCCATAATTAAAAACCTTTCCATTATTAATCAATGCAAAACCATTATTATTATCACCCACAGTTACCCACAATAAACCAAGGGTGTCAATAGTCATGAAACCTTCATATTGATATAAAATCCCAGTTGTTCCAAAATCGATGTATACAGTATCATTATCACTTATAATGACAAAATCAGTAGGAGCTGGAAAGTCAACTCCTTCCACTCCACCGGCGCCGGCACTTAAAGACCAAGTTGAACCATCATTCCAATCTCCGGTTTGAACAGAAGTAAAAGTATTTTGTGCTTGAGAAAATTCTATTGAGCTGAAAAGTAGTAGAAAAAAGTAGAATAGTTTGTTCATTTCAAATGATTTAACAAATTGATTTAATCGTTGCAAAAATAATTAAATGAGAGTAGGTTAACTATTTCTCTGAACGATAATTAATTCAAAAAGTTATAAAAAAAGGGGAATAGTCTTAATTTACTAGAATAGGTAATATACCTAGTGGTTCTATAAGTTTTGGTTGGCGTTTAAAACTTCAATCAATTTACGACTTACCTTGTTAAAATATCGCTTCTTATGATAAGAGCCTACCCATGAAATTCCCTGAACGGAATTGCTTAAAAATAGCTCATCTGCTCGTTCTAGGTAGTTGATTGGAAGTTGTCCTTCAGCTACTTTCAACCCAATTTGTTTGGCTATTTGAATCACAATTTTTCGCATAACACCATCTAAGCATCCTTCAGATAATAATGGTGTATATAAAGTATTGCCAAAAACAAGAAAGATATTGGATTTTGTAGCCTCCACAATGTTGCCTGTGGTGTTTAAAAGCACCAATTCATCTACTAACTTTTTGTCCTTTTCCATTGAAGCCATAACATAGGGTAATGAATTCAAGGTTTTGAACCGCAACAATGGATTAAAGTAAATTTTATTTTCCTCTGCTACATCAATAGAAAAACCTCTGGTGTTTAGTTGGTATTCGTTCACCGAGATTGGTTCAGTTTCTATGAAATAATAAGGCTTGTTGGTTTGAGGAATATATGTCCCACCACCTGATCTAAAAAGGGTTAGTCGAATACGACCACCTTTGTTAATCTCATTTTTAATTAATAACTGTTCAATGCAAACTTTAATTTCTTCAAACTGCTGTTGGTGGTATTCTATTTTAAGAAACTCCATCCCTTTTCTCAATCTTTCAATGTGAAGAGAATAAAATTGAGGCTTCCCATCAATTACCCGAATACTTTCAAATAAACCATCTCCATACTTCATTGCTCTGTTAATTACAAATGAGGCTTGGTTGATGTCAAAAAATTTGTTGTTGTAGCAATAAAAAAAGGGAATCATTCTTTTATTTTTAATAGCTCTGCGAAGTTGCTTAAAAAATTGAGAATAGAAAAATAAATCCACTATTCAAGCCTTTCGATTTTAACTGAAAACTTCTATGCTCAATAGCCTAAAGTTTCTAAAAAACTTTTTAAACTCTCTATGTTTTATTACCTTTAGGGAAATTCATAGTTATCTATAAAAAGATAGCTTCAATCTTAACTTAAAACAAAAAAATAATGAAAACAGTGGAAGATTTAAATTTAAAAAACCAGAAACATTACAAAATTAAAATGGATACAGGAATTACTGAGAAAGACCGTTCAAGCATTGCAGATGGTCTTTCTAGGATTTTAGCGGATTCTTATAGTTTGATGATTTCTTCTCATAATTACCATTGGAATGTCCGTGGTAAGAACTTTCGTCAGATTCACTTATTGACTGAAGAGCAGTACACGGATTTGTTTGGTGCAGTCGATGAAATCGCTGAACGTATCCGTTCATTGGGATTTATTGCACCTGGATCATTCTCAGAATTTAAAAAACTATCCGATTTAAATGAGCCAAACTCAAAAGCGACAGAAAATGAAATGTTAGCTGACTTATTGAGTGGTCATGAACACATAGCAAAGCATTCAAGAGAAGTAGTTGCAAAAGCCGCTGAGGTGGCTGATGAAGCAACTGCAGATTTACTCACAGCTAGAATCAATGTACACGAAAAATCTGCTTGGATGTTACGCAGCATGTTGGAAGAATAAATAATACCTAAAATTATGAAACAAGTAAAATACAATACGCTTTCTGAGGCTACCAACTCACTTGCAAAACAAGGGTACGAGAATGAAATCCGAATCAAGAGTGAAAAAGAGGCGGTAATAAATAAAGAAAGTTATGCACCGAGTCAGCTTAAAATCGATGAAGTACATCGTTTTGAAGGAATGACCAATCCTTCTGATTCTAGCATTTGTTATGCAATCAGTTCTAAAGATGGAAAGAAAGGACTAATTGTAGATGCTTATGGAGCGGAATCAAGCATAGAAGTTGATACTTTTATTAAGCATGTAAAAATTGATGAATAATAAAACCAATATTTTGAAAAAATGGCAAACAAAACACTAAGAATTTATCACAACAATGATAACAAAGAGGATATCTCTAAAATAATGGCATTGGGAGATTCTGATAAGTTAAAGGTTGTTTCCCAAAATATTATAAATGAACCGCTCACTGCAACACAATTGTTTGTTTTGAAAGACCGATTAAAATTAAGAGCCAATCAATTATTTAATGAAGAAGTCGAAAGTAGTATTTCGGCTTCTTTAACGACCAATACAGATGAGGTTTATTTGGTTGAAATTCTCTCTAAAAACCCCAGTTGGCTAAAAACTCCTATTGCTGATGATGGAAAATGTGCCGCAGTTTTAAGTCAACCCAATGATGTGTTGAAATTATTGAAAGGAGATTTATCCATTGATGGGCACAACCACATGGAAAATTTTGATAAGAAGTAAAAAGCACTTTTTACTTCATTTTTAACCTTCCCAATCTGAGTCACACAATATGGGACGACTCATTCTTCCCTGCAAGATCAAGTAGTTATTTTTTGTATGTTTGTTTTGAATAGTTTCAGTTAGGCGGCCTGGTATACTTTAATTACTATTTAGCAAGTATTCTAAAAATGAAGAATAAGAAACTTATACTATTTATCGCTCACTTATCCGGATTAAGCTATGCCGGTATTAACGCAGCTTTTGATAATTACTATGGGGAGGATTTTAAAGCTTTCGACTTCATTATTAACTTCATTTTGTGGTTAATAATTGGTGGCTTTGTGGCTAAGTACAGTATCAAGCAATCAGAAAAAAAGAACAAATGAAAAAGATTTATAGTGTTATCCTATTTGGAATGTTGTATGCTTGTTCAATCTTTCACAAAACTCCATTGCAACAAATTCGGTTTACAGACACTATTGAGAATGAGGCCTATACGTTTATTTATCAAGATATGGAAAACTCGCCTGAGTTGAATTCCCTAAAATCGCTTTACAACTTAGACAGTGTGGCTATGTTGGGAAATACAGAAAATGAACAAGCATTGCACCTTTTAAATTGGACCCACACTCGTTGGAAACACAATGGCTCAAATAAACCTTCAAAGTCAACTACCTTAACAATCTTGAAAGAAGCTGAAACAGGGATGAAATTTCGTTGTGTAGAATATGGAATTGTACTTAAAAGTGTGTTGGCTTGCAATGGATTTAAGGCAAGAACTTTGGGCTTAAAAACCATAGATGTTGAAACAAAACCTTCAGGCGCAGGACATGTTTTAACGGAAGCTTGGTCTGCTCAGCACGAAAAATGGTTTTTATTAGATGCTCAATTTAACCTTATTCCTACCCTCGAAAACAAACCACTTAACGCTGTTGAATTTCAAAATGCCATTATCCAAAAACAACACTTTAAATTAATCGATCTTAATGGGGAAGTCAGTGCCAAAAGAAGAAAAAAGTATTTGAACTTTATTAGCGAGTATCTTTATTATTTTGATTTCAAATTTGATCAGCGGGAAGTGGTATATGACAGTTTGTTTAAGGTAAATGACAAAACCGTTTTGATGCTCGTACCAGATGGTGCTAAAAAACCTACAAAATTTCAACTAAAATTTGATTTAAATTATGTGACCTATACCAACTCTCTAGCTGACTTTTACAGAAAACCATAGTCCCCTACCTGCTCCGCAGGGTTTCCTCCAAAGGCGGACAAGTGCAACCCTGCGGAAAAAAGAAAAAAAAAGACAAACAAGTAAAAATCCCACATTATTCTTTCCCCTCAATAGCAAGTAGTTATTTTTTGTATGTTTGTTTGAATCGTTTCAATGAGGCATACTGGTCTGTTTTATTGACTAGTTAGTGGCAAGTATAAAACACTCAATCACATCAGAAAATGAAAGCAATTGTACATACCAAATACGGATCACCGGAAGTTGCCAAACTAGTGGAAGTACCTAAACCAACACCAAAAAATAATGAAGTGCTGATTAAGGTTTTTACTTCTACTGTAAATCGGACAGATTCAGGGTTTCGAAGTGCCGAATATTTTATTTCAAGATTTTGGAGCGGACTTTTTCGACCCAAATACCAGACATTAGGCTGTGAATTTGCAGGTACAATCGAAGAAATTGGTTCAGAAGTAACAAGTTTCAAAAAAGGTGACAAAGTTTTTGGCTACAACGATGAAACTTTTGGAGGACACGCTGAATTTTTGATCATTGCTGAAAATAAAGCCATCGAAAAAATACCCGACAACTTGACTTTTAATGAAGCCGCTCCAATTTCAGAAGGAGCTCATTACGCATTGTGTAATATCAGGGCTTCTAAAATTAAAAACGGACAAAAGGCTTTAGTGTATGGGGCAACAGGGGCTATTGGCTCATCCGCAGTTCAAATTCTAAGATATTTTGGGGTATCTGTAACGGCTGTTTGTAACACAAAAAATGTAGAACTTTTAAAAAGTCTTGGTGCTGACAAAGTAATTGATTATCAGATGGAAGATTTCACTCAAATTGAAGATAAATACCATTTTATTTTTGATGCCGTTGGGAAAAGTTCTTTTAAAGAGTGTAAACCATTGTTGACCGAAAAAGGTATTTATGTGTCAACCGAATTAGGGAAGAATGCAGAAAACATATTTTTGGCGCTTTTTACTCCGCTCTTTAGGGGAAGAAAGGTAATATTTCCAATACCGACAATTGACAAACAGGATTTACTTTTTTTAAAACAACTTGTTGAAAAAGGCGAATACAAACCTGTAATAGACAGAGAATACCGTTTAGAGCAAATTGTAGATGCATACAAATACGTTGAAACAGGACAGAAAACGGGAAATGTTATTTTAAAAATAGTGGAATGAAAATAACTCCTGCTCCGCAGGGTTTCCTCCAAAGGCGGACAAGTGCAACCCTGCGGAATAAAGAAAAAAGAAACGAATAAGTAAAAATCCCACATTACCCTCTCCCTTCAATAGCAAGTAGTTATTTTTTGTATGTTTGTTTGCTAAGTTTCAATAAAGCACACTGGTGTGGTTTATTAATAGTTGTAACCAATTATGAAAAAAGCTGAATCAATTTTCTCTGTCTTTATCCTATTAGGAATAATTCTAAAGTTGTTCGATGTTCCAGGCAACTCAATAATATTGATATTAAGTTTTTCCAGTCTAGCTGTAATTTACTTCAATTTTGGATTCCTATTTTTTAATGATATCCGACTTAGAGACATATTTAAACGAGAATCATACAAAAAAGTCACTGCAAAACGGACTGTAGGTGCTATTGCAACGGGTATTGCCCTTTCACTAATTCTGATTGGTATTTTATTTAAAATTGAGATTTGGCCTGGCAGCAGTAATATAATTAAGCCGGGTTTATTTTTATTGAGTATCATAATCATTATAACCCTTGTGCTAAGGAAAGACCGAAAATCAAGATTTTATAAGAAGATATATACTAGGACATTAATTATTGGACTCTTTGGGATTATAGCTTATCTAATCCCTTTTGATTTACTAATCGACTTATATTATGATGATAAACCTGAGGTAGCAGAGATAATGAAGGAAGTAATGAAAGATCCGTACAATGAGGAAAATCAAGAAGAGTTAGACAAAGCTTGGGAGAAATATTTAGAATAAAAACATTGGCTAACACGCTGCATAGTGCATTGTGGGTAACCTGCTCCGCAGGGTTTGCAACCCTGCGGAATAAAATTATACCTCGATTGTTTATTTTTGGAAAATACAACCTAATAGTACAAAATAATACAGAAATGGAATTACAACCGAAGGGTTAAAAACCCTTCGGAGCGGATTATCCTCTCCCTTCAATAGCAAGCAGTTATTTTTTGTATGTTTGTTTGCATCGTTTCGATAAAGCACACTGGTCTGTTTTATCGACTAGTTGTGCACCATTTTAAAAATAACCGCATTGTAATAAATTCTAATGGATAATAAATATTCTGATTGGTTTAAAGTGGATTTGCATATTCACACAGACTATAGTAACCAAACAAAGACGAACGACTATGACGGTACTTTTGACATATCAGTTTTAAAAAATAAGCTAATAGTAAATGAGGTTAAATTATTTTCATTAACAGACCATAATATTATCAATTCAAAAGCCTATGAAGATTATTATAATGAATATTCAGAAGGTGACCCAATTCTATTGATTGGTTGTGAATTTGATATAAAGGTTAAACAAAATAATGACTCATTTTTAACTTATCATACACTATTAATATTTAATGAGACAGATTCCATTAAGGCAAATGAAATTTCAGGCATAATTGAAACTCATTTTACAGCCAATGGTATTGACAAAAAAGATAGAAATTTAACCATTGACGAAGTTTTTGAACTATTTAATCCGTATCAGTTTTTCTTTATTCCTCATGCAGATGGACACAAAAACATAAGAGAAGCACATAAAAAAGCAGATATTTCAGTTGCCCAAAAAATGGTATTATTAATGGAATGTGCTCATGAAAAAGTTAAAGAAAAAAGCGTTCAAATCATTAATGCTGGATTTGATAAATTTAAAGAACCTGATTTTCAAGATAAAGAAGATGAAGCATTTTTAAATTTTTCTGATAACCACAATTGTAATATTTATCCTATACCAAAAAGTGGAAATCCACATGAATTTTATTGTTTAAAAGGAGAACCAACTTATGAAACTTTAAGATTTGCATCAATAGACCCATTATCTCGTATTAGAAAACAATCTGATGTGGATTTGCTTAAAAATGTAGACAAATACATTTCATCTATTAAAATTGATACTATAAATGATGTTGAAAACTGCGAAATAGAATTCAGTCCAAATTTAAATGCGATTATAGGTGGAGCTTCCTCTGGAAAAAGTTTATTGTTTAATCTTATTGGAAAAAAAATAGAAAGCAATAAACATAAATTTAAAAGGTATTCTAAAGACGATTCAAACACACTCATTAAATCATCAAATAGTCAAAGTTATCAAAGTGCTTTACATTTTAATAGTGATGAAATAATCTATATAAATCAAGGTGACATTGTTAATTACTTTGAAGAAGGCGATTTAACTAAATTGGTTAAAGAGTCAGAAAAAAATGAAGAACTTACAATTGCAGAAGATAGTATCAAATCTAAAAGGTTAGAATTATCAAATGAATTTGATGAGTTTGTAAATAGATTTGATGAATTTAATAATTCTTATCATCAAGATTTTTCAGTTCAAGAAGGTGACTTTGAAAATATATTAAGTAATAGTTTTTACATAGAACAAATAAACTCAACTACAAATCCTATAAACTTTGAAGAAAAAAAAATACTCTTAAATGAAATATCATCCAATACAGAAACTTTAAAAGAAGATAAAGTATTTGAATTTACAGATGAAGAAATAAGCACTATTGAACAATTTGAACGATTAATTTTAGAAAAGAAAGAATTAATACAACATAAAAAGAATATTCAAATAAAAAGAGATGACTTCATCAATGATGTTAACAACATCATTACACTAAAAAATAGTCAACTAAATTCCACATCACGAGCGAAAAATGCCTCAAATGAACGAAAAAACAACTTAATTACCTCATGTGATAAATTATTTAATTCAGCGTCAAAATTTCACAAGTCAAGTAAAAAATTAGAAGATTACAATTATCAAACAATTGAAAATATTGAAATTAATGATTCGGTTAAACTTATATTAGAAGTTGAAAATAACATTAATTTATCAAATACAATTATTGAGTGTTTAAACATTGGAAACATAAATAACTCAATCTATGTAAATTATTTAAATCTTGTAAAAGACAATTCTCAAATAAAGCATAAAAATGAATACTCAAAGCAAAATTTATCGAATAAAATAACTAGTTCAACAAAGACAATTATTGATAAATTTAATTCCCCAACTTCTTTTTTAGATTATGGTGAAAATGGAAATTCTAAAAACAAATCACCTGGTTATAATTCAGAAATGTACTTGAAAACTATTCTACAACAAGAGAATTGTAAACTTGTGATGATTGACCAACCTGAAGATAATTTAGGGAATAGTTTTAAAAATGAAGATCTAATTAAATTATTAAGAGATTATAAGTTCAAGAAACAGATAATTATTGTAACTCATAATCCTTCAATTGTTGTTTATGGTGATGCTGAAAATATAATTTTAGCAAAAAATGAAGGTGAAAAAATTTCATACGAACAATTAGTTTTAGAACGTAAGGAAAATCAAAAATTAATAATAGATAATTTGGATGGCGGTAAATATATTTTTGATATGCGCTCTAGAAAATACAACATAAAAAAATTACTTAACTCATGATAAAAGTAAAAAACAAGTTCAATGACAGTATTTTAGAGATTACTTTTTCTAAAGAATCAGAAACAAAAAAAGAAATTAGTATTCCGGTCGCTACCGATGTAAATTTCAAAATGTTAGTTGATTATTTATTAGAAGTCATGCCCGAGAATGATAAACTTGAAATTGAATTTGAAAATTTTGATGACCAAGAAAATGTTGAAAAACTTGGGTTAATAAAAGATACAATTAATGAAATTTATGAAAAGTTTAATCTTTCAATTATTAATGAAAGTAATGAAAATGTAACGGAAGAAGAAACAGGCGAACAAGATGATGATTTACCTTTTTAAAACAAAAGAGCTCAATCGAGTAGACGGCTCCACCAAAACCTCAAAAAGGCAATAACTCCAACACTTGTTTGTAAAACATTGGAATCGCTTCAGGAATAGCGATGAAGGTAAAAAGTACGCCATAAATTGCTCCCCAAAAGTGGGCATCGTGGTCAATGTGGTCTCCGCCTTTTTTTCCTTGTCGGTAAGAGTAAACCAAATAAATTAAAGCCCATAAAATACCCGGAAAACACAGCAATCCGTAAAGGCAAATGGAAGTGGCAGGACTGAACATAACCGAAGAAAACAACACAGCAGATACTGCCCCCGAAGCTCCAACAGAATGGTAATTGGGATTGTTTCGGTGTTTTCTGTATGACGGTAAGGTAGCAAACAAGATTCCGCCAACATACAGTAAAACAAAATAATAGGTCCCCTGCTCGCCTAAATAAGCTTCAAAGTAGTTTTGAGTGATGTCGCCAAAGAAAAACAGCACCAACATGTTGAGAATTAAATGCCACCAATCAGCGTGCACAAAAGCATGGCTGATAAAACGGTACCACTCTTTTCGATTCTCAGCTTGATAAGGCGAAAAATCCAACTTGTAAAACAAAGAAAGATTTTTAAATGCAGGGATTGAAACTGCAGCTGTAATTACAATAATGATGAGTGTTATTGACATAGTTTTAAGAGAATAAGTCCATTTGTGGAGGGTCTTCTCCTTTTTCTTTAATCACAGGACTTTCACTTGCATCCTCTGAAGTATTTTCAGATTCAGCATCCTCTTCCTCCTCATCTGTTGAAGCATCCTCCTCCACTTGGCTAGCTTTCGCTTCCGGCTCCTTTGCCTTTGCTGCTTGATCAAAAGGGTTTTCCAACAATTCTTCCACCGGCACATTCAAAGCGCTTGCCGCTTCTTCAGGTTGCAATCGATCAATTGTTTTTACCTTATCATAACTCAACTTATTCCCAATGGCTTTTAATCCCTTAACGGCAATAAAATCCTTCAAGTTAAAGAACTCATTTGCTTTGGGGTCTTTGCCTTTGGTTTTGGCAAATGTCAGTTCAATTACGGTGTTGTAATCAGTTGAAACCAATTCCAACAAGCTCTTTTCATGCTCTCCAATAAAGCTAACTTTTCGGTCGGTGTCTTCAATTAAAAAACGCTTGACGTAGTAATCTTCTTTCTCTCCATCAAAATAAACGGCAGTAACCGGTTTTTCAGGAATCCATTTTTCTATTAGAATCAAATCTTCTTCAAAATGGGTGGAAAAGTTGGTAGAAGTCAATTTATAGTGACCTGATTGAGTGATTGTTAAAATCTTGTCATCGGCACTAAATTGTCCTAAGAGCTCTCCTCTACCCTCAGAATTAATTCGCTGAACGGTATCGTCGAACCAAATTTTACGGGCACTTAAAGTTGAAGCACCTTCTTCCTTTAACTTGATTTTACTAATGATGTGTTTGGTTAAAATATTTCCATTTGCCGCCCTGCCTTTAATGGCCATTTCAGCAAAATCGGTATCAAATTTCAGCTTTTTTAGTTTGGCTTTAGCTCTTAAAAGCACTTGAACCACTTCTGCCTCTCCATTTGGATTGGCGGTAAAGTAAAGCACCGCCGAGCCAGGCGTTCCCTTGGTCAAATCGTATTCTTTGTCTCTGGTAATGGAAGTGACCGCAAAACGCTTAATCATGGTGTTTCCAGCCTTTCCATCACGGTAAATCATGTTGTAAATGGTTCGCTTGTCCCCTTTTTTCCAAACCCCCACATGAATGATGTTTTTCCCAACAAATGATTTTGCTTGGATTTTTTGAACCAGCATCACTCCATCTTCTCTGAAAACAATAATGTCGTCGATATCAGAACAATCAGCAACAAACTCCGATTCCGTTTTTCTTAATCCATGCCCGATAAACCCTTCTGCTTTGTTGACATACAATTTGGTATTGGCAACAGCAACCTTCGTTGCATCAATGTTTTCGAAGGATTTAATCTCTGTTCTTCTCTCCTTTCCTTTTCCATGCTTCTCTTTAATTCTTTTGAAATAAGCAATGGCAAAATCGGTAAGGTTGGCCAAATTGTGATTGATTTCACTAATTTCCTCTTCAATTCGTTTGATTAATTCGTCGGCTTTAAAGCTGTCGAACTTAGAAATTCGCTTGATTTTTATTTCTGTTAAACGAGCAACATCTTCATCGGTAACAGTTCTGATCAAATTCTTTGTGTGTGGTTTCAAGCCTTTATGAATCGCTGTGATAATGGCCTCCCAAGTTTCACAGTCCTCAATGTCGCGGTAAATTTTATTTTCAATGAAAATTTTCTCCAAAGAAGAAAAATGCCACTGCTCTTCGAGTTCTCCTTTTCGGATTTCTAACTCTCGCTTCAGCAAATGCTTGGTTTCTTCTGTGTTTATCCGAAGAATTTCATTGACCGATAAAAACTTTGGTTTATCGTCTTCAATAATGCAGGAATTCGGAGAAACCGAAACTTCACAATCGGTGAAAGCGTAAAGCGCATCGATTGTTTTATCTGGAGAAACATTTGGTGGAAGGTGAATGATAATCTCCACCTGATCGGCAGTATTATCTTCAATCTTTTTTATCTTTATTTTTCCTTTGTCGTTGGCTTTTAGAATTGAGTCGATTAAGCCTGAAGTAGTTGTTCCAAATGGCAACTCATTAATCACCAAGGTCTTTTTATCTTCCTGCGCAATTTTTGCTCTAATTCTAACCCTTCCCCCTCTTAAACCATCGTTGTAATTAGAAAAATCTGCCATGCCTCCAGTTAGAAAGTCAGGCATTATATTGGCTTTTTTCCCTTTTAAAATATTGATTGAAGCATCAATTAATTCATTGAAGTTATGCGGTAAAATTTTACACGCCAAACCAACTGCAATTCCTTCAACTCCTTGAGCCAATAAAAGTGGAAACTTCATTGGCAGCGTCACAGGTTCTTTCCCTCTTCCATCGTAAGAAGCAGACCATGTGGTAGTTTTTGGATTAAAAGCAACATCCAAAGCAAACTTTGAAAGCCTAACTTCAATGTATCGAGGTGCTGCAGCTCTGTCACCTGTTAAAATATTTCCCCAGTTTCCCTGAGTGTCAAGCAGCAATTCTTTTTGTCCCAACTGAACCATTGCATCACCAATGGAAGCATCACCGTGTGGGTGATATTTCATGGTATTTCCAATCACATTGGCTACTTTGTGGTAGCGCCCATCGTCCAGTTCTTTTAGGGAATGTAAAATTCTTCTTTGTACTGGTTTTAATCCATCATTTACGTGAGGCACAGCACGTTCTAAGATTACATAGGAAGCATAATCCAAAAACCATTCATTGTACATGCCGGAAACTTGAATAACATTTTCCAAGCCTTCTGAACGCTCAGATGCTTCGCTAATGTGCTCTTCCTCGTTTGGTGTATTTTCTTCTTCGTCGTTTTCTTTCATTGTATCATTTAGATCGCTTCCGCTTCAACTATATCCTCTTCTTCTTTAATGTCCAACTCAACTTTAAGATTTTCGATAATAAACTCTTGTCGGTCGGGCGTATTTTTACCCATGTAGAACTCCAACATTTGGTGAACGGATTCTTTCCCAATCACAACAGGCTCTAAACGCATGTCTTCACCAATAAAATTGCGAAACTCATCTGGGGAAATTTCTCCAAGTCCCTTAAATCGAGTCATTTCAGGCTTTCCTTTTAAAGCTTTGATTGCATCTTTTCGCTCTTGCTCATTGTAGCAATAAAACGTTTGTTGTTTGTCGCGCACCCTAAACAATGGTGTTGACAACACATACAAATGCCCATTTTTCACTAAATCAGGAAAAAATTGCAAGAAAAATGTAATCAACAACAAGCGAATGTGCATTCCATCAACGTCGGCATCAGTTGCCAATACCACTTTATTGTAACGCAAATCTTCTAAACCGTCTTCAATGTTTAAAGCCGCTTGCAATAAGTTAAACTCTTCATTTTCGTAAACGATTTTCTTAGTTAAACCGAAGGAATTTAATGGTTTTCCTTTCAAACTAAAAACAGCTTGGGTATTCACGTCTCTTACTTTTGTGATGGAACCCGATGCGGAATCTCCCTCTGTAATAAAAAGCGTTGTTTCGTTTTTTTTGTCTTTATCTTCATTGAAATGCTGCCTGCAATCGCGCAATTTTTTGTTGTGCAGGCTTACTTCCTTCGCGCGTTTTCTAGCTAGTTTTTTAATTCCAGCTAAGTCCTTTCGCTCCCTTTCGGATTGCAGTATTTTTCGCTGTAGTGCTTCGGCAACTTCGGGATTTTCATGTAAGAAATTGTCTAGGTACTTCTTTAGAAAATCTCCAACAAAAGCGCGCATTGATGGTCCTTTAGGTCCAACTTCATTGGATCCGAGTTTGGTTTTTGTTTGAGATTCAAAAATCGGCTCCATCACTTTTACACTAACCGCTGCAACAATTGAAGAGCGAATGTCCACCGCATCATAATCTTTTTGAAAATGATCGCGAATGGTTTTTACATAAGCTTCTCTAAAAGCAGCTTGATGCGTTCCACCTTGCGTTGTATGCTGCCCGTTGACGAATGAATAATATTCCTCGCCATAGGAATTAGTATGAGTAATGGCTACTTCAATGTCTTCACCTTCTAAGTGAATGATTGGGTAGAGCGGCTGATCAGACATGTTTTTCTCCAACAAATCGTACAGTCCTCTTTCTGAATAATATTTCTCTCCATTAAAAATAATGGTTAAACCCCGATTCAAGTAAACGTAATTCCACAACATTCGCTCAATGTGCTGTGTGCGATATTGGTAAGCGTGAAATATTTCTTCGTCTGGAGTGAAAATTACTTTGGTTCCTTTTCGCTTGGTAGAAGCTTCAATTTCACCATCAAGTGTTAATTCACCTTTGCTAAATTCGGCAGCTTTTGTTTTATCGTCTCTTGTTGATTCTACTCTAAAATAATTGGAAAGAGCATTTACTGCCTTGGTTCCCACACCATTTAAACCAACAGATTTTTTAAAGGCTTTGGAATCATATTTTCCTCCAGTGTTGATTTTTGAAACCACATCCACCACTTTTCCAAGAGGAATTCCTCTACCGTAATCTCTAACTCTAACCGTTTTATCTTTTATGGAAATTTCAATAGTTCTTCCATTTCCCATCACAAATTCATCGATAGAATTGTCGAGAACTTCTTTTAAAAGTACATAAATACCATCATCGTAAGAACTTCCATCGCCTAATTTACCGATGTACATTCCTGGACGCATGCGGATATGTTCCTTCCAATCAAGCGATCGGATGTTATCTTCCGTGTATTCTACTTCTTCTGCCATACTATTTTTTCGAAAAATCTAAAGTAAGCATAAAGCAAAATGCAATAATTTACTTTTTAATCGAATTATTAACATCACTTTGAACAAAAGAATTTTTAAAAAAGGTTTAAATAAGCCAAACAAATAAAGCATATTTGTAACATTCCAAAAATTAGTGGATTGAGATTTAGTTTCGCACAAATATTTATACGATTTATTGTAATATTCTTTCTTGGAATTTATTTCAATGGTACTTCCTACGCCCAAATACAGCCTGCGAATTATCAAACAAAAATCAAGGCGGGCTTTATTTTAAATTTCTATAAATACGTAGAGTGGCCCAATAATTCAATTAAAGATACTTTTTACATTGGAATTCTAAAAGAACCCGAAGTAGCCAAAGAAATTAAAAACTTTATCAAAGGTAAAACCTACGGAAATAAAAAAATTCCCTTCAAGGTAACTGAAATAAACAACTTAGATCAGGCTTCTGAATTCAATATTTTATTTATTAACAACAGCAGTGGTTACTTGCCCGAGCGCTTATTTAAGGCAATTGGTGATAAATCCGTTTTAGTTATAACTGAAAATTATGATTACAACACCACGATGATTAACTTCTTCACGGATGATTCAAAAATAAAATACCAAGTCAACCTTGCTAAAACAGAACCTCGAAGCTTAATCATCGATAATAAAATCTTGACCACTGCATTTGTCGGTGAAGAAGAAAGTTGGAACAAAGAGCTGAGGAAGTTAAGAGTTCAGTTAAACACAGAAGAGCAAATCAATAAGCAGAAAAGTCAGGAAATTAATGAATTGATGAAGAAGATTGGAAGTTTAAATGCTTCCATTCAAGAAAAAGAGGCCGTTTTAAATCAGCGTGAAAAAGACCTGTATGAAATTCAAGAACGAATTCAAATACAGCGAATTAGATTCAATCAATTAGAAGATCAATTGGATTTAAACAATGAAATAATTCAAGCAAAACAGGCGGCAATTGATCGAAGCGATAGAAAACTCAAAACACAAATTCAAGAATTAGATCAAGCTAGAGAAGATTTTGAAGAAGTTCAAAAAAGCATGAGTCAAACCTTGGCGCTACTAGAAAATCAACGACTTTTCACCACTATTGCTGTCTTAGTTTCTATCTTAATTGCTGTTCTCCTTTTCTATTCTTATCGAAACTTCCGAAAGTTGAAATCTCAAGCAGTTGTTATTAACCAGCAAAAAATGGAGGCTGAAGTTCAGCGCGATGAAATTTCTAAACAGCATGTGGAATTGGAATACAAAACCAAAGAAATCACCGATTCTATCAATTATGCGAAGCGAATTCAAGAAGCAATGTTGCCGCCAATGCATTATTTCAACAAATACTTACCGAACAATTTGGTTTTCTACTTACCTAAGGACATTGTTGCCGGAGATTTTTACTGGATGGAAGAAGCTGGAGATTTAACCATTTTCGCTGCAGCCGATTGTACCGGTCATGGGGTACCGGGAGCTTTAGTTAGTGTAATTTGTGCCAATGCATTGAATCGTTCAGTTCGAGAGTACCACTTAACTCAACCTGCATCCATTCTCGATAAAACTCTGGAAATTGTTTTAGAAAAATTTGAGCGCTCCGATGAGGATGTGAAAGATGGAATGGACATTTCCTTGTGTTCTTTCAACAATAAAACGGGCGCATTACAATATGCAGGGGCAAACAATCCACTGTGGGTGATTAGAAAAGATTCCAATGAAATTGAAGAGTACAAAGCAAACAAACAACCCATTGGAAGTTATTTCAACCATGAACCATTTACCAACCATTCGCTCGTTTTAGAAGAAGGCGACACAGCATACATTTTCAGTGATGGTTATTCAGATCAGTTTGGTGGTGAAAATGGAAAAAAATTCAAAAGCATCAATTTTAAAGCTTTACTGCTTTCAATTGTTCACCTAGAATTGAAAGAGCAAGAAGAAAAAATCAAACAAGCCTTTTATGATTGGATGGGCAGTTATGAGCAGTTAGACGATATCTGCGTCATTGGATTCAAAAAGTAGTAATTCGCAATGAGTTTTTCTTTAAAGGAACTTTTTTCAACTCGAAACAGCCTCCTATTTTGCGCAGCAATTGCCCTCACAACTCTCTACTTATTCAACGGAACCGGAAAGGAAGGAGATAGTATTGAGCATTACCTCTATGCTAAATTTGCCTTCAAACACCCTGAACTATTTTTAAACCACTGGGGAAAACCGCTTTTTACGCTCCTCGCCTCCCCTTTTGCTCAATTTGGATTTGTTGGTATCAAAGTATTTAATAGCATTTGCGCTTTGGGTGCAGCCTACTACAGCATTCAAATTGCCAAAAAACTCAATCTAAATTATTGGGGATTGGCTGCTATTTTTTACTTTATTTTTCCTTTAAGTTTTCTAACAACCTACAGCGGTTTAACAGAACCACTATTTGCATTCGTTCTCTGTTTTAGTATTTACAAATGCTTCAACCAACAAATAATTATTGCCGCTTTGGCACTTTCATTTACTCCCTTTATTCGTTCTGAAGGATTGGTTATTCTCGCTGTTTTTGCAGCGTATTTTATCTATTTGAGAAATTGGAAAGCATTGGTGCTTCTTGCAAGTGCACATATTTTAATGAGCATTGTTGGAGCATTTTACTATCAAAATTTATTGTGGGTTTTTGAAAAAATCCCATATGCTACTTTAAGCACACCTTACGGAAAAGGCACTTTAGTTCATTTTTTTACTCAATTAAATGGAGCACTGGGAATTCCATTGTACATTCTCTTTTGGTTAGGTGTACTAACGATTTTAATAAAACAATTTTCTAAAAAACTCAACCATTCAAGCTATTACAACTTAATCTTGACTTGCTTTTTCAGCTTTTTCATTGCACATACCTTATTTTGGTACTTGGGTATTTTCAACTCAATGGGCTTAAGAAGGGTTTTTGCAGCAGTCACTCCATTAATGGCTTTAATCGCCTTGATTGGTTTCAACCAATTAGTCGAATTGATGAAGCCGACTTATCGCAAGTATTTAGTTTTTGGCTTGCTTGGAATCATTTTCTTATTTCCATTCTCTGCCAACCGTGCAGCTGTGGAATGGGAAAAACTCAATTTAAGTACTTCGCAAAATACAGCTATTGAAGTGGTAGATTTTATCACTAAAAATCAACTTTCAACTAAGCGCTACATTTATACAGATAGTTACTTGGGTGAATTGTTGAAAATAGATCCATTTGATCATTCTCAGCGAGCAATTTTATCCCCTCAAGCATTTCCAATTTTCGAAAAAGGAGATGTAATCATTTGGGATAATTGGCACTCGGTGGTTGATTATGGGGTGCAATTGGAACAGCTCAGGGAATTAGAGAACTTGGAAGAGCGCTTTCGCATCACCAATGAGCAAAGTACTTACGTTGTTTTTGAAGTTATACCAATGTAGTTTTTTAATTTCGCTAAGACATCTTCAAAAGTATAATGTTGATTTACCTGCCGGCCTTACAGGCAGGGATTTTAAGGAGCTTTAATGCGACAACTTGTCCCGAACTTGCTTCGGGAATTAAAATCACAATCGGTATTACACGTTAAACTTAAAGTGCATTACATCGCCATCTTGTACAATGTACTCCTTTCCTTCCATGTTCATTTTTCCGGCTTCTTTAGCAGCTTGTTCTGAGCCGTATTTCACCCAATCTTCAAACTTGATTACTTCAGCTTTAATGAATCCTCTTTCAAAGTCCGTGTGAATAACTCCTGCAGCTTGAGGCGCTGTCATTCCTTTTGTAATGGTCCAAGCGCGAACTTCTTTTTTACCTGCTGTAAAATAAGTCTGTAGTTTCAATAATTTATATGCCGACCGAATCAAACGGTTAACACCTGGTTCACTTAAACCAGCATCTTCTAAAAATTCTTTACGTTCTTCAGGATCTTCCAATTCTGCAATGTCAGCTTCTATTGCAGCAGCTACAGAAATAACTTCTGCATTTTCATCAGCAACCGCTTTCTCTACTGCCCTTACATGTTCGTTTCCTCCTGCTTTTACAGCCGCTTCGTCTACATTGCATAAATACAGCACCGGTTTATTGGTCAGTAAAAACAGATCATCCACATGTCTAGCTTCGTCTTCCGAAACTTCAGCTGTTCTTGCAGATTTACCATTTTCAAAGTGCTTTTGATACTTCTCTAATGCAGTTTTAGCTTTCAATGCTTCTTTGTCGCCTGTTTTTGCAGCACGAGCAACTTTTTCAAGCTTCTTTTCAACTGCTTCTAAATCTTTCAAAATCAACTCATAATCTATGGTTTCTTTATCTCTAATTGGATTCACAGAACCATCGACATGCACCACATTTCCATCATCAAAACACCTTAAAACATGAATAATGGCATCGGTTTCACGAATATTTCCTAAGAATTTATTTCCCAATCCTTCCCCTTTACTTGCGCCTTTTACCAAGCCGGCAATGTCAACAATATCAATGGTGGTAGGCTGTACATTTTCAGGTTGTACAATTTCAGCTAATTTATTCAATCGTTCGTCCGGCACCGTAATCACACCAACATTTGGCTCAATTGTACAAAAAGGAAAGTTTGCAGATTGAGCTTTCGCATTTGACAAACAATTAAACAAAGTGGATTTCCCCACATTCGGCAATCCAACTATACCACATTTTAAGGCCATTCTTCTTCTTTTTTATTGGGCGGCAAAGGTATTAATTCTCTTTACATTTTCTCGTTGTTAACTTTATTCACTTTTTATTAACACAGCCCTGCTTTCTTTGCAATTTGATTTACCTTTGAATTTTTAAATAAAACTATTTTCCATGCCATCAATACAAGCTTTAGAACAAACCGCAAGTCAAGTCCGAAGAGACATTATTCGAATGGTTCATGGAGCTGCTTCCGGTCACCCTGGTGGTTCTTTAGGATGTACTGACTTCTTTACTGCACTCTATTTCGAAGTGCTCGAACACTCAACCAAGTTCACAATGGATGGAAAGAATGAAGACTTATTTTTTCTTTCCAACGGACACATTTCTCCTGTTTGGTACAGCGTTTTAGCTAGAAGTGGTTATTTTGATATTAGCGAATTAGCTACATTTAGAAAAATTGATTCCCGTTTACAAGGTCATCCAACTACTCACGAAGGCTTAAGCGGAATTAGAGTTGCCAGTGGTTCTCTTGGACAAGGTCTTTCAGTTGCAATTGGTGCAGCCCTAGCTAAAAAGTTGAATAAAGATTCCAAGTTGGTTTATTGCTTGCACGGTGATGGAGAATTACAAGAAGGACAAATTTGGGAAGCAGCCATGTTTGCAGCACACAATAAAGTAGATAATTTAATCGCAACTGTTGATTGCAATAACCGTCAGATAGATGGTGACGTAAAAGATGTACTTTCTCTTGGTGACCTTAAGTCAAAATTTGACGCTTTTGGTTGGGAAGTACTGGAAATGGATGGCAATAACATGGCAGCTGTTATAGAAGGTTTAGTAAAGGCTAAGAGTAAAACGAATCAAGGAAAACCAATTGTTATTTTAATGAAAACTGAAATGGGACAAGGCGTTGATTTTATGATGGGATCTCATTCATGGCACGGTGTTGCTCCAAACGATGAACAAGCCAAAACAGCATTGGCACAATTGGAAGAGACTTTAGGAGATTATTAAGCAGGCATGATTGTTGACAAGCCATTGATGCTAAAAACTATACTATGAGGTTATTTACCTTCTTACTTTTTCTGATACTGCAGCTTTTCTCAACAGCAAATCTAAAAGCGCAAGACATTCAGAAAACTCGAATTCTATTTGTATTTGATGCTTCTCAAAGCATGTATGCTCAATGGGAGAATGGCAATAAAATGCAAATTGCAACTAGGTTGTTGAGAGAACTTGTTGATAGTTTAAAGGACAATGATAACATTGAATTGGCATTAAGGGTTTACGGCCATCAAAATACCGTTTCTTCGACTGGAAGAGATTGTAAGGACACAAAATTGGAAGTGCCTTTTTCAAAAAAGAACCACGAAGCGATCAAAACAACTTTAAGAGGCCTACGTCCAAAAGGAACTACTTTAATCGCCTACTCTCTTGAACAAGCAGCAAATGATTTTATTCCATGTAAAACTTGTAGAAATGTCATTATTTTAATCACAGATGGCATTGAAGAATGCGATGGAGATCCTTGCGCAGTTTCACTTGCACTTCAACGACAAGGCATTGTGCTAAAACCTTTTGTTATTGGTTTGGGAATAGAACCTAACGTTATTGATGCTTTTAAATGTGTTGGAAACTATTACGATGCCACTAATGAAGTGACTTTTAGAAATGTTTTAGGAATTGTAATTTCTCAAGCGCTCAATACCACATCAGTTCAAGTCAACTTGTTGGATGAATTAAATAAGGCTTCTGAAACAGATGTTCCAATGACCTTTTACGACAGTTTTAGCAAACAAATCCGCTACAATTTCATTCACACCCTTGACAGCCGCGGAAATCCTGATACTATTCCAATTGATCCATTGGGTTCATATAATTTAGTGGTTCACACAATACCACCAGTCAAAAAAGACAACATTACCCTAACCCCTGGAAAACATAACATCATAGCAGTAGATGCTCCTCAAGGAGACATGGAGTTAAAAATGAGTGGTTATAACGAATATCAGAATCTCAAAACAATTGTTCGACAAAGTGGAAAGTTGGAAACGCTCGTAATTCAAGATTTCAATTCTAAACAACGTTACATTACAGGAAAATACGATTTAGAAATTCTAACACTTCCAAGAACGTTCATTAAAGATGTTAATATTGCTCAGAGCCGAACAACAACCATAGAAATTCCCCAAGCGGGTATAGCTTCAATCAGCTATAGCAGTAAAGGTTATGGCAGTGTATTTCTGGAAGAACTGGATCAGTTGAAATGGGTTTGTAACATCAACAGTTTAAGCAGTAGAGAATCAATGGTTTTGCAGCCAGGTAAATACAGAGTTATTTACCGACCAATCAATGCGCGATTGAGCATTTACACAAAAGAACAATCATTTGAAATTACATCAGGGCAAAGCACCCAAATTAAATTATAAGCATGGCAAAATACGAATACACCGAAATGAAAGATACGCGCTCCGGTTTTGGCGACGGATTATTAGAGGCAGGAAAACGCAATAAAAACGTGGTTGCGCTTTGTGCAGATTTAACTGGTTCACTTAAAATGAATGCTTTTCAAGATGCTTTCCCTGAACGTTTTTTTCAAGCGGGAATTGCTGAAGCAAACATGATGGGAGTTGCTGCGGGTCTTACAATTGGTGGTAAAATTCCATTTACAGGAACTTTTGCGAACTTTTCTACAGGAAGGGTTTACGATCAAATTCGTCAGTCAATTGCTTATAGTGGCAAAAACGTAAAAATTTGTGCTTCGCATGCAGGGTTAACTTTGGGTGAAGATGGTGCAACTCATCAAATTCTAGAAGACATTGGTTTAATGAAAATGTTGCCGGGAATGACGGTAATTAACCCTTGTGATTACAACCAAACAAAAGCTGCTACCATTGCCATTGCAGAATTTGAAGGGCCTGTTTACTTGCGTTTTGGAAGACCAAAGTGGCCAGTTTTTACTCCAGATAATCAAGTATTTGAAATAGGAAAAGCGGTTACCTTTCAAGAAGGTACGGACGTGACAATTATCGCTACTGGACATTGTGTTTGGGAAAGTTTAAAAGCAGCCGAAATTTTAGAAGCTGAAGGAAAAAGTGTTGAAGTAATTAACATTCACACCATTAAACCACTTGACGATGCTGCAATTCTTAAATCTGTTCAAAAAACAGGGAGAGTTGTCACTGCTGAAGAACATCAAATGAATGGAGGCTTAGGTGATAGTGTAGCTCAATTATTGGCTAGAAAATTACCAAGCCCGTTAGAAATGGTAGCGGTAAACGATTCTTTTGGTGAAAGTGGAAAACCCGAAGAATTATTTGAAAAATATGGGTTGGGAAGTAAAAGCATTGTTGAAGCTGCACACTGCGTTTTAAATCGATAAATTTCAAGCCGAGTTAACCTTGCGAAAATATGAAAGCTATTTTTCAAAATCACTTGGCGCAAACCACACCCTACCCTTTTGGGATCAAAGTAGATCGAGCTGAAGGTTCGTATATTTTTGATAAAAATGGGAAAAAGTTTTTAGACTTAATTTCAGGAATTGCTGTAAGTGCTTTAGGACATGGACATCCAAGAATAAAGGCAGCGCTCAAAAATCAAATCGATCGGCACTTACACGTGATGGTTTATGGTGAATTTGAGCAAGATGCCCAAAACGATTTAGCCGAGGAACTTTTAAAAACCCTACCTGAAAGTTTAAACTCCTTTTATTTCGTCAATTCTGGAGCTGAGGCCAACGAAGCAGCTTTAAAATTAGCTAAAAGAGTAAGTGGCAAAACTGAAATTATCGCTTTTAAAGGAGCCTACCACGGGAGTACTCACGGAGCTTTGAGTATAAGTGCCAACGAAAGCAAAAAGTCACCCTTTCGTCCACTCTTGCCCGACATTCGTTTTATTGAACTGAATAATTCTAAAAACCTAAAATTAATCACCAACCGAACTGCAGCAGTTATTTTAGAAACCATTCAAGGTGACGCAGGAGTGAGAATTCCTGAAAAAAATTATATGAAAGCCCTCCGAAAACGCTGTAATGAAACAAACACACTCCTAATTTTAGATGAAATTCAATGTGGTTTAGGCAGAACAGGAAAATACTGGGCTTTTGAACACTATGACATTGTTCCCGATTTGTTAACATCAGGAAAAGCACTTGGAGCAGGCTTGCCAATAGGTTGTTTAGCAGCCAATAAATCGCTGATGGAAAAATTTAGTCATAACCCAATGTTAGGACACATTACAACATTTGGCGGTCATCCGCTTCCTTGTGCTTCTGCAGCGGAAGGACTTAAAATTATACACGAAGAAAATCTTTTGGAGGGAATTCCAGCTAAAGCTGAATTGTTTTCAGAGCTTTTAATACATACTAAAATTAAAGCAGTTAGACAAATAGGCTTAATGCTAGCCGTAGAATTAGAAAATGAGGAACAAGTCAAGCAGCTTGTTTTAAATGGATTGAAAAAAGGAATTATTCTTTTTTGGTTTCTTTCTACTCCCAATGCATTTCGCTTAGCTCCTCCTTTTAACATCAGCGAAGACGAGATTCGCTTGGGCTGTCAAGTGATTTTAGATTGCTTGAGTGAAATTGATTAATTTCAAATAATTCTTCAAATCAATAGAATAAACAAAAATTAACAGCTAGTACCATTTCTTTAAACTATTTTTAGACCTTAACAATTTAAATAAATACTTATGAAAAAATTAAGCTTAATACTATTTAGTGTGTTTGCTCTATGGGGTTTAAATACACAAGCACAAGTTGAAGACAAATCAAAGAGACCTAGTCCACAAGTAATTGTGAAAGGTGAAATTGATGGCACTAACATTACCATCGATTACAGTAGCCCTGAAGCTAAAGGAAGAACAATCTACGGAGAGTTAGTTCCTTACGATAAAATCTGGAGAGCCGGTGCTAACGAAGCTACAACCATTTCTTTCGATAAAGATGTGAAAATTGCCGGCAAAAAATTAAAAGCAGGCAAATATGCATTCTTTGTAATTCCTAAAGAAGAAGGTCAATGGGAAATTATCTTTAACTCAGAAGCTGAGCAATGGGGCGCCTATAAAAGAAAACCAGAACTAGATGTTTTAAAAACTACTGCTGCTACATTTGAAATAGAAGCTACCGAACGTTTGACGTATAGCATTAAAGCTGGCATGATTCACTTAGATTGGTCCACTACTCGACTTTCATTTGCTGTGAATTAATGAGTGAATTAATTGATGAAAAGAAAAATTAAAAACCCCTTCTCAGAATCTGAGAAGGGGTTTTTGTTTGAATAATACCGATTATACATTCAATACAGTCCAATTTCGGTTTTACCTTATTGTACTATTTTCTTGTAATATCGGAATTAGATTCGGTGAAAAAACTAATTAAAAATCACCGGAAAGTCTACTTCAACATCCGTATCACCAGGAGCACATGAACCATCTTTTATACCTGGTTGATGCTTCAAGGTCAAACGTACAATTCCGTTAGTTGCAACTGCTGTATCACTCACATTCCACATTGAAGCTAAACCAACTTCATATGTTCCGTCAGAGTCAGTTCTACGAATAGTCAACCCGTCAATATTTTCGATATCAAAGCAAATTAAATGCTCATTGTCTTCTTCCAAAATTTCTACAGTAATATCTTCAACATCGTTTGGATCAGACTCATCTAAAAAGATTGCCGATACTGTGTATGATTGATTCTTATTTAGTTTAATGGTATCAATTACAGGTGGATTTCCTCCGTCACCGTCTAAATCTTTAAATGAAAAAACACTTACATTTTGATTCTGATCGGTAAACTCTAAGTTCACTGTAGTAATTAATTCAGCATCATTTGGGCTAATAGGCTGTTGTGGCGTTGCATCATCGTCGTCAGCACAACTAAATAAAGAAATTGCTAAAAAACTAAAGGTAAATAGCTTTAGTGCATTGTTTTTAATTCGATCATTGTTTTCATATTCTAAAATTTAAGGTTAAAAATTGTATTTAATTCTTACTGTTATGTTTCTGCCTTGCTCGTCGGTAAAAAAGCGAAAGCGGTTTAAATAATCCCGATAAACTTCATTCAAAAGGTTATCCCCTCTTAAACCAAATTCTAGTTGATGTTTGTTTTTTAAACTCATTTGATAGGTAAGATTTGCAAAAACCAATTGATAGCCATCGGGTGGTGGGGCAATTTCTTCAGCTTCATTAAAACGCTCTTGTTGAAAAACAACTTGATTACCAATACTTACTTTTAAATGCCTTTTCTCCTGCTTCCAATCTTTTGCATAAGTTATGCTGCTTTTTATTCGATTAGAAGGCATGTTAATCAAGTAATTATCCGAAGAACGATTAATTCCCCATAAAAAACTCAATTCATTTTGAAATTGCAGTTTGTCACTCAATTGATAAGTAATTGTTTGATCAAGCGTTTTTATTAAAGCATCTGTATTGCTCCAGTTAAATGAGGGAAATGCCCCTCTAATTGTTAATTCCAGTCCTTGGGGTTCTAAGTAAATAAAGTCTTCAATCCATTGAATATTGGCATAAAGCTTATAGCTGAATCGCTTTATTTTATAGTCAATTGAAGCACCAGTTGCAAACGATTTTTCTTTTCCAATACTTTGATCGCCAAATTCTAAGCTAGCTGAACCATGGTGTAAACCTTCGCTAAAAAGCTCGTTTATTTCAGGTGCTCGCTCAGAATAAGTGGCATTCCAAGCAGTGCTTAACCGTTTGGAGAATTGGTAAGAAAGTCCAAGATTTGCATTCATGGTAAAAAAGTCTAAATCAAATTGCTCATATTCTCGATTAATTCGTTTGTTGACTGCCCTTAAAGACTGCTCCAACCTAATTCCCGACTCCCAGTTTACTTTCTTTAGTTTTCCTTTTTGTATCAAGTAAAAACTATAGTCGTTTCCTGTATAGTCGGGTATAAAATCTCTAAGACTTTTTAAGCTGTTTCGCAAATCAACTAATTGAATTCCGGCTTCCGTTGTAGCATTTTTTGAAGTTTCAATTGTCCAATTTACATTGGCAGTAAACGTTTCTAAAACCAATGATAACTCAGGAAAATTAAGCGCAGCAAAAGTTTGATTTCGTGGAGTTTCCTTATCAAACTCCTCTCGAATATTCATCTGTCGGCTAAACTTGAAATTAAACTTTCCGATTTTCTCATCCATCCAATTAAATTCAGCCATAGCCAATTCATGAATAATTCGTTGCTTTGGTCTTCGAATAGAATAGGAAAAGCCTTCAATGTTCTCAGGTCTTGGTCGCTCCAAATTAATTGCATTTTGCAAATCTGTTAGATTACCAATGTGTGCTCCGCTAAAAATTCCAACATCAGAATTAAATTGACTGAAATAAATGCGTGCATTCCATTGACTTTCAAAATAACCAATATCCAAGGAGCCATTTAATTCCTTCACTCCAGAATTTCTTTGGTAATAATTCGGAGTTTTTATATTCCCTGAACGCTTCCAACTTCCTTGAATTCTAGCAGCTAATTTTGGAATTAAAGCAGATTTTCCTTCAAACATTACTGAAGTATTCCCCATGTGGTTATTTGTTGAGTAAAGTGCATTTACTTCTCCACCAATACCTACTTTCTGAGGTAAAAATTTTGGTGCTGCAATTACTAAACCTCCAAACGCTCCTCCAGTATATTTCAAAGCGCTCGCACCTTTCACAACAGAATAATCTGCTGGAGCAAAAGGATCAATCTCTGGTGCATGTTCATCTCCCCAAGATTGCGCTTGATGCTGTACACCGTGATTGAGAATTTTAACTCGATTGTTCGACAATCCTCCAATCATTGGTTTAGAAATATTTGAACCTGTTTGAATGCTATTCACTCCGTTTAATTCAGTTAAAATTTCAGCCAATGGCTTACCACTGTTTTCATTAAAACTGGCTTGAGACAGTTCCTCAACCCCTGCTTTAAATACCGCTTCTTCTCCTTCAATTTCAATCGCTTTAAGCTCTTCAGCATGATGTTCTAATTGAAAATTTGCCACCATGGATTGCTTCAGTTCAAGCAATACTGTATCAGGCTCACACCCAATGTGACTGATAATTATTTGATAAGTGCCAGGGCACAAATCATTGAACTCATAAAAGCCTGATAAGTCTGCTGCAACTCCCCTTTTTTGTTCAACCAACCATAAGTTAGATAAACCAAGCTCAGAAGCATCATGCTCATCAGTTATTTGACCGCTAAGTTTTATATTACATTTATTTTCTTGAGCGTTGATCACCAAGAAATGTAAAAAACTTAAGGTCAAAACCAAAAAGCTTTTCATTATTGAAAAAGAAATAAAATTGATTTGTCTTAAAGATAAGACTGTTTATACCGATTATGATTTTAAATCCCGAAGCAAGTTCGGGACAGGTTGTCGCATAAATGCTCCTTAAAATCTATATCGGCATTAAAATACTACTTTAGTATTACTTAGAACCCTTAAACTATTTCAGGCGGCCCCCTGTAAAATGGGATGGTATAATCATTGAGAGCTACTTCAACTAAAAAAGATTGCTTGTAATGAAATGATAAACTTGATAGTTTTCCAAAATACTTAGAGTCCTTTGAATCAAATACTGGAAGTACGAATTTACAAAGCTCACATTCAACATTAGTTTCTTCGATGTGATCAGAATTATCATGACAAACTGTAGAAGCAGTATCATGATGGTGGAAGGTCTCAGGTGGAAAAAGCGCAGTTGCCAATACAGCAACTAATGCCAATGAAATAAAACGCTTCCAAAAATTCATAAGTGCAAAATTAAGAAAACCAAGTTAGATAATTTTAAATTTAAAAAGACTGAATGCGGGATAAATGAGTTCAAATAATAAATTCAAGTTAATTCTTAATGATTGATGATAATAAATGATTTATTTTGAATTTTTAGAATTTTAATGGCACACATGAAAAAACCTCAAAATAAATACATCTACCTACTATTTATTATTGGCGGTTTTTTACTTTATGGAAATACGCTTTCGCATGAATTTGCGCTTGATGATGCTATAGTTATCAATGATAATTCATTCACAAAAAAGGGATTTGCAGGCATCTGGGACCAATTGACAAATGATCAGTTTATGGGTTTTTATGGTGAAAAAAAATCGCTTGTCTCCGGAGGCAGGTACCGTCCTTTATCTATGGTTCTGTTTAATATTGAATACGCCCTCTTTGGCGAAAATGCCAGTATTGGCCACTTGATGAATGTTTTGTGGTACATCCTAAATGGAATCCTGCTTTACTTATCACTAAAACTTTTACTACCTGAAAAATACGCTCAATCAATTTGGGTGGGTTTACCATTATTAGCTTCCTTACTTTGGTTTTTTCATCCAATTCACACAGAGGTGGTAGCCAATATTAAAGGAAGAGATGAAATAATGGCTTTCAGCGGTGAATTGATAACACTCTTGTTAATTTTAAAATACCTTCAGCACAAAAAGCCGCTATACCTTTTGGGAATTGGATTTTCCTACTTTTTAACTTTGTTGTCAAAAGAGAATGCCATTACATGGCTAGCTGTCTATCCTTTAGCAATTTATTTTTTTAAGAAAAATGACTTTAAAGCATCCCTCCCTGCTTTTGGAGTTCTATTATTTAGCGCTATTGCTTGGCTGTATATCCGTTATTTAGTTGTTGGCGAAGGGATTTCAAATGTTGCAGACAACTTAATGAATGATCCTTTTTTAGAAGCGAGTAATTCTGAAAAATATGCGACCATCGTTTTTACATTGGGCAAATACTTACAACTATTGGTTTTTCCCCATCCACTTACTTTCGATTATTACCCCAAACACATCCCCATTTTAAATTGGAGTTCCAATGTTGTTATTTTCTCAGTTTTAGCTTATCTTTTACTAATTTTCATAGCTATCAAAGGATTTTTTAACCGAAACCTGATCTCTTTTTCCATTTTATTTTTTGGAATAACGCTGAGTATCGCTTCCAACGTTTTATTCCCAATAGGTGTATTTATGAATGAACGCTTTGTTTTTGTTTCCTCACTTGGGTTTAGTTTGGTGCTCGCATACTTTATTCTATTCGTTTTACCTAATTGGTTTAGAAACAAAAAGAATGCACTTACCATTCTAAAATTTTCATCTTTTATTATCCTTGCCCTCTATTCAGCAAAAACAATCAGTCGAAATGTAGTTTGGAAAAACAATTTCACCTTAGCTACCAACGATGCTTTAATTTCAATAAATGGAGCCAAAAGCAACGTAATGGCAGGAGGACAGCTAACTGAAAAGGCTCAAGTTACTCAGAATTCTGCTGAGAAGAAACAACTATTAGCGAAAGCAATAATGCACCTCAATAGAGCAATTAATAACTATCCAGAATACATTGATGCGCTGCTACTGATGGGAAATGCACAGTGGGAATATACAAAAGATGCAAAAAACGCATTGCCTTTTTATCAACGAATCATTGCTATAAATCCGAATAATAACAATGCATGGACAAATAGTCTAATCGTTTTAGAACAAAGTAAGGACGTTAATTATAAAATAAATTCTTACGAAACTTTGCTTCGTTACAATCCTAATAGAGCAGAAGTATACATCAATTTGGGTCGTAGCTATGGAAGAGACAAAGGGAATCTAACAAAAGCTGTTGAAGTATTCGAAACAGGTAGGAAAATAGCGCCAAATAACTTTGATTTATTGAGTAATTTAGGAACGGTATACGGTTTGCAACAAAATTACCCCAAAGCTATTGAAGTTCTTGAAGCAGCAATTAAAATTCAACCAAATAACGCGAAGTCCCATATTGATTTAGGATTGAGTTATTTTTATAACCAGAATCCTTCAAAAGCTAAATTTCATTTTGATACCGCATTTAAACTAGATCCAAGTATAGATCGAAATCAATTACCACTATAAATATGGAAAAAGAAATAAATTTTCCCGATAATTTTCCTTCATTCGAAACCAATCGATTAGCACTATCTGCCTTTAGTTCAGATGATGTTGAAAACTTCTTCCTCTTGCGATCCAATAAAGATTTTATGAAATATTTGGGTTTAAATCCTATGACCAAGAGATCAGAAGCAAGAGAGCGTGTACACGAAATTATTCAGGCGTTTAAAACTCAAGAGGGTATTACGTGGAAAATTAGCTTAAAAGGGACAAATGAATTGATTGGATACATTGGTTACTGGAGAATTAATTATCGTCATTTTCGTGGAGAGATGGGATTTGGTTTAAACGAAGCTCATCAAAATAAGGGTTATATGTCAGAGATAATGCCTGAAGTTTTAGCCTATGCCTTCAAGCAATTAAATTTAAATAGTGTTATGGCAGACGTAGACCCAGATAATTCACACTCAATTAAACTTTTAGAGAAAAGTGGCTTTATGAAAGACGGCCATTTTCGTGAAAACTACTATTTTAATGGGACATTTCTTGATAGTACTTATTATAGTATTCTTAGCAGAGATTTTAATAATGATTGAATTTTTTCAGTCAATAACATGCTTACTTAAAAAAAAAATCTACTTTTGAGTGAACTAAAAATTAAATAACCATGAAAATTACATTAAAACAAAGTTTATTTTTTCTCTCAATCGCTGTATTCTCATTAGTTGCTTGTGGCGATGATGACGATGGCACCACACCAACTGATAATAACAATGGAGGTAATGGCGGAGGAGATACAACACAAGTTACTGATTTTATGAAAGCTACTATAAGTGGTAGTGTAATCAATTACGAAATTACTGTAAAAGCTATAAACGCTAACGATAATCTTGCTTTAAGAGGAGTTTACAAACCTGATTCTACAGGAAGTAACGATGAAATATTAAATTTTCAGATTCCAGAAACTACTTCAGAAGGAAGTGTAAATTTAGGTCAATCTCAAATTTCATTTAATTACTCAAAAGATGGTGAAACATATTTAAAGAAATCTGGAACAATGAACATTACAAAATTTAATAAAGTTTCAAAAGAGTTCGAAGCAACATTTAGTATAGAAGTTGAATCACAGCTTCCTCCTGTTCAACAATTAAACTTAACAAACGGAGAAATTAAAGTAAAATACGATTAAAAATCATTATCATATTCTAAAAAGACCGATAAATAATATCGGTCTTTTTTTTGCTCTTAATAGAAGTTAATTCCCTGTATTTTAAGAATGAATAGCCTTACTTTTATGGCTCATTTTATATTATGAAAAAATCCTTTTTAATATCCTTTGGTATCTTTTTTACCGCATCTCTTATCGCTCAAAGGCCAATCAATAATTCTTCAGACATTCTCCAAGAGCTAAAAAAACTCAATGTAGTTGGCAATGCTTTGTACATCGCTGCCCACCCAGATGATGAAAATACTCGAATGATTTCTTGGCTCGAAAATGAAAAGAAAGTTCGAACAGCCTATCTTTCATTAACAAGAGGAGATGGTGGGCAAAATTTAATAGGTTCTGAGAAAGGCGATGCAATGGGTGTTTTGAGAACTCAAGAATTATTGCAAGCTCGTAAAATTGACGGTGGGGAACAATTTTTTACTCGTGCAGTTGACTTTGGTTATTCTAAAACAGCTGATGAGACATTGGAAATATGGGACAAAGACAAAATACTTGCCGATGTTGTTTGGGTAATTCGAAAGTTTAAACCAGATGTTATTATTACTCGTTTTCCTTCAGATTCAAGAGGAGGACACGGTCACCACACCGCTTCTGCTCAATTGGCAGAAGAAGCTTTTAAATTAGCAGCTGATAAAAGCGCTTTTCCTGAACAACTTAAAACTGTCGATACATGGCAAGCAAAAAGAATTCTATGGGATGTTTATTGGTGGAATACTGAAATCAGAGATGCTGCTTTGAAAGATGGTGGAATTATTTCAGTGAACATAGGTGCTTACAATGAAATTTTAGGCTTATCCTATTCAGAAATAGCTTCCGATAGTCGCTCCCAACATAAAAGTCAGGGTTTCGGGACTGCAAGAACTAGGGGAAATAAGCTGGAATACCTTCAACACACAGCTGGCGACAAAGCTGAACATGATTTATTTGAAGGAATTGATTTAAATTGGTCAAGAGTAGAAAATTCTACTGCTATTCAAAATCAACTCGATAAAATCATAGAAAATTTTGATTTAAATCAACCTTCAGCTTCGGTTCAAAACTTAGTTAAACTCTACAGTTTAATGAATCAGCGAAAAGACAACTTTTATATCGACGATAAATTAAAGGACTTGAAACGAATCATTCAAGCCTGTGCAGGAATATATGCAGAAGCACTTGCTGATGATTACAATTATGCACCTGGAGATGAAATTATAGGTATTTTCAAGTTAATAGTTAGAAGTAAGCTCCCATTTTCACTAAAAGCAATTCAACCAAAACTTGATTCTCTACCTGACACTTCTATTGAGCTTCAAAGCAATGAAGAAATTATTTTACCTTTTAGCATCAAGGCAAGTGAATTGATTTCTCATCCCTATTGGCTTTTTGGTGAACATTATGGTGTATTTAAAGTAGATGAACCCAAGTTAATCGGTCAACCTGAAAATGATGCCATAGCAGCATTTACTTATTCTATACAATTTTTACCCAGTAAAGAAGTTATCGACTTTACCCTCCCCATTGATTATAAATGGTCGGATCGAGTGGATGGAGAATTACACAGAAATGTAATCATTAGTCCTATAGTAACTGCTACTCCATCTAAAAAGGTGCTAATTTATTCTAATGACGAATCACAAACAATAGATATTTTATTAGAAGCTAACCAAGTGAATCTCAATTCTAGCATTAAAATGAATGCCCCATTAGGATGGAAAGTAAGTCCTGAAAACATCCAATTCAATTTCTCCAATAAAGGTGAGCAAAAGCTTGTCAGTTTTACTTTAACTCCACCCAAAACAGCATCGCAAGGTGAAATATCCTTTGAGATTGAAGGAGATGTTGCTAGAGCTATTCAACGAATTGATTACCCTCATGTAAAGCCTCAACAATTATTTCCTGAAGCCAAGTTGAAAGTCGTTAAAATAGATTTAAATAAAAGTGTGAGCAAGATAGCTTACCTTACGGGAAGTGGCGATGATGTTGCAGAAAACCTTCAACAAGTCGGATATACAGTTGAAACAATTGAAGCAACTAATCTGCCGCTAATTGATTTAAATAACTTTGAAACTATTATTATTGGAATCAGAGCATTTAATACTGAGAAAAGCCTAATAAATGGAACGACTCTTTTAAATGAATACGTTAAAAATGGTGGAAATGTAATTGTACAATACAACACTAATAGAGATTTAGTCACTGAAAATATTGGGCCCTACCCTTTCAGAATTTCAAGAAATCGAGTTACAAAAGAAGATGCAACTGCAACTTTTATAAATCCAACTCACCCTCTTTTAACTACACCCAACAAGTTAAGTCAAGAAGACTTTCAAGATTGGGTTCAAGAACGCGGATTGTATTTTGCTGATGAATGGGATGAAAAATATGAAACCATTATTGCATGGAATGATCCAGGTGAAAGTCCACAAGAAGGCAGCATTCTGGTAACTAATTATGGAAAAGGGCATTTTATTTATACTGGAATTTCATTTTTCAGGCAGTTACCAGCAGGTGTTCCAGGAGCCTATCGCCTATTATCGAATATGATTTCCTATGGAAAATAAAGTTGAAAAACTAAAAGAATCACCGCCATTTTTTAAAAAATGGAGCGGCTTATACCTTTTTCTACTATTTTTTGAGCTGCTTTTGATTTTGATATTTATTTGGATGACTAATAGCTTCCATGCATGAAGGAGTTTGGTTGGATAGATTGGACTGTAATGTTAGGTACTTTGTTTTTCATTGTAGCTTATGGCGTATGGAAAACTCGTGGAAGTAAAAATATAAAAGGCTACCTGCTTGGTGGAAATGAAAGTAATTGGTGGACAATTGGACTTTCAGTTATGGCAACTCAGGCTTCAGCAATTACCTTCCTTTCTACCCCTGGACAAGCATATATGGAAGGTATGGGTTTTGTGCAATTTTACTTTGGTTTGCCTTTGGCAATGATTATTATTTCAACTGTTTTTATCCCACTGTATTACAAGCTTAAAGTTTACACAGCTTATGAATTTTTAGAAGCCCGATTCGATAACAAAACTCGTTTACTTACAGCCTCACTTTTCCTTCTTCAAAGGGGATTAGCTGCCGGAATCACCATCTATGCTCCAGCCATAATCCTTTCTCAAATTATTGGTTGGAGTTTAAATTTCACCATCTTATTCATTGGCACTTTGGTGATTATTTATACAGTATCAGGAGGAACAAAAGCAGTAAATCAGACTCATAAACAACAGATGGGAGTTATTTTTCTGGGAATGTTTATTGCCTTTGGACTTTTGGTTGCACACCTTACAGATCACTTAAGTTTTGGACAAGGAGTTGAAGTTGCAGGGATAATGGATAAAATGCAAGTAATTGACTGGGAATTTAATCCATCAAGTCGCTATAACATTTGGTCGGGAATAATTGGTGGATTATTCTTGCAACTGAGTTATTTTGGAACAGATCAATCGCAGGTGCAACGCTACTTAAGTGGGAGTTCTGTAAGAGAAAGTCGATTGGGATTAATGTTTAATGGTTTACTTAAAATTCCCATGCAGTTTTTTATTCTGTTTGTGGGAATTTTAGTTTTCTTGTTTTATCAATTTACCATGCCGCCATTGCATTTCAACCAAGCCAATGTTAATCAGGTTTTAGAATCTGAGTATGCTCCAAGCTATATAGAACTAGAAAACAGGCAATCTAAGATTTTTGAAGAAAAGAAAGCCTTGATTTATCAATACAAAACACTTGAAGAAAACGAAAATATTAAGAAACAAATCAATAAATTACACCATGAGGAAAAATTTTTGATGAACCAAAGCAAGGATTTAATCAAAAAAGCCAATCCCGAAGCTGAAGTGGAGGACGATGACTATATCTTTATCACATTTGTAATTAATTACTTACCGATTGGAATTGTCGGTTTATTGTTGGCGGTAATTTTTTCTGCGGCCATGTCATCCACTGCATCAGAACTCAATGCACTTGCTTCTACCACCACCGTTGACATTTACAAGCGAAATTTAAAAAAAGACGGTTCAGAAAAACATTATTTACAAGGATCAAAACTCTTCACCTTACTCTTTGGCCTTTTTGCCATTGCCTTTGCTGCCATGGCAAGCCTTTTTGACAATTTGATAGAAGCCGTCAATATTTTAGGCTCTCTTTTTTACGGTACAATTTTGGGAATTTTCTTGGTTGCTTTCTTCTTCAAGTTTATTAAAGGAAATGCTGTATTTATCGCTGCAATTATCTCTCAGCTCATAATTATTTTCCTTTATACGCTCAATCGTTTGGAAATTATCAATATTGGGTATTTATGGTATAACCTGATTGCACCTGCTTTGGTGATTGGTTCTGCTTTTATTATTCAGTACTTCACCAATGGTCCTTTACAAAAGATAGAGGAATAGAAAGAATTAAAAAAAGTAGGAAAGGTTAAGTAGCGCCACAGGCTGAACATTTAAGTTGGTATTGTTCACTATATTTTCGCTACTCATAAAGTTAGTAGTGATATTACCATTGATAGAAGTGTTTGTAGTGTTGTCAGAAGTTGTCCCTCCTTGACTAACAGCCAATAATCTAAGTGCTAATTCAGTTCCAACACTAAAACGCGAAGCAATAAAATAATTAAACCCTCCTCCTGCTTGAAAGCCAAAAGCGATTCCACCATCCTCTCTTATTTCTCGAACTACTGAACTTGTTCCGACTTGAGAAATATTTCTAGTTTCAGACTCAGTAGTTGTTTTACCTATAAAAGTCAAGTCAATTTGAGCAAAAATATAGGGATCTAATCGATTAGAGGTTGAAAGGTGTTTTTCAATTCCAATAGAAACATTCATTCTAGCACTACTTATTAAGGAATCTCTTTCAATCAAATTTAATCCTGAACTGTCTGCTTGTTCTCTTTTAAACCGGTTGATGCTTAAGCCAAAACCTGTTCTTAACGCCAAATCGTCTTTTAAGTAATACTTTGCAAATAAAATATTCTGACCATAATCATTGCTAAAACTTTCTAAATTAATATTATCAGTTAAACCTGTAATAATAAGACTCACTCCAAAATCGCCTTTTTTAGGCATTAAGTCTTTGAATTTAGTTTCTTTTTCATTTTGAGCAACAACTGAGAAGGTTGAATAAAAGATAAGTGCAACAACAATAATTGATTTAATATTTAACAATTTCATAGACAAAGATTTTAAACTATCAATAAACAAAAAAAGGTAACTGTTATTGTTTAACTAGAGAAAGATTTATTCTGCAACATGGGTACGAAACTAAAAGTTCCAAATTTTTCAACTTTAAATTCCGTCTCATTCACTTTTATCAATCGCTGCATTTCTTGACTTTCACCCTCTCCAAGAGGAATGATAAACATTCCCCCAATCGCAAGTTGATTTTTTAAATCTTGAGGAATTAGAGGAGCTGCTGCTGTAATAATTATTCGATCAAATGGTGCGAAAGCGGGAAGCCCTTTAAAGCCATCTCCAAAAAATGTTTTTGGAAAATACCCTAAATCATTGAGTATTTGTTTGGATTTTAAATGCAATGATCTATGGCGCTCAATGGTAAAAACCTTTACTCCCATTTCCAACAAAACACAACTTTGATAACCACTACCTGTTCCTATTTCTAGTACTTTCATTCCGGGTTTTACCGATAAAAGATCTGATTGAAAAGCAACTGTATACGGTTGAGAAATTGTTTGACCTGAACCAATTGGAAAAGCTTGATCTCTATATGCAAAATTTACGAACGCATTGTCCATAAAAAGATGTCTTGGAACTTTTTCAATAGCATCAAGAACGGCTTGATTTTTAATTCCTTTCCCTTTTAACTCTTCTACTAACTTCTTTCGAAGTCCTTTATGCCGATAGGTATCGTTTATCATACAGCAAAAAAACAACTATTATTCATTCTGTAAATTTAAGGCAAATGGTCTTATCAATAGTGGCTTGTTAAAAAGCCAATTCTAAAAAAAGAATAACCAAAGAGATTCCCTTACTTTTGCAAAAAAATATTTATGCTCAAGATTGGGGTATTAGGTGCCGGACATTTTGGAAAGATTCACATTAAATTGCTTCAAGAAATTGAAGATTTTGAGCTCTTGGGCTTCTATGATGTCGATTCGGAAGTGAGCAATCAAGTTTCTAAAGAATTTGGAGTGAAGGCTTTTGCAAGTCAAGAAGAATTAATTGATGCAGTTGACATTGTCGATATTGTTACCCCAACACCATCTCATTATGATTGTGCTGTTAAGGCAATTCGCCAGTCAAAGCATATTTTCATAGAAAAACCTGCAACTAATACCATAGAAGAGGGAAGAAAGTTAATTGAATTGGCGAATGAAGCGAATGTAAAAGTTCAAATTGGACACAATGAACGCTTCAATGCTGCATTTTTAGCTACTTTGCCTTATATTAATCAACCGATGTTTATTGAAACTCATCGTCTTTCTCAATTTAAACCTCGTGGTACTGATGTTTCAGTTGTGATTGATTTAATGGTACACGACATTGACATTGTATTGAGTTTAGTTAAAAGCAATGTTAGAAGAATTAGTGCAAATGGTGTTGCTGTTGTAAGTGACACACCTGATATTGCCAATGCTCGCATTGAGTTTGACAATGGTTGTGTTGCAAACCTTACAGCAAGTAGAATTTCGCTGAAAAACATGCGCAAAACTAGAATCTTTCAAAAAGACGCGTATTTGTCGATCGATTTTTTGAAGAAAGAATCTGAAGTTGTTCGAATTTCTGCAACAAATGGAAAAACAAACCCCCTTTCCATCACCTTTGATCCTCAAAATGGAAAAACAATAAAAGAGGTTAATTTTGAAAAACCTGAAATTTTTGAAACCAATGCCATAATGGAAGAGTTTCGTGCATTTGCAGCTTCAATTAAAAACGACACACAACCACCAGTTAGTATCTATGATGGATTCAATGCGGTAGATGTTGCTCACCAAATTATTGAAAAACTCGAAATCATTCAAGAGAATATTTCTTAAGGCTTTTACAATATTTCGCATTAATTATCGTTGCTAATTATTAGTTCCCTAAACGCATACATGAGGCATATTTACTTTTCATTATTTCTTTCCATTGTTCTTCTATTCTCTGCTTGCAACGACGATGATTTGAAAGCAGATATACCTGGGTTTTTAACCATTGAAGATGTATCTGTTCGAACTACTCCTTCTCAAGGAACGTCTGATGATCAAATAACTGATGTTAATGTTTTTGTAAATGATCAATCTCTTGGTTTTTTTGAATTACCTGCTAGTATTCCTATTAGAACCACTGGTGCTATTAATTTAAAAATTCGGCCTGTTATCCAAAAAAACGGAATGTCTTCCGATAAGGTTGATTATCCATTCTACACTACTTATGAAGTGGATACAGTTTTTCTTCCAGAAGGTGAAATAAAAATAAATCCAGTAGTCGAATATTTTCCAACAGCTAATTTTACTGAGCCTTGGTCTGGTGAGGACTTCGAAAGTGGGATAAATTTCGAATACCATCCTTCAAGTGATACCGTATTTGTTAGAACCCTAGATCCCAATGAAGCTTTTGAGGGAGCTTCTGGAAAGGCATACTTACTGCCTAATCATCAATTTTTTGAAGCTAGAACTCCCACTTTTACGAATATTCCAAGAAATGGTACTGCAGTTTACATGGAATTGAACTATAAATCAAATCATGACTTTGCTGTTAGCATCTATGCCAATAATCAATCAGTTCAGCAAGCAGTTATCTTTTTACGACGAAAAACAACTTGGAACAAGGTTTACATTGAATTGGGTAGTGTTTTCGCTAGTTTAGCATCCTCTCAAAACTTTAATATTGCTATAAGTTTTGAAAAAAGAACTTCAGAAGCTTCAATTTTGTTAGTGGATAACGTTAAATTAATTCGTTTCTAATGAATCAACGTTTACAAGCATTAAAATACATTTCACTAGACTATTTCTCTGCTGCTTTGGCTTGGCTACTATTTTACAGGTACAGAAAAACATATTTAGAACCTGCAAAGTTCGGATATGAGATTCCCATTGATTTGAATGAAAGTTTTTTTTTAGGTCTAATTTTAATTCCACTAGGTTGGATCATTCTTTATGCCTCAACAGGCTTTTATAATAACTCCTACCGAAAATCGCGTTTAAAAGAATTTTCTCAAACACTTACAACCTCACTTTTAGGTTGTACTTTTTTGTTTTTTGTTTTTATTCTAGATGATGAAATTGACACCTATAAAGATTACTACTTATCATATACCTATATCTTTTTCTTTCATTTCACCATCACTTACTTTTTCCGCTTTTTAATAACGAGCAGAACGGTTTACAGAATTCAAAACCGTGAGATTGGATTCAACACCATTATTGTTGGTTCCAATGAAAAAGCTGAAGCACTTTATTTGGAAATGGAAAAAGAAAAGAAGTCTTATGGCAATAAATTCATTGGTTTTGTTCGTGTCAACAAAAAGGAAGAATACTTGATGGAAGAGCACCTTCAGTTTTTGGGAAATATTACTGAATTAAAAAAAATCGTTTCAGACCATCAAATTGAAGAAGCCATTATTGCCATAGAATCTTCAGAGCACAAAAACCTCGAACAAATTTTAAGTCAATTAGAGGGCTTGAACATATTGATTAAAGTGATCCCCGACATGTATGATATTCTTTCTGGTTCGGTGAAAATGAGTTCTATTTTCGGTGCTCCATTAATTGTAATTAATCGAGAAATTATGCCCGCATGGCAACAAACGGTTAAGCGATTAATGGACATTTTTATTTCTTTATTTGTGCTTATAGTTTTTAGCCCCTTATACATTGTTGTAAGTTTAATTGTAAAATTCACAAGCAAAGGACCAATAATATTTTCTCAAGAGCGAATTGGTATTCACGGCAGGCCATTTATGATTCGTAAGTTTAGGTCAATGTATGTTGATGCTGAAAAAGAAGGACCTGCGCTTTCCAGCGAAAAAGATCCTAGAATTACAAAGTTTGGTCGATTTATGCGGAAAACACGCTTGGATGAAATCCCTCAATTCTACAATGTACTCATTGGTGACATGTCATTAGTTGGGCCTAGACCTGAAAGAGAGTATTTCATCGAAAAGATTGTTGAAAAAGCATCACATTACAACCACCTTTTAAAAGTTCGACCTGGAATCACCTCATGGGGACAAGTGAAATATGGGTATGCAGAAAATGTAGATCAAATGGTTGAACGACTTAAATTCGATCTACTTTACATCGAAAACATGTCACTTTTGGTTGACATTAAAATTTTAATCTACACTGTTTTGATTGTGGTAAAAGGCAGTGGTAAATAATTTTGAAGCGGCTAAATCAATCCTTAATTTAGCAACCTATTTCTAAAAAAAATTAAATGGAAAATATAGCAGTAATCGGAGCTGGCACCATGGGAAATGGAATTGCTCATACTTTCGCACAATTTGGCTATCAAGTAGCCTTAATCGATCTTTCTCAAGAAAGCCTTGATCGAGCAATTCAAACCATTAGCAAAAACTTAGATAGACAAGTTGCTAAAGAGCGTATTTCAGAAGCTGATAAAACAGCTACTTTGAAAAACATTAAACCCTTTACAGCTCTAGAAGATGGTGTAAAAGGAGTGGATTTAGTTGTGGAAGCTGCTACTGAAAACATGGAAATCAAACTAAAGATTCTCAAACAATTGGACGAAATATGTGCTAAAAACACCATTTTAGCCAGCAATACCTCTTCTATCTCCATCACCAAGATTGGTTCAGTTACCAAAAGACCTGAACAAGTAATAGGTATGCACTTTATGAACCCAGTTCCTATTATGAAATTGGTTGAAATCATTAGGGGTTATGCCACTTCCGATGCGGTGACTGCTACCATTATGGAATTATCAAAGAAATTGCAAAAAGAACCTGTAGAAGTAAATGATTACCCGGGTTTTGTAGCCAATAGAATTTTGATGCCCATGATCAATGAGGCCATTTATACGCTTTATGAGGGTGTTGCAGGAGTTGAAGATATTGACACTGTTATGAAACTTGGCATGGCACACCCAATGGGACCACTTCAGTTAGCTGATTTTATTGGTTTGGATGTATGCTTATCGATTTTAGAAGTATTGTACAATGGCTTTGGAAATCCAAAGTATGCCCCTTGCCCATTGTTGGTAAATATGGTTACAGCCAAAAAACTTGGAGCTAAATCAGGTGAAGGCTTTTACAATTACCAACACGGAGGAAAAGACTTAGTAGTTTCTAATAACTTCAAATAAGCTTTCAAGTTTATTTTCGTACTAAATGGTTTTCAAAAAACTGCTTTTAGGACTGCTTACTCTGTATATCTCATCTAACGGAATAGCACAAAATACTCCTAAGAAATACAGTAAAAGCAATTCAAGAATTGAAAGCAAGCAACAAATAAAAATGTTATTTGATGGAGTGCTTCTTGTTCGGCTGAAAACAAGAAAAAGCTCAATTGAGGCTTTAAAGAAAATTGGAAAGTTCAAAAAAGCAAAAAAGTATGAAAAAGGACAAGTCGAATTAAATAAAGCTATCATCCATGCCTTCAAAAATAATTTTGATTTTTGTCCAACTTACTATTTCTTTAGCAATGAATCCAATAAAATTCATAAAGGCGCTTTAGATCAAGTCAAGTTCCAAAATGATAGCTTATTTCACGATTCTAATATTTCAGTTCAAACTAAAAACTTCTTAATTGCAGAATTTGGAAACATTGCTCAAGACACTGCTAAGTATTATGATTCCTATTATTTTGTAGAAAATGAAAAAGGGACATAAATAAAACCCAAGTATCATGGAGGTTCAAATTTTGGATTTGGTGCGCTAATTATCAAAAGTGATCAGTTTATTCAGCTCAGAAAACCATTCCCGTATTACGTTCGAACATATAATTCGCTACCAATCATAAGAAAGCCTAAAAAAGCCGTAAAAAAATTGAATCGGAAGTTATATCGATACTATAATAAGCAGCTTTGAGATTACCTCGAAATAGAATACAGGTATCACAACAAGTGATTTATAGTTCACAATTCGTATTTTACAAAACTTTATAAAAGCATCATTTCTAGCGTATAAATAAAAAATCGTGTTTTTTACAAAAAACATCAAATTAGTTCAATTCCATTGATAATTTTAACCCTTTGTAAAATACCTTACATTGAACCAAAATAATGTGATGCTTATTACTTTTAAGGAATATATTATTCGTACATTAAGCATTCAACAAACCATTAATTAAATGAAAAACAGTTATTTTGACTTAATTGATCAAACCTATTATTTTCCGCAAGAGGGATTTGACTTAAAAAACAATCACCTCACTTTTCATGGTATATCTCTGAAACATTTGATAGATAAGTATGGAACACCCTTCCGTTTTATCTATTTGCCAAAAATCGGGGACCAAATCAAAAAAGCAAGAAACTTGTTTAACCGTGCCATTAAAAAGCACAATTATGCTGGAAAATACTTTTATTGCTACTGCACCAAATGCAATCACTTTTCTCATGTGATTACTGAAGCCTTGAAACACGATGTTAACTTAGAAACTTCCTCTTCTTTTGATATTGATTTGATTCTGAACCTTCATAAAGAAGGAAAAATCGATAAAAAAAGAATGATTATCAACAACGGATATAAAACCACCGAATACCTTGAAAAAATTGTCAGCTTAATTGAGTTGGGTTTTTCTAATGTAGTGATTGTATTAGACAGCATTCCGGAAATTGAACGAATTAAGGCTTTAAAATGCAGTAAGAAAATTAAAATTGGCTTGAGAATGGCAATTAATGAGGAACCACAAGCTTCTTACTATACTTCTAGATTGGGAATTCCACATGGTGAAGTTATCAACTTTTATGAAAATCATTTAAAAGATTTGGAAAATGTAAGTTTAAAAATGCTTCATTTTTTTGTGGACTCAGGCATAAAAGACAGTCTCTATTATTGGGGAGAGTTCAAACGAGCTTTGAATCTTTACGTGGACTTGAGAAAGAAATGCAATACCTTAGATTCTTTTAACTTGGGTGGTGGCTTGCCCATTAGAAACAACCTAGGATTTGAATACGACTATGATTTCATGATCAATGAAATTGTAAAAAATATCAAACACGTTTGTACAGAAGATAAAATTCCCGAGCCAGACATTTATACAGAATTTGGAAAATACACTGTTGGAGAAAGTGGTGCAATCGTATTTGAAGTGTTGGAAAAAAAGCAACAAAACGATACAGAGTGTTGGTACATCATCGACAACAGTTTAATGAATACCATTCCGGATGCTTGGAGTATACACGAAAAATTCATTTTATTGCCAATCAATAAATGGGAAAACGGTTACGTTAGAGCTGCTATTGGCGGAATTAGTTGCGATCATTCAGATTATTACAATTCTGAAGATTTAAACCAAGAAGTAGTATTACCAGAAATTAAAGATGGTGAAAAAGAACCACTTTATTTAGGTTTCTTCCATACTGGAGCTTATCAAGATGCCATTAGCGGATACGGTGGAATCAAGCATTGCCTGATTCCTTCGCCCAAGCACATTATTTTAGATCGGGATGAGCAGGGAAATTTGATTGATTATGTTTATAGAAATCAACAATCAGCAGATGAGATGTTTAAATTATTAGGCTATCAAAAAGATTAATTAAATTTAAAATGAAACGAAAATTTGCAGGGATAGAAAAGGAATTTACCACTAAGGAAAATTCAAAAATTTGGCTTCAATCCATTCCCTATGATGGAACGAGCACTTGGGGAAAAGGAGCCGATAAAGGATTTGAAGCTTTTTTGGAAGCAGCCGAAAACATGGAGCTTTACGACATCGAAACCGACTCGGAAGTTTTTAGAAATGGTGTGCATATTCTAGACACCATTAAAGAAAATAAAAGTCCTGAAGCGCTTTTTAAAGCAGTTTACAAAAACACTAAGAAACTGTTGCAATCGGATAAGTTTCTAACTTTTTTTGGTGGTGAACACTCGGTTAGCATAGGATTAATCAAAGCATTTTACGAGAAATTTGAAAATCTAACGGTTTTGCAATTAGATGCTCATGCAGATTTAAGACCTGAATACCACGGTTCACCATACAACCACGCCTGTGCTGTATATGATGCTAGTAAAAATGCCAACCTAATTCAAGTTGGTATTCGCAGCATGGATCATTCTGAGAAAGCACACATGAATCTAGAAAAATGCTACTTTGCTCACAACATGTTTGAAAATCAAGCTTGGATGGAGCAATCAATCGCACAAATGACGAATAAAGTATACATTACTATCGATTTAGACTATTTTGATCCTTCCATTATGCCTGCTACCGGTACTCCAGAACCCGGTGGACCTGATTTCAACACCACAATGAAATACTTGAAAAAAGTTTTCATGGAAAAAGAAGTTCTAGGTTTTGATATTGTGGAACTTGCACCAATGAAAAATAATCCTGCTCCAAATTTCCTTGCAGCAAAATTGTATTATAAACTTTTGAGTTATAAATTTGAAATTAATGGAAAATAAAGGCAGCATATCCAATTTTATAGAAACCCACTACAAGCATTTTAATGCAGCAGCACTTGTTGACGCAGCGAAAGGCTATGAAGCACACCTTGCAGATGGCAAGAAAATGTTGATTTCACTTGCTGGAGCAATGAGCACCGCAGAATTGGGAAAATCTTTGGCTGAAATGATTCGCCAAGATAAAGTTCAAATCATTTCTTGTACAGGAGCTAACTTAGAAGAAGATTTAATGAATTTGGTAGCACACTCGCATTATGAGCGAGTTCCCAACTACAGAGATTTGACTCCTCAACAAGAATGGGATTTATTAGAAAAAGGCTTAAACCGTGTCACAGATACGTGTATTCCTGAAGAAGAAGCTTTTAGAAGACTTCAAAAACACGTTTTTAAATTGTGGAATGATGCTGAGAAATCTGGTAAACGCTATTTTCCACACGAATACCTTTACCAATTATTGCTTTCAGGTGATTTAGAGCAATACTATGAAATTGATTCAAAAGACTCATGGATGTTGGCAGCAGCTGAAAAAAACATACCCATCATCGTTCCAGGTTGGGAAGATTCAACCTTGGGAAATATTTTCGCGTCTTATTGCTTAAAAAATGAATTGAAACCCTCTACCATGAAATCAGGTATAGAGTACATGGTTTTTTTAGCAGATTGGTATACTAGAGAAGCGGGAAGCGAAGGAATTGGATTCTTTCAAATCGGTGGTGGAATTGCTGGAGACTTTCCAATTTGTGTAGTACCAATGCTTTACCAAGACATGGAAAGAACCGATACCCCATTTTGGAGTTACTTCTGTCAAATTTCTGACTCAACAACAAGTTATGGATCTTATTCAGGAGCAGTACCTAATGAAAAAATCACTTGGGGAAAATTGGGAATTGAAACACCAAAATACATCATTGAATCAGATGCTACCATTGTAGCCCCTTTAATATTTGCATATTTACTTAATTGGTAAAACAAACAGAACACATGAGCGCAGCAAGCACACCAAATAAACCAAGACTTATTACAGCTTTTGAAAAACTCGAAAAAGCGATTCAGCAGCAAATTAAACTAGAATATCCTGAAGGTTTTAGTCAGCATTTAATTTCATTCACCAATAAAGATGGCGATAGAATCAGTGCACTTCGTTATGAAACAGAGGAAAAGATTTACCTAGTCAAAATGTCTAAAATCATTGCAGAGCAGCTGATTGAAGATGATGAAGATTACGATGATGATGGTAACTTAACCGATGATGCAAGAGAAGAGTACGAAGATAATATTGAAGACTTGGAAGAAGAGGATTAAACACTTCTCAATTTCCTACATTTATTTCACAAGTAATCCATTCGAGGCAATTCCTCGGTTTTTAAATATTTAGCACCCAAGAAATCCTATGAAAAATCCTTTGGTGGTTTTAAAGCCCAAGAGAAATGCCAGTTTATTAAGAAAACACCCTTGGGTTTTTTCAGGTGCGATTGAAAAAATCATCCTCCCAGATGACTTTCCTTCTGATAAAAGTTTAGAGGGAGAAACGGTAGTGGTAGGCAACCAAGCAGAAGAAATTTTAGGTGTCGGACATTTCTCTGAAGGAAGTATTGCCATTCGTTTGCTTTGTTTTGAAAACAAAAAAATTGACTTAAAATTTTGGGAAGAGAAAATCCAAAAAGCATTTGAGTATCGTAAAAGAATTGGCTTAACTGAAAATAAAAGCACCGACTGTTATCGATTGATTCACGCTGAAGGCGATGAGCTACCAGGTTTAATCATTGACATTTATGAAACTACAGCAGTTATTCAAGCACATAGCACAGGAATGATTCGAGCTGTTGACTTAATTGCAAAAGCATTGATAAAGGTTATTCCAACCCTTAAAGCAGTTTACAACAAAAGTGAAAAAAGCTTGCAAGGAACTTCCGATGAAAAATTTACAGATGGCTTTATCATTGGAAAAGGTTCTGTTCCAAAAGTAGTTTTAGAGAACAAACTAAAATTTGAAGTGGATTGGGTTTCAGGACAGAAAACAGGCTTTTTTCTCGATCAAAGAGACAACAGGGCTTTGTTGCAAAACTTTGTAAAAAATAAAAAAGTACTGAATACTTTTTGCTACAGTGGTGGTTTTAGTATTTATGCTTTAGCAGCCGGAGCTGAATTAGTTCACTCCGTTGACTCATCTGCAAAAGCAATTGCGCTTACCAACAACAATGTAGCCTTAAACTTTGAAGAGCACAGCAAACACAAAGCTTTTGAATCTGATACATTGGACTTTTTAAAGTCAAGTGATGAAAATTATGATGTAATTGTTTTAGATCCACCGGCCTATGCCAAAAGTAGAAAAAGCATGCACCGAGCTGTGCAAGGATACAAACGATTAAACAGTTTGGCACTGAGCAAAATAAGCCCAGGTGGGATTTTATTCACGTTTTCTTGCAGTCAGGTGATTTCTACTCAATTATTTTTAGATACCGTTACGGCTGCTGCTATTGAAGCCAATAGAAATGTGAAAATTATTCACCGATTAAACCAAGGAGCAGATCACCCAACCAATATATTTCACCCTGAAGGCGACTATTTAAAAGGACTAGTATTGTTTATTGAATCATGATGACCAAAGCCATTTCTTACCACAGGATTTGGAAAGTTTCTTTACCCATTATCTTCAGTGGTATTGCTCAAAATATTGTAAATGTAACTGATACAGCTTTTTTAGGCAGAGTTGGTCTTGTTGAATTGGGTGCAGCGGGAAATGCAGGTATTTTTTACTTTGTGTTGGTGATGATTGGAATGGGATTTACCATTGGCTGTCAAATTATTATCGGCAGAAGAAATGGAGAACAAAATTTTCATCAGATCGGTCATTTGTTCAATACTGCGCTGTATTTTCTAATTCCTCTTTCGGTACTTGTTTTTCTCTTTACCCAATACGTCGCACCTGCATTAATGACTTTTTTCACCTCTTCTGATGCAGTTTTGCAAGCATCCAATACCTTTTTAAAGGTTCGAGGATTTGGAATTTTCTTCGCTTATCTCAACTTTTTATTCATTGCATTTTATACAGGAATCACCAAAACGCGTGTGCTAACTTACGCCACCTTTATTCAAGCGGGAATCAATGTGGTTTTGGATTACCTCCTCATTTTTGGACATGGTGGATTTCCACAAATGGGAATTGAAGGAGCTGCATTGGCATCGGTAATTTCCGAAATTGTTGCGATGATTTATTTCGTGCTTTATACTCGAATCAAAATTGAGCGATCAAAATACGGTTTGGAACTACAATTTGTTTTCAGCGGCACAAAATTGATTAAAATTTTAAAGATTGGTTTCCCCATTATGATTCAAAACTTTATGGCGCTGAGTTCGTGGTTGGCGTTTTTTCTCATCATTGAAAAAATTGGCGAAAAGGAGCTCGCCGCTTCGCACATAATTAGAAGCATTTACATGGTTTTAATGATTCCCCTTTTTGGCTTTAGCAATGCTACAAGCACTTTGGTTTCCAATGTAATTGGAGAAGGAAAGCCTTCGGAAGTTTTGCAATTAGTTATTCGAGTTGTTAAATTAAGTCTTTTGTGTACAGGTCTCTTTTTACCCTTATTGTTATTTTTTCCACAAGAAATTATTGGAGTTTACACCAACAATCCTGTTTTAATTGCAACCTCTCTCCCACTCTTGTATGTGATTGGCGGTTCAATGTTATTTTTCAGCATGGCTTTCATTTTCTTTGCATCCGTTACCGGAACAGGAAAAACGCAGGTTTCATTGGCAATAGAAACGAGCAGCATTGTAATTTATCTCCTTATGGCCTATTACATTGGAGTTCACTTACAAAAATCATTGACGTGGGTATGGTGTACAGAATTTATTTACTTTACTATTATGGGCTTATTGTCCTTTCTTTACCTGAAATTTGGGAATTGGAAATCGAGTTTAGTTTAATATGAATAAAAATTTGAGAATCATTTTCATTGGAACACCAGACTTTGCCGTTGAAACCTTAAGAGCGATTCATGAGTCGGGTAGAAACGTGGTGGCAGTAATTACCGCTCCAGATAAAAAAGCAGGAAGGGGACAAAAAATACAGGTTTCTGCGGTAAAAGAATATGCCTTGGCTCAAAATTTAGCTTTGTTGCAGCCAAGCAACCTGAAGGATGAAGTATTTTTAAAAGAGTTAGCGGCATTTAATGCAGATTTACAAATAGTTGTTGCTTTCAGAATGTTGCCGGAGTTAGTTTGGAACATGCCTCGATTGGGTACTTTTAACCTGCATGCCTCATTACTGCCGAAGTATCGAGGTGCTGCACCAATTAATTGGGCAATTATTAACGGTGAAAAAGAAACAGGACTTACCACTTTTTTCCTAAAACATCAAATTGATACAGGAGATGTTTTGCTACAAAAAACAATTCCTATCAAGGAAAATGAAACAGCAGGTTCACTTCACGATACCTTAATGCTAGCTGGAGGAAAATTAGTTTTGGAAAGCTTAGAAATAATTGAACAAGGCGATATTCAATTAAAACAGCAAGCACAATTAGAGCATTCAGAAAATGCACCATTGGCACCAAAAATTTTCAAAGAAGATTGTCGAATTGATTGGCAAAAAACGGCAAAAGAGATTGATAGATTAGTAAGGGGAATGAGTCCCTACCCTGCTGCATGGACTAAAATTATTGACAATGATTCTGGTAAAAAATTGCAATTGAAAATTTATGAAGTCAGCATACTTGATGAAACTAGTGGAGCAGCTGGAAAAATTGAACTAAATGAAGGCCGATTAAAAATTGGTGCAAGCGATAAATTTCTTGAGATTATTGAACTTCAATTGGAAGGCAAAAAGCGAATGAGCGCCAAGGCCTTAATCAATGGCTTTGATACTCAAAACTATCTAATTGATTGATCCAAAAATCGACTAATTCCGATTGTGACCTAAGGTTGTCGCATAATTGCTTCTTATAATCTTCGTCTGGCAGGCAGGTACATCTGCAATATACTTAAAGAAATTTCGTAGCGACATTTAAAATGGTATAAGCCTTACTTTAATAATTGGCGCTATCTCTTAGCGTGCTTAGCGAATTCTCTGCGAGCTTTGCGTGAAATTTTCTTTTTTCTCGCAAAGGCGCGCAAAGTTTTTTTCGCAAAGACCGCGAAGTAATAATGATTGTGATTTCAGGATATCGCATAATACCGATAGCATATACGTAATATTCCAACTATCTTTGGACTAAACGTCTATAGCATCGGCATTCTACTTTACGGTATATTGTAGCGACATTAAGAAGTAAAAATGGTATTAAATCAAGGATTTTCAATTTCCCTCAAAACGCTTAGCAATTCAACCGGATTACTAAAAATATAGGAATGCCCCATTGCATTTAAAAGTTTGGGAACTTCAGAAGCCAATTCAGCTAATGGAAAATGCTTGTCGCGAAGATAGTGGACAAATTTTAAGCACTGAAAGCCATTGAACCATTGAAAGAATCGTTTTACAAAACGATCTGAATTGGTAGAGTTGAGTCGAATTTCTTCAAGTTTTATAAAGAAATTTTCTTCTCCAACAAACGCTAAAAAAATAGGATGTGGACTAGGTTTAGAATCATACCAATTTTCAATGTTCGAAAAAATTGATTTCAACAGCAAGAAAGTTTCAAAAGCATAGCTCAGGGTGATGTTTCTTTTCCCATCCATCATCTCTGTGATTGCCCTTCCCGTTCCAAATGGTACACGTTCCGATGGACGAGGGGAAGGAATGACACGTGTTGCATTTATCTCGTTTAGACGACCTAAGTCAATGAATTTTTGAAGAAAGTAAAAATCCTCTCCTGCTTTGCGTTTATTCATTCCACCTTGTCGGCAATAATCCTCTGCCCTAACCGCCATAGAAGAACCAATGGAATGAAATGCAAAAGGAAGATTTGCCAAAGCCAAGCCCAATTTATAAAAACGCAAATGAAGTTCATACCATGCAATACCTTCATAAACATCCGATGTAAATTCAGTTCCTGAAAGCGGGTGCTCAAAATAAATAGCACTTGCAGCAATCTTGGGATGATTTATAAAATGCTGCTCTATCGCTTTCAAATAATTGGCATCGCACTTATTGTCGGCATCGAAGCAAATAATGACTCCATCCTGTCGATTTATTTGGGCAATACGCCTAACTGCCTCATCCATTCCAATTTTTCTAGCTAAACCTACCCCTGCATGTTTCGCAACTAAATAATTCTGCTCAATTAGAAAAAGTTGAAAAGGTAAGCTACGATGTTCAGATTCCCAATCCCGAGCCGCTTTTGCAGCATTTAAGTTTTGATTCCTTATACTTTCAGAACACTCTTCAGAAGCATTAAAAACAAGAATTACTTCAACTGCACTTTTTGGAGCTTCACAGTTTGCGAGCGCTTCCAATGTTGGAATTAAACTAAGTTCGTTAAACACTGGAATCACAACAACTAGTCCTAAATCAGGAGATGGAGGAGTTTCAATCAATTTAGCTGTAAAAGCATGTTTTTTAAGGTACTGATTAAATGGCATTCAATTCTATAAATCCTTTGTTTGAGTTGGTGAAATTAAGGGAAGATGGAGTTAATGAATGAGTTTTTTTTATGATTATTGCTAGCTTTTTCTGCAACTAATAGAACAGGCGATGAAGCGGGGTTTCCCCTTCTCTATCTTATTTGATTGTTAATTAGTAATTAACAGATTAGTAATTGGTAATTATTGATTCCTCCATTTTCATATTCGTAATTCTTAATTGACAGATTCATAATTAAAAACAACTTTTAATTTTAAACTTAAGTCACTTTTAACTTTAAGTACTTAAAACTCCTCCCACTATCCAAACACCTCCTTAAACCTCATAGAAACATCCAAACGCGCACCTTTTTCGGTATCTTTTAAACGAATTACTTCATTGTCCGTTAGCGCGGACTTGCAGTCCGTGCCTTATAAAACAAATTTCCAATTTCTACTCAATAACTCAACTTCGAACAAACTTTCTAAGTCAGTATAATTCCGAGCACTAGAGTATAGGTAATCCTCATGTAATTCCACAACACCGTCCTCAACCGGATTATTATGAATATAATCCAACTTTTGTTCTAAAAATTTTTGCTTGCTAATTTCTTCTGTATGAAACCCCGTTTGCCACACTTTATATTTTTGGTTTCACTTTAAATTTTCGCAGGCTTTTTCAAAATGGTCCAACATATATTCTCTTCTGCTCTCTTGCTCTTCACTAATTATTCTTACAATTTCTTTACTTGTGAAGGTTTTAAAATCTCTATTAATATCCGTTAAGGATATCTCTTCATCTGCACTTTGATATATCAAATGCAAATGATTGCTCAATAAAAAACCAAGCGTAAATTATTAAGCCCATTTCCTTTTGACAATACATTAGAGACTCTAATAGCTTTTCTTTTTGAACTTTTCTTGTGAAAACACTTGTACTTAGTTTATCGAAGTATCTATCCAACTCACAATTGTAGTTGTAATAAAATAAGGCTTCGTATTGTCTTTTACTTTGTACTTGGTTGACATTAAGCTAATTTATAAAAAATAAATGACTTAACTGCATACGGACTGCAAGTCCTAATGAAATACAAACACGGACTACAAGTCCGCGCTAACGGGCGGGCGGGATTTTATTTTTTCTTTAGATTATGAATATTGATTTGATGTTGTTTTTTTGTCAAGATTTTTGGAATCTGCATTACAATTACGTCAAAACCACCTGATTGTGATTTCTCATTTTTGTCAAGGATACGATATTTAATTATAGGATTTAGTCCTTTATCTAGGTAACTGTTAATATGAATTTTAAAGAAGTCATATTTATTTTGAATGTTAGTCGCTGAATGTCCCGAGATAAAAGCAACTTTTTTGTTTACAAAACTGAAGTCACTTTTTTTATTTTGCAATAAAGAGTCAAGAAGATGAGCTTCTTGTTCAGTCAAGTTAGATTCAGCAATTTGTCCAAAGGTCATTTGCGGAATGATCAAAGCTGTTGAGATGACAGAATATAATATTATCAAATGTCGTTTCATTTTTTAGCTTGTTGCTAATTTCAACATACCTTTAGCCTTTACAAATTAAATTTAAACCAATTATTAACATAGATATTGAACCTACTAGTAAGCCAAAAACTCCATATTCTGCAATAGCTCCCTCTTTTATTATAATTTTTCCGAAGTATATTATGCCCAATATTCCAAGTACAATTAAACTAATTTGGATAAATATATTATTTAAAAGTTCACTCATTATTAAAAGCTTTTAGCAATATTCAAATTCGTAATTCTTAATTGACAGATTCATAATTAAAAACAACTTTTAACTTTAAACTTAAGTCACTTTTAACTTTAAGTACTTAAAACTCCTCCCACTATCCAAACACCTCCTTAAACCTCATAGAAACATCCAAACGCGCACCTTTTTCGGTATCTTTTAAACGAATTACTTCATTGTCCGCGTCGTGTTCCATAAATAACAACATGTTTTCATCGATGGCTCTTCGGTAAAAAGCTTTGCGATCTTCTAAAGTTAGTAATGGACGAGTATCATAGCCCATCACATAAGGTAATGGAATGTGGCCGGCTGATGGCAAAAGATCGGCAACAAATGCCAACTTCTGATTTTGGTATGAAATGATTGGAATCATTTGAGCGTCGGTATGTCCGTTGGCGTAGAATATTTCGAACCAATCAAAGGGCTCTTCTTCAACAAATTTCAGTTGTCCGAACTCTTGCATGGGTAAAATGTTCTCCTTCAAAAAAGAAGCTTTTTCGCGATCATTAGGTTCTGTTGCCCATTGCCAATGTTTTCTATTCGACCAGTAAATGGCATTTTTAAAAGTAGCTTCGTAGTTAGTTCTGTCTTTATTCCATTTCACACCACCACCACAATGGTCGAAATGCAAGTGAGTTAAAAACACATCGGTAATGTCCTCTGGATGATAGCCGTTAACTTTCAATGAATTTTCCAATGAATCATTTCCGTGCAAAAAATAGTAACCAAAAAACTTTTCTGATTGCTTCTCTCCCATTCCATTATCAATCAACATTAAGCGATCACCATCTTCAATCAATAAACAGCGCATGGCCCAAGAGCACATGTTGTTCGAGTCTGCTGGATTGGTTTTTTGCCAAAGCGATTTTGGAACAACACCAAACATAGCACCTCCATCTAATTTAAAATTACCAGTTGGTATAGGAATTAGTTTCATAGTATTAATTCAGTTTTTAGCAAGATACTCAAAAGTAGGAATTAAAGTTCCGCTGTTCAAAATTAAGGTCGCTGAATCTCAATTAAAGAGATTGTCGCTTCGAAGCCACTTCGTATTTCTCCACTAACTTCTGTATTTAAGTTGAGTGACTTGCGGTAAATCAAGCCTTGGTTTGGAGCGTATTTTTCTTCAGCAAAAATGCGTTGAATTAAATTTTCAGAATCAATTTGAGCAACAGTGGCAACAGAATCATACGACTGCTGATTAATTTGAACTGTTTGATACAAGTTTTTATAGCGAAAAGTTTGTTCTTCAAAATCATTGAAGGCATTAGCATCCCAACGCTTGTTTTCTGCAAAAGGAAAAATCAAAGGCACAGTGGTGACATTATCTTCCATAATTTCTACTCGTTGGCGCAATTTAACTTGAGTAAAGTTTTTTATAAGGGTCCAGCTTGCAGTGCTATCAGTTCTAAAACTCAGTGTGGTGATAAAACTTGTTCTACCTCCTCCATCTACAAAAATTCCTGTAACTTCTTCCTTTCGTTGAAAAGAGAGGGTATCCACGCTGTTGTTAAAATCATCGTATAAGATAGAGTCTACCTGATAAATTTTAACCTGTCCCATTGCAAGTGGGAAGTAATTTTCGCCAACTAAAACTTGATCTGAAGTAATTCCTTCATCGTCATCATTGCATGCAACTAGAATGAGTAGGCAAAAGCCAAGCACTTTAAATTTAGTATAAACTACACGCATGTTTTTTTGTTTAATTGTATTCTGCTGCTATAAATCCACCACCAATCAAGTCATTACCTTCATAAAATACGGCAGACTGCCCAGGAGCGATTCCTTTCACTTGTTCAAAAAAGTCCACTTCAATTTCACCAGTTTCATTAATGCTCAAATGACTCATGGTTCCTTTGTCCTTGTATCGCACTTTGGTTAAAATGTCAATTTCTGTAGGAACTTCATTGTATTTGATCAGATTCGGTCTTCTCACCCGCATTTTCTGACGTTTTAAATCATCTTTCTTACCAAGCACCACTGTATTGTTTTCAGGATTAATTCGAATCACATACATAGGTTCTCCTGTGGCAATGCCCAATCCTTTTCGTTGACCAATGGTATAAAATGGATACCCTTCATGTTTACCCATAACATTTCCTTGTAAGTCGATAAAATCACCCCCTTTCACTCGGTCTTCCAAGCCTTCCACTCTGCGTTTTAAAAAGCCCCTGTAATCATTGTCTGGAACAAAGCAAATTTCATAGCTTTCACTTTTCTTAGCCAATTCCTCATGACCGCGGTCTAAAGCCATTTTTCGGATGGCTGCTTTTGTAAATTTCCCCAACGGGAACATTGTTCGAGCCAAGGCCTCTTGAGACAAGCCCCAAAGCACGTAAGATTGATCTTTTGATTCGTCTTTTCCTTTTGAAATGACATAGCGATCATTTTCTAAACGCACATTGGCATAATGTCCAGTGGCTATAAAATCACAATCGAGCTGATCGGCTCTTCGCAAAAGTGCATCCCACTTTATGTGCGTATTACATAGTACACAAGGATTTGGAGTTCTCCCAGCAGTATATTCTTCTACAAAATTGTCAATAATAAAATCACCGAACTCTTCGCGAATGTCAATGATCATGTGGTGAAAACCGTAGTTCACTGCCAAAATTCTCGCATCGTTGATATCATCTAAACTACAGCAACCAGTAGTTTTTTTATTACCTCCAGCACTGGCATAATCCCATGTTTTCATGGTAACACCAATTACTTCATAGCCCTCTTCATGCAATAGCATTGCTGCTACCGAACTATCGATTCCACCACTCATGGCCACTAAAACTCTTCCTTTACTTTCTTTACTCATATTTAATTTTTCCTCTCAAATCTTCAAACTCCAAATTGTCTTTAACTCTTTCTCTTAATGCCTCTTCATCAATGTCGATAGTGTCTTCTTGTTCATAATTCAGCAAATTTCCATTTTTGTACTTCAATACTTTTTCTACATTACCATCTGCGTCAAAATAAGTCCAATCTCCATGTCTTGAATCATTTAAATAATTTCCAATCACTATTTTTTTCCCTTCTGTATTGTAAAAAATAGATTCTCCTTCCATCATTCCATTTTTATAGAAAGCACTTTGTTTTAACTTACCATTGGGAAAATAAAATTTATATTCCCCTTCTTCAACATCGTTCACATAATGCTTCAACTCAGTAATTGCTCCATCTGGATAATAAATTTTCCATTCACCATGTTTTTTTCCTTTCACGAAAGGACCTTCTTCTAATTTTTTATTATTTGCCCCATAGGTGATCCAAACACTGTCTTTTTCACGATTGAGGTATTTTCCCTGCCCAAGCATCTCACCTGTTGAATAATAATGCGTTGCATAAGCTTCTTGCTCATTTCTATTGTGCAAAATGCTTTTAATATCACCTGAACCATAATAGTATTTAAATACTGAAAAAGGTTTGCCATTTTTAAATTCACCTTTGTATTTCAAATTTCCATTTGGATAGAAATCCCGCCAAAAGCCTTCTTTTTGGCCACTTGAGTTGGTTTGATTCCAAAGAGTGTCTTCTTGAGCAAAGATGCTTGTTGACAGAAAAAAACAACTTATAAAAAAATACTTCGATTTAAGTCTCATATCGTGTGCAAAATTAATCATTCTGTAATTCATTTATGTGATGCCAAATTCCAAAAACTATACCGCAATTATTAGGATTATCACTAAGTTTATGCAAAATTTTAAAATGACCCCTTTTCTCCATCAAGTTGCAAGTCAGCTCATAGAAAAACACACCTCTTTTGATAACTTAAGACTCATATTGCCGAGTAGAAGAGCAATTGTTTTTATGCGTGCAGCCTTTCTTGAATTGACAAATAAACCTGGATGGTTGCCAGAATTTTATAGTTTAGAAGATTTTATTCAAGAATTAGGTGCTTATCAAAAACTCGATCAAATTGATTTAATTTTTGAGCTTTATGAAGTCCACAGAGAAATTGAGCGCGAAAAAGCTGAAACTTTTGAAGATTTTATAAGTTGGGGCAGCATGTTGCTGCAAGACATGAATGAAATCGACCGCTACATGGTTGATGGAAATGAACTTTTTGGCTTTTTAACTGAGGCCAAAGCCATTGAAACTTGGAACCCTGAAACCGGAGAACTCACTGAATTTCAAAGTAAATACCTTCGATTTTACCGACAGTTGAAAACCTATTACCAACTATTTCGAGAGCGATTAATCCAGAAAAAGCAAGTTTATCAAGGGCTTGGATTTAGAATGGTTGCTGAGAATTTGCAAGCTAATAAAATTGATGTAAGCCACATCAATCAAGTCTACTTTATTGGATTTAATGCGCTTACTAAAGCGGAAGAAAGTATTATGACCTATTTTGTAAAGGAAAAAAATGCTGAACAACTTTGGGATGCTGATGCTTATTACCTCAATGATCCTTTGCAGGAAGCTGGTTTATTTTTAAGACAACATCAAAATAAATCAGAAAAACCCCTCGATTGGGTATACAAAGACTTATTAGAAGGAGAGAAAAAAATCTCCATTTACGGTGTAGCGGGAAATGTTGGACAAGCAAAATTGATTGGAACGCTTTTAGACAACAATCAAAGCGCTAAAGAAATTCAAACTGCTGTAGTGCTTGCCGATGAAACAATATTACTCCCTGTTCTTCAAAGCATTCCACAGAAAACCGATCGCATCAATGTTACCATGGGTTATCCGCTCAGAGCTGCAACTTTTTATTCTTGGTTTGAAAGCTACTTGCTGATTTTTAGAAATTATGGTTCTGAGGATGAATCAACAAATAGCTATGATTTAGGAAAATTACTCCTCTTTATGAACCATCAAAACAGTCAATTCTTAGATCAGAAATGCATTGAGGCAATCGAATCCTGCACAAAATCAATTAAAGATTTACAGTTGTTTAAAGTTGATTCAAAACAATTAAAGGCCTTAAATGACCTCTTTGAAAATGCACTATTTCCTGAGAAGAAACCCACATCACAAGAAATTGTAAGAGCTTTATTAGCAATCATTCATCGCTTACAGAATAATAAAGCTACGAGTCTAAATGGTTTAAATACTGCTTTCTTAGCTCAATTTTTAGCTGTTTTCAACCGATTAGAACAGCTTGTTGATCAAAAACCTTTTGAACTAAAAGTTGAAGGGTTAATTCAATTATATCGACAGTTGGTGAGTAAAGAAAGCGTTGATTTCATTGGTGAACCTCTTGGGGGATTACAAATAATGGGGGTTCTGGAAAGCAGAACACTCGATTTCGAAAACATCATCATCAGCAGTGTCAACGAAGGTATTTTACCATCTGGAAAAAGCGTTAACTCTCTCATTCCTTTTGACATTAAAAAGAAATTTCAACTCCCTTCTTACAAGGAAAAAGATGCCATTTTTGCTTATCACTTTTATCGCTTACTGCAAAGAGCTAAAAACATTTCAATTTTATACAATACAAAAGTAGATCCCTTGCAAGGTGGAGAAAAAAGTCGATTTATCTCCCAATTGCTTTATGAAATGCCGCATAAGAATAAGCAAGTTACCATTGAAGAAAAGCAAATTTCTACTGGAATACCTGTTCAAAAAGAAGAAGTGGAGTTAATTTTTAAAGAGGATTTTGAGATTAATGCCATCTTGGAGCACCTCAAAAAAGGACTTTCTCCTTCAGCAATCAATACTTACATCAGTTGTCCTTTAGACTATTATTTTAAGTATGTGTTGAAATTAAAAGAGTTGGAAATTTTTCAACAAGATATTGAAGACCGCACTTTAGGAACTATAGTTCACGACAGTCTAGAGTTGTTGTATCAACCATTTATTGGACAGATACTCGATGAAAAAAGTCTAAAGCAAGCTAAAAGCTTAGTTGCTTCAACAGTAGAAAATCAATTTATTGTGGAAATAAAAAGCAAACCCCAATTTGGCAACAAGCACTTAAGTTATGAAGTCGCTTGTAAAATGGTTCAGTCTTTAATTGACAGTGATTTAAAACTTATAAAAGCAGGAAATGAATTACAAATCATCGCCTTAGAAGAATCACTTGAAGCTGAAATAGAATTAAATTTAGCTGCTGCTATTAACTTTCCTATCAAACTAAGAGGTAAAATAGATCGAATAGATCGCTTAAATGGGCAGAAAAGAATCATCGATTATAAAACTGGCGGGGTGGAGTCTGGTGAACTCAACTACTCCTCTATTGATATAATTTTGAATGGAAAAAAAGGAAAGGCCTTACAGCTATTGGTTTATCAATATTTGTACACGCAAGCGCACCCTTCAGAAACGATTGAAGCGGGAAATATTTCATTGAGAACAATTTCTCAAGGTTTTTTAAAACTTAAAGCAAGTCCTGAAGATGGTAAAAAAGATTTGAAGTTAATTTTAGAGGATGTGCTCAACAATTTATTGGATAAAAACTCAGCTTTTCAACATACTAGTACAGCTAAGTATTGTAGCTTCTGCAAAGGTGCAAAAAGTAGCACTTTTTAGTGAAAAAATAAAAGGGCTCTCAAATAGAGAGCCCTTTTGGGAATAGACGTAAGATATCTACCACAATCTCTTACTTTAACAAGACGTAAGTAAGTAGTTTCCGGTTGCCTCTAAATTCAGATATTTGCTAAATGAAATTTTTTCTTCGCTTTTTAGTTTTTGGAATTATTGCATTTAGCAGTCTTGAAAGCAAGTCACAAAAGCATTGTGGATGGGAAATTTACTATGAACAAAATAAGCATCAAGCTCAATTCATTCAAAAAATTGATGAGTTAAATTTATTGAATAAACAAGTTCAGCATACTAAAACAGGTGATGAATACATTATTCCCACTGTGATTCATGTAATTTATAAAAACAGTGTAGAAAATATTTCTGTTGCACAAATTGAATCACAAATTCGAGTTATAAATGAAGACTTTAGAAAAAGAAATACAGATACTAGTATCGTTAAACCCGGTTTTTCAATTGCTGATAGCAAAATCAGCTTTTGCTTAGCTCAACGCGATCCTGATGGAAACGAAACAGATGGAATTACTCGTACCTCAACACAAATTGATAATGTTTGTGCGCTCAATTCCACCCAATATTATCAACTAGCACCCGCTTGGGATACCGATAAGTACTTAAACATTTGGGTTTGCGACATAGATGGTCAAACTGCAGGTTATGCCTTTCCTCCAGGAATTGTGGCTAGTATTAAAGATGGAGTTGTTGTTGATTTTACCAATTTCGGGACGATTGGCTCTGTTGTTCCGCCTTACGATAAAGGGAGGTCAGCAACTCATGAAATTGGGCATTGGTTAAATTTAAGTCACCCTTGGGGAAATGCTAATAATAACAGCAATTGCACAAACGATGATGGTGTGAGTGACACCCCACTTCAAGATGGACCAGTTTTGGCTTGTCCGCAAAATAGAACAAGTTGTGGTTCACCTGATATGCTCAGTAATTTTATGGGCTTTGTTGACGATGCTTGCATGGCTAATTTCACTGAAGGGCAAAAAACGAGAATGAGGAATGCATTAATTAATGGAAGGTCAGAACTGATTACAGCCAATGGATGTTTGCCAGTGGGAATAAAGAAAGTATCCTTACTTGAAACGGTTGAATTATACCCAAATCCTGCTAATGAGAAAATTATGCTAGTAGTTCCTATAGAAATTATGACCAAAGAGTTAGAAATTAGTCTCTATAATATATCAGGAAAAAGACTGAGTACACAAACAAAATCAGTACATAAGGGTTTAGAAATTGAGACTAATACACTCGCTTCAGGTATCTATTTTTTGAACATTAAAAGTAAAAATGAACAGCTAATAAAAAAGTTCATTATTCAGCATTAGATTACTGCAAAGCCTTAATTTTGACAAAGAATTTGAGACCATGGATATAAGCCTAGCAATAAAAAGTACAAAAGACAAAGATTTACAAAGTATCGCCGAAAAGGTTTTAAATAAAGAGCGGATCAGCTTTGAAGATGGTGTGATCTTATTCGAAAAAGGAGAACTTAATTTTTTAGGCAGTTTAGCAAATTACATCCGAGAAGAAAAGCACGGAGACACCACCTATTTCAACAAAAATTTTCACATTGAACCTACCAATATCTGTGTATTTGATTGCAAATTTTGCGCCTATTCCAAATTAATTCGCCAAAAAGGAGACTACGATGCTTGGGAGATGAGTGAAGAGGAAATCTATGAGAAAGTTCGCTCTTACCAAGACAAAGAAGTTACTGAAGTTCATATTGTTGGAGGAGTACATCCAAAAATGGGTTTACAGTATTTCGCCAACTTGATTAAAAATGTAAAAGCAATCCGACCAAGTTTACATGTTAAGGCTTTCACTGCTGTGGAATTAGAATACATGTGTAGAAAAGCGAAAGTTTCTTACCGTGAAGGCTTGCAAATCTTGAAAGATCACGGACAGGATTCTTTACCAGGAGGAGGCGCTGAAATTTTTGCTGAAGCCATTAGAAATGAAATTTGTAAAGACAAATGCACCGCTGATGAATGGTTGG
>CAXBCF010000013.1:0-95045 GCA_963973975.1 uncultured Flavobacteriales bacterium
CCAATAGTTACAGTGTAACGGTCACAGATGCAACGAGTTGTTCAACAGTTCAGAGTATAACAGTAACAGAACCAACAGCGCTAACATCGAACTTAGTCACAGTGGATGAGAGTTGTACCCCTGGCAATGATGGAAGTGCTAATGCAAGCGGAGCAACCGGTGGCACAGCGCCATATACTTATTCATGGTCAACCACAGCAACGACACCGAGCATTAATGGCTTAAGTGCAGGAACTTACACGGTAACCATTACGGATGATAACAGTTGTACATTGGTAGAAACGTTCACGATTAACCCCGGCGGAAACATCGCCTTGAATGAAACGATCACAGATGTTGATTGTAATGGAGGGAATACTGGAAATATCTCCTTGTCTCCATCCGGCGGCACAGCACCTTATACCTTTTTATGGGACGATGCGAGTACGAACTTCTTTAGGGCGGGGTTAACAGCCAATAGTTACAGTGTAACGGTCACAGATGCAACGAGTTGTTCAACAGTTCAGAGCTTTACGATCACAGAACCGACTAGTCTTAATCCTGTTCTTTCCTTAAGAGATGCCGATTGTATTTCTCCTAATGGTTCGGCTTCTGCTGCCAACTCAACAGGAGGGACGCCACCCTATACTTACACTTGGGGACCAGGCAATCCAAATGGACAAGGAACGGATTCTATTTTCAGTTTAAATGCAGGTACTTACTTTTTAACTCTAACAGATGCTAACCTTTGTGATACTGTAGTATCTTTTGATATCAATTCAGGTGGAAGCAATTATACATTTATTGATTCAGTAACCAATAATCCATGTTTTGGAGATAACTTAGGAAGCATTGAAATATTAAATATAAATGGAGGAACGCCTCCATATACATTTGCATGGAGCAATGCAGGTGCTGGAACAAATAGTTTAAACTCAAATTTAGCTGCAGGAACCTATACCCTAACTTTAAGCGATGCAAACAATTGTGATTCAGTAATTACATTCAATATAACAGAACCAACAGCACTTACTGCTAGTTTTACAAATGTAGACGAAGACTGTGGATTAGTAAATGGATCTTCATGTGCTAATGTAAGTGGTGGTACACCTCCCTATTCTTTTATATGGCCGAATTCTTCAATAACATCTTGTATTACTAACTTAAGTGCAGGAAACTATACCGTAACTATTACAGATGCCAATAACTGTTTATTAATTGAAACCATATCTATCGGTAGCACACCTATTTACAGTGTTGATATTGATACTACAGATGTTTCTTGTAACGGAGCAAATGATGGAGCCATCAATGTAACTGTCGGACCTACTGCTGTAGCACCGATAACTTATACTTGGTCGCAGTTTGGCTTAAGTGGATCTAATCCTACAGGATTAAGTGCAGGAAATTATGGACTTACTGTTACTGATGCAACGGGTTGCTCAGGGACATTCAACATTCCGATTACAGAACCAAATGCTATTCAACCAAATCTAATAACAGTTGATGACGGATGTGGAATAACTACAGTTTGTCAAGGGTATGCTAAGGCAAGTCCTTTGGGTGGAACGCCTCCATACGCTTATTCTTGGAACGGACCAAATGGTCCAATTGCAGGAACTGATTCCATTGGCTCTCTTTGTGCAGGAAATTATTCATTAACTATTACAGATGATGAAGGATGTGACACAACGATTAACTTTATCATAAATCCTAAAAGTATAATTATACCCAGTAGATCATTTACCAATGAAAGTTGTGAAAACGCGTGTGATGGAACCATTGATTTAATAGTTAGTGGAGGGCAAGCTCCATACTCTTATAATTGGTCAATTCCTGTTGGAAACACAGCAAATGTTACCGGCTTGTGCGCTGGAACTTATAGCGTAACAATTACAGATGCAGTGAGTTGTGATACTAGTATTACCATTACGATAGATACTGATAGCATAGACTATTCTATCAATAAATCTGATTTAAGTTGCAGCGGCATTTCTGATGGAACTGCCAGTGTAATAGTTGTTGGAGGAACTGCTGGATTTACATTCAACTGGAATCCAGCACCTGGAGCAGGTCAGGGTACTCCTAATGTAATTGGATTGGCAGCGGGCAAGTATTTTGTAACTATTGATAATGGCTTAGGTTGTTCTGCAGTCGACAGTGTTACAATTAATCCTTCAACATCAATTTTACCTGGTGAAATTGTAAGTGATGAAACATGTAGTGGGGCTTGTGATGGAGAAATTGCTTTAAATCCAAGTGGAGGAGCAGGAGCTCCCTATTCATTTATTTGGTCTCCAGTTCCTCCAAACGGACAAGGTGTTGCAACTGCAACAGGCTTGTGTTCTGGAACATATTCTGTAACAGTCTCTGATGTTTCAAATTGTGATACTGTTTTAACATTAACCATAGAAAGTGCAGCGCCAATTACCGCCACAATTCAAGTCAATGATCAATCTTGTGGAGGTCCTTCAGCAATTTGTGATGGTAGAGCTACTGCAAATGTTAGTGGTGGAACCGCTCCATATACTTATAATTGGTCGGCAGGAGTTCCTGTAGGCTTTAGTCCAAATACAACAGATTCAGTTTGTGTCGGTGGGCCTTACTTTGTTACAATCACAGATGCAAATGGATGTAGTATTGTAGAATCATTTAATATAAATGCTCCTACTCCAATTACTGCTTCATTCACTATTGATAGTGCTTCTTGTAATTCTTGTGATGGAGGCTTTGTTATCAATGCAAGTGGAGGTAGTCCAGCATACACTTTTGAACTATTTAACCAAAGCATGAACTCTATTGGAGTTATTGCAGGTAATTTGGTGGATACGCTTTGTGCAGGGATCTATTTTGTTCAAGTTACAGATGATTTAGGTTGTTCAGAAATGTTTAGTGTAGGCATCAGCAACAAAGGAGCTGAAGTGATCGACAGCATTGTTGTAACTGACGTTTCTTGCTTCGGAGGAAATGATGGAGCGGCAACTGCATTCTTTGATTGCAATGCGCCTAATTGCTCTGTTGAGTGGTTTGATGCTTTAAGTGGACTTCCAATCGGTCAAAATACTGCTACTGCAACGGGTTTAGCAGCTGGAGATTATTTTGTAGAAATCACAAATAATGATACTTGTATCACCATTTCTACTATAACAATCGGTGAACCTCAACCATTTACACTAACGGCATCCGTTGCTGATGCAACTTGCAATAACTCGTGTAATGGAAGTATATCTGTAAATGTAGGTGGAGGAACAAACCCAATCACATATACTTGGTCATCAGGAGTTACTGTTGGTCAAGGCACTAACAGTGTTACCAGCTTATGTGCAGGAAATTATTCCTTGACCATAACCGATGCAAATAGTTGTGATTCAGTATTTACTTTCACAATTGGTCAATCAACAGCTATAACAGCTAGTTTGATAACTCAAGAAGCTAATTGTGGAATCGCTGACGGAAGGATCACTGCAAGAGTCAATGGTGGTGTTGCAGTTGTAGATTACGATTTCCAATGGTTTGATGGATTAAATAATCTATTAGTAGGAGAGACGGATTCGATTATTGAAAACATATCTGCTGGAATTTATTTCTTAAGAGTTAGAGATGACAATGTTTGTGAAGAAAGATTTACAGCTGTTTTAGGAAATGTCGATGGACCAACTGTAACAGTTGACTCTACTAGAAATGCAGGTTGTTTTGGAACGAATAATGGAGCAATTTTCATTACTGCAAACGGAACTAATGCTCCATTTAATTACAATTGGTTGCCTCTTGGGCAAACAACAGAAGATCTAACTAATATTGCTTCAGGAACTTATACTGTGGTAGTTACAGATGCTGTTGGTTGTACAGGAGTTGAATCATCAACTATTACAAGCTCTCCTGAATTGTTGGTCTCACTTAATAGACAAGATGCTACTTGTGGCAGCTGTAATGGTCAAGCTAGTCTTTCAGTAACAGGTGGAACAGCACCCTACTCGTATTTATGGAGTAATGGTTCAGTAGTCGACACTGCCGCTAATTTATGCGGTGGATCACATTCTGTAATTGTAACTGATGCAAATGGTTGTAGTGAAACGATTAATTTCGGAATTAATACAATTGGTGGACCAACAAGTGAATTGGTAACAACTACCGCTGCTTCATGTGCTACAACTTGCGATGGAACGGCATTAATCCAACCAGTTGGTGGTGTAGCTCCATACAGCTTCTTGTGGCAACACAATGGAGCAACAACTAATAGCTTGTCAAATCTATGTAAGGGGACTTACTTCGTACAAGTTTTTGATGCCAATTTCTGTTCTAGAACAGTAGAATTGGAAATTACAAGTCCGAATGTAGTACTTATTCAAGCAACTATTCAAAGTGCAACTTGTAATCAAATTCCATGTAATGGGGCTATCAACTTAAATGTGAGTGGAGGAACAGCTCCATACTCCTATAATTGGGCACCAACACCTCAAAACGACACAAGTTCTATTACTGCTCTTTGTGCAGGTGTTTACAATGTTACTGTAACTGATGCAAATGGATGCTCTGAAACTGCAGCGTACACCATTTCAAACAATGGAGTACCATTGACTCCAGAACCATCAATCAGTTCAATTTCTTGCTTTGGAACGTGTGATGGGTCATTAATCAGTAATGTGACTTCTTCAGCAAGCCTTTCTTTCCAATGGTTAAACGATCAAGGCCAAGCGATAGCTTCTCCTAATGAAGATTTGAATAATACAGTTTGTGCAGGAAATTATGTACTTGAAGTAACAACTCTTCCCGCAGGATGTAGGTCTTTTGTAAATGTTAGTATTGATGAGCCAGATAGTATTTTACTTTCTATCTCAACTGTAAAAGCAATAACATGTGCAGCTGAATGTGATGGAGAATTGTTTGTGTCAACTCAAGGAGGAGCATTATTATATTCATTCTTGTGGAGTGATCCAAATGCTCAAACTCAAGTTCCGGCAACTGGTCTTTGTGCGGGAACTTACACTGTAACTGCAACAGATGCCAATGGATGTACTGCAACAAATTCTACTGTTTTAGTAGAGCCGCTTCCAATTGTAATAAGCATTGATTCTCAAACAGATTTAGATTGTAGCTCTAATTGTGATGCTTCTGCTAGTATAAGTGCTAGTGGTGGACAACAGCCATATACATTTAATTGGAGTGGTGGACAAAGTGGTAGTAATCCAACAGATCTTTGCTTTGGACCAAACATCGTAGAAGTATCAGATGCAAAAGGATGTTCTGTAACTGATACAGTATTTATTGCTGCAAATGATACACTTATTGCGGTAGTTCCAAGTCAAACTCTCTTTTGTGATGGAGATAGCATTCATTTAAATGGATCTGTAATTGGAAACAATGTAAGTTCATTTGGATGGTATCAGGCAAATCAAACTACGATAATAACAAATAGTCTAGATACAACTTTAATTAGACCAATTGGTAATTATAGTTTCTTCTTTATTGCAAGTGATGGGAAATGTTCAGATACTACTGAGTATGCTGTTTCGGTAATTGCCAATCCTGCTGTTGGTGTACCAAGCAAAATTTTTATCTATAAAGATGAAGTTGCGAATATTCAATTGAGTAATAAAGATCAATCCTATAGTTATAATTGGTCGCCGGGAACAGCATTGACAGATAGCAGTATTGCTGAACCAATCTCATCTACTCGTGAAACTATCACTTACTTTCTTACAGTTAGAGATACGAATGGCTGTGTCTATGTAGATTCTCTTGAAGTGATTTATTCTCCGGATTTAGATATTCCTTCAGGGTTTTCACCTAATGGAGATGGAACGAATGATGTTTGGAACTTGAATTTCATCAGAGAATTCCCAGGGGCTACTGTTCAAATTTTTAGTAGATGGGGAGAATTACTTTATGAGCAGAGAAATGGATATGCTGAACCTTGGGATGGTACTTTTAATGGGAAATCCCTTCCTGTTGGAACTTATTATTATATAATTGATTTAAAAACGGATCGATTCAAACCGATAACCGGACCAATTACTATTGTAAAGTAAAATGAAAAAGATGAATCGAATAGATATAAAGAAGCTACGTTACTTCTTATTTATGGCTTTAGCATGCCTTGTAATAAGCAGCAAGCTAAAAGCACAGCAATTGCCTCAATATACTCAATACGTCTTGAATAAGTATGTCATTAACCCTGCCTCGGCTGGAACTGAAAACTATTTTTTAGGTCAATCAAATTATCGTTCTCAATGGGAAGGAGTAAGAGATGCGCCTAGGACATATATTTTAAGTGTGAATGGGCCAATTGAACATCAAAAAATGGGAATAGGGGGATATATCTTTTCAGACGTAACGGGACCAACTAGAAGAAATGGAATGAGCTTATCTTATTCTTATCATTTTCAATTAGACGATGAAATACGCTTGTCTTTTGCTTTAAATGCTGGTATACTCAACTATACAGTTGATGGAACACAAATAAGTTTTGATCAAGACAATGACCAAGTCGCAAGTGCAAACCAAGAGAATACACTTTACCCTGATGCAGGTTTTAGCTTTTATTTATATGGAAAGAATTATTTCTTCGGAGCTTCTGCACCACAATTGTTGCGAAATGAATTAAGCTTTGAAAATGCTATCAGCAATCCTACAGGAAGATTAGTCAATCATTACTTCATAATGGGGGGATACACTTACTCCGTTAACGACCAATTTGATGTTGAACCTTCATTTTTACTGAAGTATGTGAAACCAACTCCGCTTTCTTATGAATTTACTTTGAGAGGAATCTATGAGAAAAAGTATTGGCTAGGAGTGTCATATAGAAGAGCTGATGCTATTGGTATTTTAGCAGGATATGTCTTACAAGATAACATTTCTTTTGGGTATTCATATGACATTACTAACTCTGAGTTACAAAACTATAGCACCGGCTCTCATGAAATAATGCTCTCCTTTAGATTTAATAGCACCGGTTCTCGGAAAACAGTTACAACTGAAGATTAAAAATGGCCAATTTTAATGAATATATAAATGGTGAAACACCTGTACTAGTTGACTTCTTTGCGGAATGGTGTGGACCTTGTAAAGTTCAAGCTCCTATATTGAATTCATTGAAGCAAGAGGTCGGAAAGCAATTGAATATACTCAAAATTGATGTTGATAAAAATCAAGCAGTTGCTCAGAAATACGCAATTAAAGGTGTACCAACTTTAATTCTATTTCATCAGGGGAAAATAATTTGGCGCAAATCAGGTGTGGTGCAGGCAAATGAAATCAAACAACACTTAGCTCAGATTCAGTAATTTTTTTTAATATCCAGCCTTTTTGTTGAGTGTGTTGCAGTAAATTTTCTAAAACGTATTTCATCTTATCAGCAGCTTTCAAGCTATCATGCAATGTAATGATGTCGCCACCTTTTAATTGCTTTAAACTAATCCCTAAACTCTTCTCCTTTGAAGTTCTAGGATCGTAATCTTTACTCAAAACAGACCACATCACAATTTTAAATTCATTCTTTAATACTCGGATTTGTTGCGAGCTAATTTTTCCATAAGGTGGTCTGAAAATTTTAGAATCAATTAGTTGAGCACATTTTTGAACATCTTCGAGGTAGTTATTTTTGGAGACCTTCCATCCATTTAAATGCTGGTAGGTATGATTTCCAACAGCATGGCCTTCACTCACAATTTGTTGGTATAGTTCAGGATGCATTTCTACATTTTTACCTATACAAAAAAACGTTGCTTTCGCATTATAGCTTTTCAGTATTTCAAGTATCCACTCAGTTACTCCAGGAGTTGGACCATCATCAAAAGTGAGGAAAATAGCAGGCTCGTTCGTCTTTACATTCCAATAAAGAGAAGGGTAAAGCTGTTTGAGAATACCTGAAGGGTGAGTAAACATTAGCCAAAGAGTTGATTAAAAACTTCTTCAATTTTTCCTACAGCTGCAAGCTCGATTGAAAAATCCTTTTTACTTAATCCTTTTAAGTTGTATTTAGAAAGAAAAATTTTATCAAACCCTAATTTTTGAGCTTCCAAAATGCGTTGTTCAATTTTATTTACAGGTCTAATTTCTCCTGAAAGTCCTACTTCAGCAGCAAAACAGCTTTTTGAAGGAATGGGAAAATCTTCACTCGAGGAAAGTACAGCACTCACAACAGCTAAGTCAATTGCAGGGTCTTCAACTTTGATTCCACCTGCTATGTTTAAAAACACATCTTTAGCCCCTAGTTTAAAACCACAGCGCTTTTCTAACACTGCTAGTAACATGTTTAGCCTTCTCAAATCAAAACCTGTAGCAGAACGTTGAGGAGTTCCGTAGGCAGCAGAACTAACCAATGACTGAACCTCAATCAACATGGGACGCAAACCTTCCATACTCGAAGAAATTGCAGAGCCACTTAATTGCTCGTCTCGGTTAGAAAGCAATATTTCTGAAGGATTGTCAACTTCTCGTAAACCGTTCCCAAGCATTTCATAAATACCGATTTCATTGGTAGGGCCAAATCTATTTTTTGAAGTTCTTAGTAGTCTGTAAATATGGTGTCTATCTCCCTCAAATTGCAAAACCACATCTACCATGTGTTCCAATACTTTTGGTCCAGCTAAATTTCCTTCTTTATTGATGTGGCCAATTAAGAATATTGGGGTGTTGGTTTCTTTTGCAAAGCGCATCAAATCTCCTGCACACTCTCTTATTTGCGAAATACTTCCCGCTGATGACTCAATTAAACCACTGTGTAAGGTTTGAATACTGTCAACAATGACAAGATCTGGCTCAATTTTTACTAAGTGTTGTATAATGGTTTGAACAGAGGTTTCAGAAAGTAAATAGCACTCCTTGTTTTTTATGCCAATACGATTTGCCCTCATTTTGATTTGTTGCTCACTCTCCTCACCTGAAATATAGAGCACTTTAACACCACTCCAATTTAAAGCCAGTTGCAACAAAAGCGTAGACTTTCCAATTCCGGGTTCACCTCCAAATAGTTGCAAAGAGCCGGGTACAATTCCACCACCTAAAACACGATTGATTTCTTGATCCGGTGTGCGAAAGCGAATTTCTTTATTCTCTTCAATCTCTGAAATAAGGACTGGTTTACTAGCTCTTTGCTTAGTAGATGAACTAGCAATACCATTTTCTTTTTGAATTACTTCTTCTACATAGGTATTCCACTCATTGCAGGATGGACATTTACCAATCCATTTACTAGCTTGTGCGCCACAATTTTGACAGAAATAGGCTGTTTTGAGTTTAGCCAAAAGAATAAATTAAAAAATAATTTCTATTTCGCGTTTTTTTGGTTTTGCTTTGTCACCACAAAAATCTGAAACATTCGCTTCTGCTTGTTCTAAGTTTAGCGCTGCTGCTTTTTTCCAATCTGCACATGCCTTCGATTTATCATCAATTTCATAATAAGCCTCTCCACGGTAGAAAAATGCTCTTGCAAGATTTTCATCACGAAGTTCAATTACATTGGTAAAACCTTCAATTGCCTCTTGGTATTTTTTTAAACCTAAGTTGCTTAAGGCTAAATTGATTTGTCCATTTTCTAGCTTAGGATCTTTATCAAGTGCAGTATTAAAATCATTTAAACCTGCATCGTAAAATTCTAATTCAGCTTTAGCTGCTCCTCTGTTGTAATAAGCTTCGGCATAGTCGGGGTTTAATTCTATTGCTTTGCTGTAATCAGTGATAGCTGCCTGAAATCGGTTTAATGACCCATTTGAGAAACCTCGGTAATAGTATACATCTGGAAAAGTTGGCCTCAGTTTAATTGATTGATCAAAATCTTTGATGGCACTTTTAAATTCATCGATAAATACTTTCGCTGCTCCTCGATTAAAATACAATTCAGCATCTTGATCATTGATTTTTTCAGCTTGATCATATAAATCAATCGCTTCTTTAAATAAATCAAGCTTGTGTTTACTATCTCCTAAACCTTTGATAATTGTGAAATTATCAGGGCTCTTAGCCATTGCTTTTTCATAACTGGCCATTGCTTTTTCATACTCTTCTGCTTGATAATGTTGTTCGGCAAGTTTTTGGTAAAAGGCTGAAGAGTCCTGCGCCAATAAAAATATACCGCTGAATATGAACCAGAAAAAAAGGTAAAATTTAACCATCTTATGTGTTTTTTATTTTAGCTTCAATTGCTGAAGTAGAGTATCCTTGAAGAAAATCTATTGTTTTTACAAGACCTCCATAAGATTGAACTACTTCGTGTCCAACGATTTCCTCAATTTTATAATCACTCCCTTTTACCAGAACTGTTGGACGAATAAAAGTAATTAAATTCAAGGGATTAGTTTCATCAAAGATAACAACTGCAGAGACAAAGTGCAAAGCGGCAATTATTATTGCTCTAGAAGTTTCATCTTGAATTGGTCGGCTTTTTCCTTTATTTAAGCGTTTGATAGAAGCATCAGAATTAACTCCCACAATCAATTTTGTTCCTAAATCTGCTGCTTTTGAAAGATAATCGATGTGCCCCTGATGCAAAAGGTCGAAGCAGCCATTGGTAAAAACAACTTTCTCGTCTTTCAACTGCCAACGGTTGAGTTCCCAACGAAGTTGCTCCTCTGTGAAAATTTTATTTTTTAGAACATCAAGTGCTTTCAATGGACTTGTTTTTATTAATTAATCGAAGCAAAGGTATACTCAAAACTCCAACAACAATAATCATGATGGTTTGCGATGACCATAAAATCCAACCAAGTGCAAGTGCAGCAGGTTTAGATACATTGTATAAAATAAGCGTTTCCATAATGGCAATCGGAAATACTCCCAATCCCCCTTGTACAAATACAATTGCTAAACTTCCTGTTACAAATGAAGCCAATACTGCAGATAAAGGCACATCAGAAGTGGCTTCTAAAGCAAAAAAGCAAACGTAAAACATTGAAACATAAGCAATCCAAATAAAAGCTGTATGCATCAAGAAGTATCCTTTTTGCTTCATTTTTAAAATTGATTGCAGGCCTTCTAATATGCCTCTCAGCATTTCTCGAATTTTTACAAGAAGTGGATGTGTTGATTTTGAAACGATTAAAAGGATAAAAAAGACCAATCCTAACAGTAAAATAACCCCAATGATAATGATATTTTGCAAACTAAACTTTTCTGAACCTGATTCAGAATATTCTATGATGGTATCTCTCAATAAATCGAATTCAAGAAAGATAATAGAACCCATAATTAGAGCCAAAATAATAAGATCGGCAACTCTTTCTGCTAGAATTGTCCCAAATAACTTATTAAAAGGGAGGTTTTCATATTTAGCTAAAAGAGCGGGTCTAGTTACCTCTCCTAACCGTGGAAGTGCTAAATTGGCAACATAACCAATCATAACTGTAAAAAAGCTGTTCCAAAACCCAGGGGTTTTCCCAAGCGGTTGAATGCTGTATTTCCATCTGATTGCTCTACTAAAATGGCTTAAAATTCCCAAAGACATGGAAAGAAAGATCCAAAAGTAATTTGCCTCATTAATTGCTTTATAAAGCTCTTTTTCTTCTTGAGGACTTAAATCTTTAAACACATACCAAATCAAAAAGACACCAAATGCAAGTGGCAGTGCAATTTTTAAAAAAGAAAGAATGGGTTTCAATGCAGAAGTAGTTTAAAAACGGTGAATTTAATGAATTAGGCTAATATTGTCAATCAAACGCACACCTGATAGGTAGGCCGCCACAAAAACTCTTGGACTTTCTGTTTCTGACCAATTGCTAATTTCTTGAAGTGTTTTTTCATCTACAATCGAGAAATAATCAACTTGAAAGTCATTTTTACTTAGTTTGTCTTTACAAATATCTACCAAGTTATTAGGGCTGTAGCTAGATTTATTTTCTTTTGCAAAAGACATTGTTTTATAAATAAAGGCTGCTTTTTTAAGGTCTTTTTCAGTCAACAAGTAATTTCTAGAACTCAATGCTAACCCGTTTTTCGCTCTTAATGTTTTACATCCGACTATTTCAGTTTTAAAGTTATAGGCATCCCTTAACCATCGGATGATTGCTAATTGCTGAAAGTCTTTTTCTCCAAAATAAGCTTTATCAGGGGACAAGATTTCAAAAAAACGTCTTATAACTGCTGCTACACCTTCAAAATGTTGAGGTCTGTATTTGGCTTCCATGCCTTTAGCAATGCTCCCAAAATTGAAACTTAAATCTGGTGACTTTGGATACATGGTCTCATAATCAGGTAAAAACAAGATATCGCATTCAGCTTTTTCCAATATGGCTGTATCTTCTTTAACTCTATTAGGATAATTTTCAAGATCCTCTTTTCGATTAAATTGTAGTGGATTGACGAAAATGGAACAGATCACCTGATCAACCTCCTGTTTTGCTCGGTTGATTAGGGAAACATGTCCATCATGTAAGGCACCCATTGTTGGGACAAAACCTGTACTTATATCTTTGTCAGATAATTCATTAAGGTGTTCCTTGATCGTGGTAGCATCGTAGAATACGTTCATAGAGTGGGTCAGTGAAACGGATGAATTGTTATCAATCAAAATTCAGTTTATTTTTATAATAATTGAATTTATTGAGGATTAATCTATAAAAAATACAGCTTGACTCAAAAATAGATTTGTGTGATACCTTTTTTTTTACGTAATTTTGTAAAGCTTTATTAACTAATTCCTTTCCTATGAGTAAAAAAAGAATTCTCTATATTTCACAAGAAATAGCACCTTACCTTCCAGAAAACAATCTTTCTAAAATAGGACGAAATTTACCACAAAACATACAAGAAAAAGGCAAAGAAATAAGAACTTTCATGCCTAAGTTTGGATGTATCAATGAGAGAAGAAATCAACTTCATGAAGTTATTCGCCTTTCAGGTATGAATTTAATTATTGATGACAATGATCATCCACTGATTATTAAAGTAGCTTCGATTCAGCCTGCTAGAATGCAGGTTTATTTTATTGATAATGAAGATTACTTTCAGAGAAAAGCAGTTTTATCTGATAAAGAAGATAACTTTTTTGAAGACAATGACGAAAGAGCTATTTTCTTTTGTAGAGGGGTTTTAGAAACTGTTAAGAAACTAGGTTGGGCACCTGATTTAATTCACTGCCATGGTTGGATGACAAGTTTAATACCGTTTTATTTGAAAACATCTTATAAAGATGAACCTCTCTTTGAAAAGTCTAAAGTAGTTACCTCTATTTATAATGATTGTTTTGAGGGTAAATTGAACGCAGACTTTCATAAGAAAGCAATGATGGATGGAGTAACGAAGGAAGATTTACAGCATTTTATAGATCCAACTCATCAAAATTTATGTTCAGCTGCAGCATCTTGGTCTGATGGAGTAATTGTAGGATGTGCTGAAGCAGCCTCTTTAGTTAGTAGCATTGATAACAATGTCCCTGTTCTAGACTACCAAGGAGAAGATGATTATATTGACGCTTTCAACAATTTTTACGATGAAATTTTGTTAGAAGAAGAAGTACTGGCGCAATAATTTTATGACAATTAACTCTTTTTTAAGTACGCGGAAAGTTATAATTCTTTCCGCTTCTTTTTTATTCTTTTTTCTAGCTTGTAAAAAAGAAGGAGAACTCAATCCAGACTTTGTAGATAATTTATCAGCTGCTCTTTATACGGATAGTGTTTCAATCTTTTCAAAAACAGTAACCGGTGAAGCCTTTCCTTCAGATCGAGTAGCTACAGGACTACTTGGTGTTTATCAAGATTCTTCATTTGGTAAAACCACCGCTTCTTTATACTTACAGCCTTTATTACCCTCTAATGCGCTTTTACTTAGCAATCCTGGAGAGCAAATTATTATGGATTCAATTATTTTAAGTCTGCAGTACAGCAGTTGGTTTGGCGATACTACTGTTTTACAAACAATAGACGTTTACGAATTAGATGAGGGTTTAAATATTAATACAACTTATTTTTCGGATACTTCCATTAATACACTTCCTACTCCTCTTGGCTCTAAAGCTTTTTTGCCAAGGCCACGTCAAGGAATAAGAATCAACCAACCAAATGCAACAGATGGAATGGATACAGTGGCTTTGAATTCTCAAGTTCGAATTCGCCTTTCTGATGATTTAGGGAATCTAATTGTTTCAAAATCTGGAGGGAGTGAATTGCAAAATAATGAAAACTTCACAAAATTTTTCAAAGGAATCAAGCTGACACCAAATGTTCAGGGAACTCTTAGTAATAATGAAAAAGCAATTCTATACTTTGCATTAACAGCCTCGGAGACCAAAATGGCTATGTTTTATAGGGTTGTAAATACTCAGAATGATACACTTAATCGCTTGTTGAACTTTCCTATTAATTCTTCAAGTGTTCGGTTTAATACTTTTGAATATGATTATTCACTTGGAGCAGTGAACTCTAATCTGCAAACAAGTGAAAATGATTCTTTATTTTCCTATGTTCAAGCAATGGCTGGTGTTCAAACAATATTAAGTTTTCCAAAATTAAAAGAGCGGTTTGAAAATGAAAGAGTACTTATTAATAAGGCTGAGTTAGTTTTGCCAGTTACTTCAGGGAGTTATGCTAAATTTGGTTATGCTCAAACGTTGACTTTAGCTTTAAAAGATGCGAGTGGGAATCTTCAGTTTATTCCTGACTTTTTTGAAGGTGAGCAGTATTTTGGTGGTAATTTTGATGCGAGTATCAATGCTTATAAATTTAATATCGCTCGTTATATTCAGGGAATTATTAGCGGTTCTCAAAAAGAGGAAGGGCTAACTGTACTTGTTGCTGGGAGTGTTGTTAGAGCAGAAAGAGCTGTTATATTAGCTCCTGGAAATGAAGACAAAAAAATTAAGCTTAATTTATTTTATTCAAAAACTCAATAGCTTATGTGTGGAATTATAGCCTATGTTGGCGAAAAAGAAGCATTTCCAATCTTACTTAAAGGTCTTCAAAGACTTGAGTATAGAGGCTACGACAGTGCTGGAGTAGCTTTGTTGGAAAATAATGAAATTGCAATTTATAAGAAGCAAGGAAAAGTTAGCAACTTAGAAAAGTTTGTTGGATCAAAGAAATTGGGTTCAACTATAGGAATAGGCCATACTAGATGGGCTACTCATGGTGCGCCAAGCGATGCAAATGCACATCCGCATACCAGTGGAAACAATCGTTTTGCAATGATTCACAATGGAATTATTGAAAATTATGACTCACTAAAAAAAGAGCTTCAAAGTAGGGGACATGTTTTTAAAAGCGAAACAGACACCGAAGTACTAATTCACCTTATAGAAGATATTTGTGAAAAAGAGATGGTAAGCCTAGAAGAAGCTGTTCGAATTGCATTACATGAAGTAATTGGAGCTTATGCCATCGTTATTTTAGATCATAACAATCCAGACAAATTAATCGCTGCAAAAAATAGTAGCCCTTTAGTTATTGGAATTGGAGAAAACGAATTTTATGTTGCCTCTGATGCTACACCGATTATAGAATACACTAAAAACGTAGTTTATCTTGATGATGAAGAAATAGCAGTTCTTCACAAAGGCAAGAAGGTTAAGATTAACAACATTAAAAATCAAGCAATCACTCCTTATATACAGGAGTTAGAAATGAATTTGGAAGCAATAGAAAAGGGTGGTTACGATCACTTTATGCTCAAAGAAATCTATGAGCAACCTCAGTCTATTCGAGCTAGTATGTTGGGTAGATTAAATGCTAAAACAGGGAAAATTACGCTTGGGGGAATCGAAGAGTTTGAGTCAAAATTTATGAATGCCAAGCGAATTATTTTCGTTGCTTGTGGAACATCATGGCATTCTGCCTTGGTTGGTGAATACATGATTGAAGATTTGGCTCGAATTCCTGTTGAGGTAGAGTATGCTTCAGAATTTAGATACAGAAATCCGATTATTTCTGAAAAAGACATTGTAATTGCAATTAGCCAGTCAGGTGAAACTGCGGATACACTTGCAGCTTTACAATTAGCAAAAGAAAAAGGAGCGACAATCTATGGAATTTGTAACGTTGTAGGCTCTTCCATTGCAAGAGCTACGGATGCAGGTTCATATACACATGCAGGACCGGAGATTGGAGTAGCATCTACAAAAGCATTTACGGCACAGATTACTATTTTAGCACTAATGGCCTTGAGTTTGGCCTATAAAAAAGGAAGTATCAATAAAACAAAGTATAGAACACTTATTGAACAATTAAATTCAGTTCCAACGCTTGTAGAAAAAGTACTTAAGACAAATGATCAAATTAAACACATTGCTTCTCTCTATAAAGATGCTCGAAATTTTCTCTATTTAGGAAGAGGATATAACTTTCCTGTAGCATTAGAGGGAGCACTTAAATTAAAAGAGATTTCTTATATCCACGCTGAAGGTTATCCTGCAGCTGAGATGAAGCATGGACCGATTGCTTTGATTGATGAAGACATGCCAGTAGTAGCAATTGCTACAAGAAAAGGTTCTTACCAAAAAGTAGTAAGTAATATTCAAGAAGTGAAAGCTAGAAATGGTAAAATTATTGGAATTGTAACTGAAGGTGATCACGAAGTGAGAGCCATGGCGGATCATGTAATTGAAATCCCCGAAACAGAAGAGTTTTTAGATCCCTTAATTTCAGTAATACCATTGCAGCTACTTTCATATCACATAGCTGTGATGAGAGGGTGTAATGTAGATCAACCAAGGAATTTAGCTAAGTCTGTTACAGTAGAGTAATATAATTTTGAAACAAAAAAACCTGAAGTGAAAACTTCAGGTTTTTTTGTGACTATAAACTATTATTTAGTCTACAATTTTATCGGTTTTCTTTGTAGAGTAATTTATTTTTAAAGCATTTGCTTTTCTCAGTTCTTGTTTAACATCAGTAACAATTCCCATTTTTGCTTCCATATCCACTTTTAATGAAAAGGTCATTAAAGGCACTTCTACTGGATCTGTATTTTCTCTTTCTGCTTCAACAAAAGCAATAATTTCATTTTTGGTAGCAAATGCATCGTTTAGTTGAATTCTTGCAGCAGTTCCAAATTGACTTTGTAATGAAGGAATTGGCTCACCGATATAAATATAGCTAACCAATGATTTTCGCTCCAATTTATTAATTTCAGTTGCTTTAGGAGTATCGTTTTTGACTTTTAAAGTAACTTCTCGCATTACGGTTGTTACCATGAAAAAGAATAACAGCATAAAAACAATATCAGGCAGCGATGCTGTAGATATTGGCGGTTGACCTCCCGATTTTTTCTTTTTAAACTTCGACATGTTAATTTTCTATATTCTTAGGTTCTGCTTCAGATATTCGCTGAGGATAAACTTTCTTAACAGCCTCCAATTGCATTTCGGCTTCTTTTGAAAGCGCTGCTTCTTCTTCTAATTGCTTATATGATTTACCAAATTGCTGTTGAGCAAATTCTTCTCTCACTTCATTATAAGCTGCTACCAGTTCATTTTGAACTTTAATATACATATCATAAGAAGTTCCTCTATCATTTTGTAATGAAACTATTTGTTTAGAAACTCTGTATTCACCTAATACTGGAATTGTTTCTGTTTTAAACTCAGGAAAACTTTCATCTCGCTCAGTTCGATCCCCAACGATAAACTTTTTGGCTTCTTCTCTTAAATTACTCACCTGCATAATATCGCCTTCTACAAGTAAATTGTCATTTGCATTAACCAATACCTCAAAAATATTTCTTTGTTTTACAGGAGGTGGTTTATCTTGAGGTTCCTCAATTGGTGGTGGAAGTTTTCTGGTTAATCCCCCATCAACATCCATTGTAGTAGTTACCAAAAAGAAAATCAATAATAAGAAGGCGATGTCTGCCATTGATCCGGCATTAATCTCCGGTGCTGCTCTTCTTGCCATAATAATTGACTTCTATTAATTTTATTTAAATAATTTCGATAATCCAGAAGAAATGGTCGCTATAATTGCTCCAACTGCTAAAATATAAAAGGCAATTAAACCCATACTTACTCTTTTAGAAGCTTCAGGACCAGCTATAAACTTTGCGTATTTTGGTGTCATTTCGTCTCCAGCAAGAAGATATGAAATGACAAAAACCAATAACAATGCTCCAACTCCAATCAATGCACTCTTAGCTCCTTTTGGATTTTTAGCCATTGTGATGATTGGGAAAATAATTGCTGTAACAGCACCAATTCCAAACAAAACATAACACCAGTAGATTAAAATTTCTGAATCTACACTACCTGTGTAAAAAAGAATACCCAAAAGAACACTAACGCCCATTAGGACATAGAGAAGGATATTCAATATTTTTGAGTTACTTTCTGACATAATTTTAAACTTTTTTGTTTTTCAATTCATGTGCTACTAACAAGTCAACTAAGCTAATAGAAGCATTTTCCATGTCATTCACAATGCTGTCGATTTTTGCAACAATGTAATTGTAAAAAATTTGAAGAATAATTGCAACGATCAAACCGAATACAGTGGTTAATAATGCAATTTTAATACCTCCGGCAACCAATGATGGAGAAATATCTCCTGCAGCTTCAATCGCATCAAATGCTCCAATCATACCAATTACTGTACCCATGAAACCAAGCATAGGTGCCAAAGCAATAAACAATGAAATCCAAGAAACGCCTTTTTCTAACAATCCCATTTGAACACTTCCGTATGAAACAACTGATTTCTCAACAATGTCAATACCTTCATGAGAACGATCAAGACCTTGATAAAAAATACTTGCAACCGGACCACTCGTATTTCTACAAACTTCTTTAGCACTATCGATTCCACCTGAATTTAATGCATCTTCAACATTTGCCAATAATTTTTTAGAGTTAGTGGTTGCCATGTTTAAGTAAATAATTCTTTCAATTACGATTGCAAGTCCAAGAATTAGACACAATAAAACGATTCCCATAAATTCAGGACCACCTTCAATAAACTTTTCCTTTAAAATTTGGTGGAAAGATTGATTTTTTTCTTCTACTACTTCAGTTTCTACGTCAGTTGCTTTAACAACTGGCTCAGCAGTATCTTCAACAACTTCTTCTGCTTCTGTAGTATCAGTTTGTTCAGTTTGCGCCTCACTATCAATGTCTCCTTCTTGAGCAAAAGCAAATTGGTTAAGCCCAAATGTCATGAAGGCTGCTAGTGTAAATAAAGTGATTAACTTTTTCATAATTTTAAAATTATTGATCGGATTTAGTTTTAACGGTTACTTATTTATAATAGTCTGCGAATATAGTAGACTTTCTTTTAATCTTTTATTTTTTTTTGTTTAAATGCTAATAATTAAACAATATTAATATAAATTTATTTTATACTAAAGTATTTCAAACAATCAAATTTCGGACTTTTCTAACCTTTCTCTCTGCGGAGAGGAAGGGATTCGAACCCCCGATACGGTCACCCGTATACACGCTTTCCAAGCGTGCGCCTTCAGCCACTCGGCCACCTCTCCTTTAATACTTCCCTTTTTCATGACTTGAATACGGCATGCCAAATTAATAAAAAATAAATACGAGCGACAATTTTTTTTGTGTTATCATATAGTTAAGCATTTAGGTGCTATCAAGAAATGAAATTGGCTTTTAAACAAGCACTTAACTTATTTCCCCTCTTAAATTGCTTACCATATAGTCTTTTCGCTCTTGATGTGTTAGTTCTTCACAAGAGAGAAGGTACATCATTTTAGTGATTGCTGCTTCAAATGTCATGTCTCTTCCACTTAATACACCTGATTTTGCTAAATGTGATCCAGTTGCATATTTATCTTGGTTAACTGAACCAGTGGTGCATTGTGTGATGTTTAATAAAATAACTTCTCGATCATTTAATTTTTTTAGCTCATCGTCCAACCATTTTTTTATAGGAGCATTTCCACTGCCAAAAGTTTCAATAATCAATCCCCTCAGACCTTCTATGTTAGCTATAGCTTGAAAAACCTCTTTCCGCATGCCAGGGAAAATTTTAATAGAAGCAACTTGGTCGGCAATGTGCTTTCGAGCAATTAGTGGCCGGTTATCGGGTTTTCTAATAGCAAAACGATTGTATTTGATGTTTACTCCTGCTTCAGCTAAAAGCGGGTAATTTGGCGATTGAAAAGCTTCAAAGTTCTCAGAGCTAACTTTTGTTGTTCGATTACCTCTATACAATGCATATTCGAAATAAAGGGCTACTTCAGGAACAATTGGACTACCGTTTTCCATAGAAGCAGCTATCTCTATTGCTGTAATTAGATTTTCTTTTCCATCAGTTCTTATTTTTCCAATTGGAAGTTGACTGCCTGTGAAAATAATGGGTTTATTGACATTTTCTAATAAAAAACTTAGTGCAGATGCACTATAAGCCATAGTGTCAGAACCGTGAAGAATTACAAATCCATCGAATTTAGAATAATTACTTTCAACAATACTGAGCAACTGCATCCAAAACTGAAGGTCAATGTCAGAGGAGTCTTTTGGATTGTCTAATGAAATTACTTCTAAGTTTAGTTTAAACTTGTTTAATTCTGGAATTTCATCCAATAAATGATTGAAATCAATAGGACTAAGTGTTCCGGTCTCAGGATTTTCAACCATTCCAATAGTCCCCCCAGTGTAAATCAATAATATGTTACCGTACTCAATCATGGAGGTCAAAAATAGACAATGCGTTGTTAGTTGTTATTCGGGCAATATCATTTAATGGTAATTGGTAGATTTCCGCCAATTTTTCTGCTACCAATAAAGTATAACTACTTTCGTTTCGTTTTCCTCGAAATGGGACAGGAGCTAAGTAAGGGGAATCTGTTTCTAGTACAAGTGAATCAATGGGCAGTTGCTCAACCACTTTATCTAAACCTGCGTTTTTAAATGTTACTACTCCTCCAATCCCCAACTTGAAATTTCCATAATTTAGAATGTGATTGGCTTGCTCGAGATTCCCTGTAAAACAATGAAAAACACCCTTCAAATTCTTATCATTTAATTCATCCATTACAGTTAAAACCTCATCAAAAGCATCTCTGCAATGTATAACAATCGTTAAATGCATTGATTTTGCCCATTCAATCTGCTTGCGAAAAGCCATTTCTTGCTCTTTTAGAAATTTTTTATCCCAATACAAGTCCATTCCGATTTCTCCAACAGCGATGTAGTTGTTTTTTTGCAATTCATTTTCAACTATTAACAACTCTTCTTCAACATTTTCTCCAACTGAACATGGATGCAAGCCCATCATTGGATAGCAATTTTTAGGATATTTTGCCTCCAAAGCTTTCATCCCATCTATAGAAGAAGCATCAATATTTGGCAAAAAAAATCGCTGAACTCCTTTTGCAAGAGCTCGCTCAATCATTGCTTCTCGATCTTCGTCAAATTGCTCAGAGTAAAGGTGGGTGTGAGTGTCGATAAATTCCATGCAAGCAAAAATAGGATTTATACCGATTACGAATATAATACAGTTTATAAGCTAAAAGAAGAACTGTTTAAATTCTGTATCGGCATATACCACTTCTAATAAAAATTGTAATTTTAAAATAGGTATAACATTGTAAAACAATTGAACTGTTTTATAATGAGAGTAGGTATTAGCTAAACATCAGCTGCCTTCTCAACATGCTCAAAAATTGCTTTGAGTTCGGTAGCGCTTTCTGGTTTCATTTTTCCAGCCAAAATCAAGCTCAACTGTTTTCTCCTTAATGCAGCATCATAACGATCTTGTTCTACTTGGTTTTCAGGAATAAGTTCTGGAACTTCAATTGGGCTACCATTTTGGTCTACAGCAACAAAAGTATAAATGGCTTCATTGCACTTTTTGCGATCACCATTTGCCAAATCAACAAAAACATCTAGAAAAACTTCCATTGAGGATGTAAATGCACGCGAAACTTTTGCTTCAATTGTTACCACATCACCAAGTTTTATCGGGTGATTGAAAGAAACATTATTTACTGAAGCAGTTACGACTACTCTTCTTGAATGCCGCTGAGCAGAAATCCCAGCAGTTATATCCATCCAGCTCAATAATTGACCACCCATTAAATTTCCCAAAACATTGGTGTCATTTGGCAAAACGATTTTAGAAGTTTGAGCAAATGTTTCTTTGGCTTTTCTTGATTTCATGCTGTAAAATTTTAGACTGCAAAAGTAAGCGGAATACAATTCTTAAAGGCAGAAAAAAAGGTCTTTTGAGTAGATAAAATTGATACTAATATACCTTTTCGAGCAACCAAGCATCTGGGTGATCTTGATTGCGAACTTTTGCTAAAAAGTTCACAGCTTCTTCACGAGTATTAAAGCTGCCAATACTAACGGCATGGTAAATTTTATACCTGCCTAACAAACGGGCATCAAAGCCAGCTGTTTGAAGTTGACCGAGTAAATCTTTGGCATTTTTTTCTGTTGAAAAGCATCCACCAACAACGTGATAACTAAAACCATGTGCAATAAAACTTTTGCTAACAAAGGTGTTATCTTTTTCTAAATTTGTCTTTTTACTTCGATTATCTTCGTGTAGTAAAGTAGCCTCTCCTAAGCTAGTTCGAAAAGGAACAATACCTGACTCAGTCGCTCTTCTTTTAACTTCCGTTTCAAGGGAGTTTGTATTGTAAGATAAATTCAACTTTTTGGCTTTATAACTTGGAGCATCAGCAAAACTAAAATTCAATGCTGCAAAATTACTCACACCAGTATTCAGCCAATTGTATTTTATATTCAATAAAAAAGTAGATAAAACTAAAAAGAAGAATACTGCCGCCGCTCGTAGCCAGTAAAACTTAGTACTTGCTTTTTCAGAATTGTCTGATAACGCTATATTTTTTTGCTCATTGATTTTTGCTACAATTCTTTTTTCAGCTCCTTCACGCTGAATTGGCATTGCTCTAAATGTCTCTAGTCCAAAAGAATCGAGTAAATAATTCGTGCTGTTCTCAGGGATGAATTGAATGTTTTTTTCAGGATCGAGAAAAAGGGTTCCCACTTTTTCTATTTTAATTCGATCTCCTTCTTGCAAGCCTTTGGTAGATTGGTCTACAAATGAGCGAACTAATTCCTGTGCTTCAGAATAGCTTATTTCTTTTTTACCAGCAATGTGGTTTGTGAGTAAGCCATCATTGCTTTTTAATTGTTGATTGAAAGAGATTTTTTTAGAAGGTGCTTGAAATTTATGCTGAATTGTATGAAGTTGAGCAGAAGCATAATTGGCTACAAATCCACCAAAATCAGGCACAATTACACAATCGTAGCTGTATAATAAATCCGAAATATAAATATCAATTTTTACCTTTTCCATCGACTGCGAAGATAGCAAACTTCTTTCTTTTTATCATATTTTCAAAACGCACACCATTTTAGTTTTATTAGTTGAACTTTATTTTCTTTGTTATGAAATTATGGCTTGAGGTTAGGTCATTTATGAAATACAATTAAATTATACACTATGAAAACAATATTAAAACTCGAAGAATTACCTCAATTGTTGCTTTCAATCCTACTTTTTACAAATACAGATTTTTCTTGGTGGTGGTATTTGTTGCTCTTTTTTACGCCAGATTTTGGTATGCTTGCTTACCTTTTCAATCCAAGAGTAGGTGCATTCTTTTACAACCTTTTTCATCATAAAGGAATTGTTATTTTAATTTACCTAGTGGGTAATTTAATGGATTTGCCCAGTTTGGAATTAATTGGCTCCGTTTATTTTGGACATGCAGCCTTCGATCGCATTTTTGGGTATGGTTTAAAATATCCCGATGATTTTAAAAATACACATTTAGGCTGGATAGGGAAGTGAGAGAAAATGGAGCCTTATTCATTTTTCATTTCTATAACAGCATAGGTGTTTTCTTTTTCTTTAAAAGGCACTGTGATAAAACTAATCCCATTTTCTTTTGAAGTAAGAAGTTCTTTAGGAATCTTACTATAAAATTGGTACTCAGCAGAGTTTTCGTCATAGGTGTCACTACTCCGTTTATTATTTATCACTATCCAAAACTTTCGTTCATTAATAATAAAATGCGGTTCTGTGAATTCGATACCTTCTGGTGGATTGTCGATAAATGTAGTATCTGAAATTGAGGAAGACTTAGAAGAATCAAACTCATGAAATAAATAAAGCTCAGAGCTTGCAAAGCTTATTAAAGGTAAAGTAAATAAGAGTAGTCCATATAAAGTTCTCATGGTTATTGTTTGAGGCTAAGATAATTATTTTCCAATCATTCCAAAATCCGCTGCTTCCACCAAACAGCTAAACTTACAAAACCCACTACTGTAATAGAGCTTACAGGCATTAAGATTGCTGCAAAAACGGGAGAAAGTAGTCCTTGAACTGCGAAGCTTAATCCAATTAAATTGTATAGAAAGGAAATAACAAAGCTGATGATCACAATTTTTTTGCTCGTGCGGCTAAACTGTAAAAAGCTAGGAATTTTCTCAAATTGATCGGCACCTAAAATTACATCACATGCAGGAGAAAAAGCATTCACATCTTCAGCAATACTCACTCCCACATCGGCTTGTAAAAGCGCACCAGCATCATTCAAGCCATCGCCAACCATCATGCATTTATCTCCTTTTTTTTGCAAGAGTTTGATATAGTCTAATTTTTCAGAAGGGCTTTGCTCAAAGAGCAATTTACTGTTAGCAGGAAATAGTTTTTCCAAAAGTTGCTTTTGTCCACTTTGATCACCTGAAATGAGGGACAATTGATAGCTTTTCTGAAGTTTTTGCAACAATTCCTTTAATCCATCTCTGTATTCGTTGCTAATAGCAAAATAACCGATTACTTCCCCATTAATTTCAATGTATACGGTTGTATTTTCTTCTACTTCAGCTAGTTTTGTCAACCATTTTGCTGCGCCGATTCGGTAATTTGTTTCACTTAGTGTACCCTTTAATCCTTTTCCAGGGAACTCCTCAAAATCAGTTAAACTAAGGCTTTCACCATGTGGCAACTGTTGAGCAATAATTCTACTTAAAGGATGATTGCTTTGGCTCAGTAGTTTTTGAATGTGATGCAATTGTTCAGTACTGAGTTGATAACCGTGATAGCTTACTTTTCTGTTATTGCTGTATGTTAATGTTCCAGTTTTATCAAAAATCAAGTGATTGATAGTTGCCATTTTTTCAATCACACTTGCTTCTCGCAAATAGCAGTTTTTCCTACCCATAAAACGCATGGCATGACCCAATGTAAAAGGAGCTGCCAAGGCAAGTGCACAAGGGCAGGCAACAATTAAAACGGCGGAAACCACTTTGATAGTTTCGCCAATCCCAAATTGCCAGTGGTATAAGCCAGAAACCAAGGCAATAAGTAAAATAATAGGCGTGAACCATTGTGAAATTTGATCTGTTAAGTTAGAAAATGAGACATGCTCTTCCTCTTTCTTTTTACTTTTTTCTTGTTCGGCATGTTCACTCCACAAGCGGGTAAGTTTACTCTGAGATAATGGTCGGATGACTTCCAGCTCGATGGCTTCACCCAATTGGCGTCCACCGGCAAATATTTTACTGCCGATTTCTTTTTCAATCGGATCTGACTCTCCGGTAGCGAAACTATTGTCGATGTTTGCTTTCCCCTTAATTAAATAAGCATCAACAGGAATTAATTCTCCATTGCGAATTAAAATACGGTCGCCTTTCTCGATGTTTTGAATAGGAATACTATTTTCTTTTCCATTAATTAACTTAACCAAAGAGATTGGGAAATAAGAACGGTAATCTCGCTCAAACGATAGTTGATGATAGACTTTTTCTTGAAAAATTCTTCCTAACAATAAAAAGAAGAGCAATCCACAAAGTGAGTCGAAATAGCCTGCTCCGGTATTGCTTACAATTTCATAGAAACTTCTAAGGTATAAAACCAAAACACCTAAAGCAATTGGCACATCAATGTTTAATCGCTTCCGTTTTAAGCTCACCCAAGCCGATTTAAAATAATCTTGTCCACTGTAAAAGGCAACAGGAGTCGCTAAAATCAAATTTAGCCAACCAAACCAAGGGGAGAATTGTTCAATACTGCTTAAATCAAATCCAAAGTATTCCGGCAAACTAAAAAGCATGATGTTGCCAAAAGCAAAACCTGCCAATCCTACTTGATAAATTAACCTGCGACTGATGGGTTTTTTGCGTTCACTTTTTAGCTGGTTGAGCGTAATGCTTGGCTCATATCCAATACTTGCTAATAATTCAACCAGGCTTCGGAGTGAAATTTCACAGTGATTAAAGGTGAGGTAAACTTCTTTTTTTAAAAAATTTACACGGCTTTGATTTATTCCTGGGTTGAGTTTGTATAGGTTCTCCAACAACCACAAACAGGAACTGCAATGAATTTGAGGAATATAAAACTGAACTTTTCCGATTGTTTCATCACGAAAGTCGTAAAGCTGCTCTTGGATGTTTTCGTGATCAAGGTATTCAAATCGTTGGCGACTTTTAACTTTGGCTTTAATTCCCGGAGTTTTCTCTAAGTCATAATAATCGCAAAGGTCACTTGCTTGCAAAATTTCATAAACAGTTTTACAACCCGTGCAACAGAAACTTTTTTCTTCACTTACAACTAATTCAGAAATACAGTCATCGCCACAATGATAGCATTTAGTTGCCGTGTTTTTTTGGTTGTTTGGAAAATCCATAGTGCAAAGTTCAAAATTCCTTTTTAAAACGACCGTAAAGTATGATATTTGTCATAATACTTGTTACCATGAGCGAACAAAAACCGAATACTCCTTGCAAAACTTGCGGTTCGCGCTATAAGTCGATATTCTGCGACTTGAAAGATGAGCAATTAGTTGAATTGGACACACACAAACGAAGTGATTTTTATAGAAAAGGGGAAATAATTTTTAAAGAAGGAGCCTTTGCAAGAGGCTTGTTTTGTGTTAACCGAGGAAAGGTGAAGTTAGTTAGAACCGGGTCTTCAGGAAAAGAACAAATTGTCCGATTTGCTTCTGAAGGAGATGTAATGGGCTATAATGCGATGCTAAGTAAGCAGAGTTTAAGTGTTTCAGGGATTGTATTAGAAGATGCTTCGATTTGCTTTGTGCCTTCAGCACAGTTTTTTAACCTCTTAAAGTCGGATAATGGTTTTAGTATGAAGTTATTGGAATTGACTTCCAAAAACTGGAATCACGCTGCTCGATTGATTACCGATATGGCTCAAAAAACATCTAAGCAACGACTTGCTGAAATGCTACTTTGGTTGAAAGAAACATTTGGTCTGGACAATGAGGATTGTTTGGACATAGTTTTGAGTAGGGAAGAAATTGCAAGCATGGTAGGTACTGCTACCGAAGCATTGATTCGTTTGTTAGGCGAATTAAAAAAAGAAAAACTAATTGCATTGAACGGCAAAAAAATTAAACTAATAGACATACACGGATTGGTGGTGATGGCAGATTTGATTGATTAGTTTAAAAAATCACCCAGTCGAACACTAATAAAAGCAGTTCTTGGTCGAGCGGGACCATAAATATAGTCTGAATCTCTTCTCGGACCTCGATCAAAATCAGATTGGTAGCTATTGAAAATATTTTGAATACCTATGGAAAGCTCCATTTTTAGTTTATTGGCAAGCTTGAAAGGATAAGAAATTTTGAAGTTTATCTCCATAAATTGTTGCGATTCAATAATGCTGAGGTAGCCATCATCTGAAATCACTTTAGGAACTAGCATTTTGCCAGTGTAAACGCCACTTAAATTAACTTGCCACTTTTTGATGGGAAAGTAAGTTAATTGAAAACTTCCATAAGCAGTTGGATTTCTGATAAAACGCTTGAGACTTACAGTAGAATCAATTTCTGATGTACCCTCATTTGTAAATAACACTTGGTTTTCTTTGTAATTTGATCGTTGAATTGTAAAACCAGCTAGTAAGTTTAATTTATTTGAAAAGTTTAGCACAACTTCTGTGTTAAATCCTTCTACCGAGGCTCCACTGCCATTTTCAACTTCTTCTAATATTGATCCATTTGGAAGTGGTCTTCCTCGATTAACATTAACAAAAGGATTTTGAATTTCAGTGTAAAAAGCTTCGATTAATAATTGGGTAGCAATGTTCCCAAATTGCCTTTGATAACTTACTGAAGCGGTGTAAGAATTTGAATTTTCTTGCTCCAATTGCTCTGAGAGAATAACAAACTTTTGTTCACCTGAAACAGATGAAATATGTAAATCTTCATTAAAAGCTTGTGGCGCTCTGAATCCTTTGGCATAACCTCCTCTGAATTGAATGAATTCATTCAGGTCGTATTTTAGATTGACTCGCGGATTAAAAACACCAGTATTTAGTGAACTATTTCGCTGAATACTTTGGATTTCATAATCTCCGTTCACTTGGGTAAAGTCCAAACGACTGCCTAAAGACAAGCGAAACTTAGGATTTATTTCTTGTTCTAATTGAGCGAAAAGCGCATTGGAAGAAACCTCTTGGTTAATTATTCGGTTATAGCCCGGCGCTTTATCTTCTACTGAGCTCCATTGACTTTCATAGCCGACAATTAACTTGCTTTTTTTAGAAAGTTCTCTGTTGTATTGAACGCCACCAACTAATGTGAAATCGCTCGTATTTCCGAAAGCATTGGCTGCTAAAACTGAGTCTTCACTTGTTCTACCGCCGCCAAGCCCGCCATAGTAACTGTCTCTGTTGGTAAACTGATTGGAAAGGTAGATCGAAAAGTGTTGTTTTTTGTCTTTAGTCCAATAATCAAAAGTGGCACCTGAAAATAGGGTGTTGTGATTTAATTCTTCCGTGATATCAGTAAATTCAGGCTCTAGTTCTAATCGATCGCCACCTCTGCGATATTCGTCAATTGCACTCAAGTCGAGGGTGATTTTACTTTGAGCACTTGGCTTTAAAAAACTTTTGAAGCCCAAAACTTTATTGTTGAGTTCTACTAATTCAGTAAATCCATCGCCATCTGCATCAAAAGCTTCTCTATTGCGCTGCATTCCAAAAAAGGTGATGCCCTTTTTGTTGTCTTCACTCACTATTGACCCATTTGCATTCGTTATGCGGTCAATAGCTTCACCTCCAACCAATGCAAAGTCTTGCTTCACTTCCCAAGTATTTACTGTGGGTTCTTTAGTTATAATGTTGATAGTTCCAGCAATGGCATTTGAACCATACAAAGCTGAACCACCTCCACGAACAATTTCAACGCGTTCGATGATGTTGGTTGGGATTTGATCTAGTCCGTAAACACTGTTAAGTGCACTAAAAACTGGGCGACTGTTCATTAAAATTTGTGAGTAGGCTCCTTCCAAACCGTTTAAACGAACTTGTGTGAATCCACAATTTTGACAATTTGTTTCCACACGCACACCCGATTGAAAATTAAGTCCTTCAGAAATAGCAATGGATTGGGTGTTTCGAAATAATTTGGGTTGAAGCGTAGATACAATGACGGTAGCATCCGATTTTTTTTGAACAAAACGACTGGCACTGATGACAATTTCATCCAATTGCAGCAGATTTTCTTGGAGTTGATAATCTTTTTGCAAGGATTGGTTCTTCTTAATTTCAATTGAATCGACAATAGGGTGGAATCCTAAAAAATGAATTTGTAATTCGTAATTCCCTGGTGGAATTTCTTTGATATTAAATCTCCCATTTGAATCGCTAGTCCTGCTATTTTGAAAATGCGCCCCTTTTAGCCAAATACTTGCAAATTCTAAGGGTTCATTTTGAGAACTTATCTTTCCAGAAAATTCGCCTTTTTGGGCAGACCCAATTTGAAAGATTAAAAGGAAGACAACTAGAATCGACAGCCTCATTTTATTTTGTAAGTCAAAATTTAAATTTAGGCAAATCTAAAAATTTAATTTGATATATCGAAATTAAAAGCAGTAAGCTCTTAGTTTAGTTATTTGAGAATAACTATTAAGAAGTTAGGTTTCTTAGGCCAGAGCAAAAAAGCTAAAGAAAAACAATTGACCAAGGTAGAAGTGCAAAGAAAATTGGGGTTGTTTTTTGAAGTCGATTTTTTGAACAAGAAACTGCATTCCAAAAGCGAGTAATCCCCATGAAAAATAATTAAAGAATCCTGGGCCATTGGGAAAAGTCCAAAAGTCGAATTTATTGGCAATTATTTCCAAAGGAAAATCTATTATGAGCATGAGTGTAGCACCTATGATTGCTTTTTGCCAATTATTTCTTTTTGTCTTTTCTGCAAGACTTGCAGAAACAATGCTTAAGGCAGCCCAGTTGAAGCCGATAAGCAATGGTACACCAAATACTTTCGGGCCTAAATTTTGACCATAACTATAGTCTCCAAACAACAAGGATGTATTTACGCCAATAATTTCTGCAATTAATCCCAATAAGACTAAAGCAAAGAAAAGGCTTAAATTTTTGAGCTTATTAAAAGAGAATACCCAGATTACCAAAGCTGTTTGAACACTAAGATTAAGGGGTGTTTTTTCGATAAACCAATCACTGTTGCCGAATTGGATGCCAATTAAACCTGAAAGCAAAAAAAGCCAAAAAACAAATAGAGCAATGTTGTTTTTGCTAAGTCCATTGAAATTAGGAATATAGAATGCGCTATGATTCATTTTATTAATCAATCAAATTAGCAGTGATTTTAGCAGATTGCAGACAGAGGGGTATCCCACCTCCGGGATGAACTGAACCACCGCAGAAATAGAGGTTTTTAATTTTATGACTGAAATTGGGATGTCTCATAAAAGCAGCTGATTTTGAATTGCTCGAAGTTCCGTAAAGCGAGCCTTGATAAGATCCCGTGTTTTCCTCAATCATAATTGGATCAAGTGTTCGTTCAACTTCAATTAAATTTTCAAGAGAAACATTTAAAATGCGATTAAGTTTAGCAATAACTAATGCTTTTGTTTTACTGACAAACTGTTTCCAATCTTGACCAATATTTGAAGGAGCATTTACCATAACAAACCAATTTTCTGAATCTTTGGGAGCATCTTGCTTTTGATTTTTAGAACTGATATTGACATAAATTGTTGGATCTTCAGAAATTGTTTTCGTCTCAAAAAGGGCTTTAAACTCTGATTGATAGTCCTTGCTGAAAAAGATATTGTGGAGGTCCAATTCTTTAAATTCCTTTTTTATTCCCCAGTAAAATATAAGCGCAGAACTCGAACGCTCCTGATTTAAAATTTTTTCAGGAGCGGCGAAGTCCTTTAATAGATAACGGTAAGTTAGATAGATGTCCATGTTTGAAACTACTGTATTTGCTTTGTAGGTGTTTTTTTCGGTTAGAATTCCAGTTGCAATTGAGTTTTCTACTGTGATTTCAGTGACCTTTTCATTGAAGTGAAACCTTATTCCATTTCTGTTAGCTAAATCATAAAGACTATCAACTATCACACGCATACCACCTTTTGGAAAGTAGGTTCCATATTGCATTTCCAGCGTTGGGATCATTGATAGAATACCTGGGCTTGAATAAGGGGAAGAGCCATTGTAAGTTGCAAAACGATTGAACAATTGTACTAATCGAGGATCTTTGAAATAGGAATTATTAACTTGATCTAAGGTTTTAAATAAATCAAGATGAATAATGTTTTTTATTGCTTTTAAAGCATCTTTATTTAAAAATGTAGAAGCTTTGTGAAGTGATTTTTCTATGAAAAGTGGTGCTGTAAGGTGATATTTAAAAGCACTATTTTCTAAATACTTTTCAAGGTGTTTTTTTTCTACATTAAATACACTACAAGCATCGTTTATAAATCTTGTAAGCTCATGATTGGCCGAGAAAAAAGTGCCATCCTCCCAAAAATAGTTACAAACTGTTTCTTTTTTTTCATAATTAAAAAAATCCGTTGGATTTTCTCCAATTAATTCAAATAACTCATCTACTAAATGAGGCATGGTAAATAATGAAGGGCCAGTATCCCAACGATATTCTTTTTCTAAAATCTGGCCTAATTTCCCCCCCGGTTTATCTCCTGCTTCAAAAACACTTACTTCGAAGCCTTTTTTTCTTAATCGAAGAGCAATTGCTAAACCAGCAATGCCAGAACCAATTACAATAGCACTTTTCACAACTTTATTCCTTCTGTTCTAGTGCTTCTAATTGCTTTAATATTTCTTGTGCTTCTGCTTGTTTAAGGTCACTTGCTTTTCGATTTGTAGTTGAAAGACGATGAGCTTCTGTACTCAGTTTTTTATATTGTTCACTAAGTTGCTCTTTTTTACTTTTCTTTTTGAAGATTCCAAACATAACTTTTTTTAATTGAACAGTTAAAGTTAGGAATAGTTGAAATAGCAAAAAAATAAATGAATAGCATTTTTTTAGAATAATCGTTCTATTTATTTTTAATTTTGGAGAGTAAAATGAATATATGGGAAGGAAAAAGACATTTGAGCGTGAAGCGGTGCTTGATAAAGCAATGAACCTTTTTTGGAAAAAAGGTTACCATGCCACTTCCATGCAAGAATTAGTAGATGCTTTAGGAATAAATCGGGCTAGTTTGTACGAAACTTTCGAGAGTAAACAGAACTTATTTGATTTAGCAATAGAACGGTATAGTTTAATCAACAATCAAAAAATAGCAGACTTTCTTTACTATCAAACAACTGTTCGTCAAGGGTTTTTGCAATTATTCGAGCTGTTAATTGATGCCGCCATTCAAGATAAAGACTCAAAAGGCTGTTTTGTGGTGAATACGACAACAGAATTAGCTAACAATGATTTAGGGGTCAATAAAAAAATGCAGGATCAAAAAGCAGCAGTTGAACAACTGTATTTTAATTACTTGCAATACGGGGTGAATCAAGGACAAATTTCCCCTTATAAAAACATTCAAACAATTGCATCCTACATTTATAGTCTGCAAACTGGTATTTACGTGATTTCAAAAATTCATTCTAATAGAGAGGAATTGTTGAAAATAGTATCTACTGGTTTAGCTGTATTGGATTAAAGTTTACAAACAACCTGTTCTTCCTCCATCCACAGGAACGTTTATTCCATTGATGTATGAAGCTGCAGGAGAAGCTAGAAAAGCAACAGCTGCAGCAATCTCTTCTGGTTCAGCAACTCTTTTCATAGGAACTTGGTTTTCCATTGCTTTCATTACTTCGTCTTCCTCTTTTCCGGTTTTTACTGCTTTATTCGCAACAATTGAACTTAAGCGTTCAGTTGCAGTTGCTCCAGGCAAAACATTGTTCACAGTTATTCCATGAACTCCTAATTCATTGGCCATGGTTTTAGACCAATTGGCAACTGCACCTCTAACAGTATTTGAAACCCCAAGACCGTTAAGTGGCTGTTTTACAGAAGTTGAAATAATATTGATAATCCTGCCGTAACCACTTTCAATCATGCCATCTTTAATACCTTGAACGAGTGTGTGGTTACACAATAAATGCATGGAAAACGCTGTAACAAATTCTGATGTTTCTGCATCAACAATTGGTCCTCCAGGAGGCCCTCCCGTATTGTTAATTAATATATTGATGTTTTGAGAAATACTTTCTACCGCTTTTTTGACAGAAGTGATATCCGAAAAATCAGCTACGGCATAAAGGTGTTTCTGATTTTCAGCCTTACTTAGTTCTTTGATTGTGCTTTGCAGTTTTGCTTCATTTCGAGCCATTAAAATAATATTTGCTCCCAACTCTGCTAACTCAATGGCAATAGCTTTACCAATTCCCGCTGTGCTGCCACAAACTAAGGCTGTTTTTCCTTTTAGATCTAAATTCATGCGTTTATCTTTTCAATCTTCGAAATTAATAAATATTCATTGCTTCAAATCTAATTATCTTATTACCTTAGAGCCTTCATTTAAATAATTAAGTCATGGCAATTAGAAGACCTTTCAATTTTAAAAAATGGATAGACGAACACCGTCATCTCTTAAAGCCTCCTGTTGGAAACAAATTAGTTTATGAAGATGCAGATTTTATGGTAATGGTTGTAGGTGGACCAAATGCAAGAAAAGATTATCATTACAATGAAGGAGAAGAATTTTTTTATCAATTGGAAGGAGACATTGTTGTAAAAATTCAAGAAGATGGGAAAGCGGTGGAAATTCCTATCAAGGAAGGAGATATCTATTTACATCCACCAAAGGTGCCACATTCTCCAATTCGCTCTGAAAATTCCGTTGGTCTAGTTATTGAACAAAAACGGAATAAGAGTGAGAAAGATGGTCTTTTGTGGTTTTGCGATAATTGCAATCATAAACTCTATGAGCAATATTTTGTATTGGGTAGCATTGAAAAAGATTTTTTACCTGTATTCAAAAAGTTTTATGGTTCTGAAGATTTAAGAACCTGCGATGAATGTGGAACCGTTATGGAAGTAGACGAAAGGTTTATATAGCTGTAATATGCGAATTAACGGACACGGGCACTTACTTCCGGAACCTTCACAGATTCCTCAATTCATGAAAGACAAAAAACTCTTTTGGATTGATGATGATAAAAAGTTTATGAGACAAGGTGATTGGTCTAGACCAATCACAGATCCTAGCTTTTTCATCAAAGAGAAGTTGGTGTGGATGGAACAAAATCGAATAGATCATGGAGTATTGCTATGTCTTTCGCAATTGTATTGCAACGGTTGGGCTAAACAAGATTGCGCAGATGGTATACGTTTCCAAAATGATTTTAATGCCTCAGTACAGACTGAATATCCTGATAAGTTCACTTGCGGTTTTGTAGTTCAACCTTTGTATATGGATCAAGCGCTAAAAGAAATTGAAAGGTGCGTAAACGAATTGAATTTAACGTTACTTTGTTTGCCTACGCATTTTCTAAACTCAAAAGGGGAATGGCTTTCTACAGCTGAAGCTGAAGTAGATCCTATTTATGAGTTAGCAAATAAATATGGATTAGCGGTTCAAATTCACCCTTATGACGGGGAAAAAATGATTGCATTAAAGGATCAATATTGGAGGTTTCACCTCGTTTGGATGATGGCGCAATGCGCTGATACATTGCATCTTTTTACTTTGCGTAACTTACCCAATAAATATCTAAACATGAGAACCAGCTTTGCACACGGTGGAATGCTTGGTGTCGCGAATTATGGAAGAAGAATTCAAGGGTTCGATGGACGTCCGGATATTTTCAAAGGATTAGAAGACCCGCGTACGACATTAGGTCACAAGAATCTCTATTACGATACTCTGGTGCATGACTCATTCACATTAGAATTGCTAAAAAAGCGAGTTGGGGCTAGTCAAATAATTATGGGCTTAGACGATCCTTACCCGTTAGGAGAAATGGAAGGAATTGGCACCTCATACCCTGGGCGGGTGGTAGATTTTGCAGTTGAAGTAGGAATCTTAACTGATCAGGAGGGAAAAGATATCTGGCAAAAGAATGTGTTGGCTTGGTTAGGAATTAATATTGAGAAGTTTAGGTAAATCTAAATCCACTCACCATCTACCTTTGTCAATTTACTTTTAACATCACCGGTGTGTTTGATTTGCTTGGGTTCGAAAAGTAAAATCCAACATTCTTCTGTAGCTATGGGTTTATGTAAAACACCTTTTGGAACGATGGATATTTCTCCTTCTTTCAGAGTATTTTCTTCATCTTGAAATAAGATTTTCAATTCCCCCTTTATCACCATAAAAAGCTCATCTTCATTCGCATGATCGTGCCACACAAACTCGCCTTTTACTTTGGCAATTTTTACATGCTGTCCGTTTAATTCACCAATAATTTTTGGAGTCCAGTGTTCTGAGAACAACTGAAATTTTTCCTGAAGATTGATTTTTTTCATAATCAGTGATTTATAAGGATCTAAGATTCAATCAAGCATTAGTTTTCGAACAACTTCATCCGATTGAAATAAATTGGCTGAATCGATTCTTAAATTAGATTCTGAATGAATCAATCCGTTAAAATTCAGCTTTTTTAATTGCTTAAAAAAATGCGTTTTTAATGAGCCAGAAAACTTTTCTATCTCTTCAAAATCAATTCCCCACTTTGTTCGCAGGGCAGTGATTAGGTATTCGTGATAGCGGTCTATTTCACTTAAATCTTCTAGTTCATAGTGCATTTTATTCTCTTTGAGTGCTTTTAGGTACTGCATGTTGTTGCTCACATTCCATTGCCTACTTTTTCCGTTGAAAGAATGTGCTGCAGGTCCAATTCCCAAGTAATTTGTACCAAACCAATAAGCCGTATTGTGCTTGGAATAATTCTCATTTTTGCAATAGTTAGATAGTTCATACTGTTCATAGCCATTGGCTTTAATCGCATCTTGAAGTAGCATGTATTGTCGATAATTTTGAGCTTCATCAATATTTTGAGATTTACCTGTTTTTATTTGATGTGCTAAGGCCGTTTTTTCTTCAATGGTTAAAGAATAGGCCGAAAGATGTGGAATTTTTAATTCAAAAAATTGCTCCAAATTTCTTTGCCACATGCCATCTGTTGTGGTTGGACTTCCAAAAATCAAATCTAGGTTTAGGTTTTCAAAACCCTGGTCTTGTGCATTTTTAATGCTGCTTGTAGCTTCATCAGCAGAATGCGCTCGATTCATAAAACGAAGGTCTTCCTCAAAAAAAGATTGTACCCCAATACTCAAGCGATTAATCGGACTCGAACGAAGACTTTTTAGTTTCATTAAAGTCAAATCATCTGGATTGGCTTCTAAAGTAATTTCAGCACTTGCACTTATTTCAAAGGTTTTATACAACACTTCAAAAAGTCGTGTGAGTTCTTCTTCTGAAAGCAAAGAAGGTGTTCCTCCTCCAAAATAGATGGTATTTATTGGTTCATTATTCAGGTATAGTTTCCTAGCTTCAATTTCACTTGCAATGGTATCAATCATTACTGCTTTGTTTGAAAGCTTGGTTGAAAAATGGAAATTGCAATAGCTGCAGGCTTGTTTACAAAATGGAATGTGAATGTATATTCCTGCCATTTTGCATCATTTTGTTTAAGACAATTCTGAAAGTAGTTCCTTTTCCCATTTCGGATGTTTTGACAAATACTTTTCCGGAATGGTAATTCTCAATAATTCTTTTGGTAAGCGATAAACCCAATCCCCAACCTCTTGGCTTAGTAGTAAAACCAGGCTGAAAAACAGTTTTGCGTTTTCCTTTAGGAATACCTTTACCGCTGTCGGTGATATCAATGTAGACAAATTGAGATTGATCTGTTACATGGATGCTCAAATTTCCCTCACCGCTCATGGCATCAACGCCGTTTTTAATAATGTTTTCTAAAACCCATTCTAATAAGGGAACATTTACCGAAGCATTTACAACTTTCCCATTTGAAGTTGTATGGTCGAATAGCACCTTTTTAGAAAGTCTTGATTTTAAATAGTTTAATGTGGTTTTTATTACCTTGTTTATGTCGTGTTGTTCCAATTTAGGTTTAGAGCCAATTTTTGAAAAACGCTCAGTTACCGTTTCCAAGCGACTAATATCTTTTCTTATTTCTAGTATGGTTTGATCATCAACATTCTTGGATTTAAGAACTTCAATCCATGCCAGAAGTGAAGAAAGCGGAGTGCCCAATTGATGAGCTGTTTCTTTTGCCATGCCCACCCAAACTTGATTTTGTTCGGCATTTCTTGAAATACTAAATAGATAATAGGCAATCAATAAAAAGAGGGCAATTACACCTAATTGAATAAATGGGTACCATTTTAATTTCACTAACAATGAGGAATCATTGTAAAAAATATAGCGCCTAGCGTCATCACCTAAGTCAATTTTGATTGGTGCATTGCTTGCTTTCATTTCTTGAATGATACTGCTTACATACTCAGGATTTCTAATTTTACTAGAATCTAAATTCCCAAATGCAAGCACATTTTCTTGAGTGCTGTCTGTATAAATTACTGGAACTGAGGCAGAGTTTGAAATGATGTCTTCGTTAAAAGATTCGATCTCTTCATCTAAAACACGGCGCAATTCAGAAAAGATTGTTGATTCATCGTAATATAAATAATTGTTTTGATCTTCGAAATAATTAATAATTACAGGCTTATTAATCTTTTTCATTTCAGCAAGTCGCTTTTGCAAATAAGCGGAATCATTTTCTTTTTTAGGATCTAAATTGCCGAAATTCATAATTTTCCCCTTTTCATCAGTTTGGATTAATGGGATGGTTTGATTGCTAAAAAGTATTTGTGTGTAAAAAGTAGGATCTTCTTCTACAGGCAATTCAGCAACTAGTTTGTTTGCTTCAGCCCAAATTTTAATCTTATTTCGCTCCTCAACAGCAATTTTTTCAAATAGCTCTTGGGTATAGTTTACTAATTCGGCTTTTCGCTGAATGGCAGTTGCCCATGCTTTTACTTTACCTTTTTCTTCATTGGCAATTTGTCCTACCAAAATATTGGTATACCATAGAGAAACAAAGACAATGAGCGCCGCAATTGCTGCTAATAAATACTTCCACCGCTGTTTTTTTGAATAGATGTTCAAAATTCCTCCGTATAATATTATGTCTTTAAGACGTTTGTTTTGCTTTTAAAGTTGTTGCTGTATTATTTTTCAATTGGTTCGGTATACTCTTCTTCATTTGGTTGGGCAATTTTATCCAAAAATTTCCCAAACTTAGACTTAGTTTCGTTTTTATCTTTCGATTTTTCGAAATTCTTAGTGCTTTTAGAATCATTCTTTATGAAACTAGAATCATATTCCACTTGAAAAGGATTGAGTTTACGCTTCTCTTCAGGCAAAGTTTTAATGCTAGTGTCTTTTTTAAACCAACCAAATTCTTCTTTTAATAAACTTTTGGTTGTGTTTTTCTCTTTAGTAAATTCTTGGTTAATTGATTTCTTTAACTCCTTTGAATCATACTTTATTGTTGGATCTTCAGCAGATCCAGTCATTCTTAAAAATAACTTAACACCGCCTGTTTTTTCATCTTCTTCATAGCCAAATTCGCTTTCTTTTGTCTTTTTTACTTTTTTCCCCAATAATTGATTCAAACCAATTGTAAATTTATAATCCACTTGATTATTAAAACCATGCTTTCCCTCCATGCTGAGGTTAATGGCCGATGAAAGTACATCAAACCTTGGAATGTAAACGGTTTCATCTGAAATGAGAATTTGGTTGCTAAGTGTTCTAAACTTTACTGTTTTTAATTCTTCTAATTCAATGTATTTGGAAAGCGATTCAAGTGGCTGAAAGTTTTTGAGAACACCTTGGTCAATAATGAGGTTGGATTCAACTTTAATACTTTTTAAATCTACCTCTAATTGTTTCGACCATTCAGAGTAAAACTGAATATTAGCTGTAACTTGACCTGAAATATGTTCTGCTTTTAAGGTATTTTGACCGAAATTATTGAACTTAGAAAATAAGGTGTGAATGTTTGCCTTTTTCAAATCGACTAGCGCGGAAATTTGTAGACGATCTGCGGATTCGCGAACAAAAAAATCTCCTTTTAAATCACCATCCTCACTTTGAAAATCAATGTCTCTGAGATCTATTTGTTTATTGCTCACTATTAAGCGACTTGAAAGATTCTTTAGAAGAAATTCTCGATAAATAAAGGCATCAAAATCTAAGTCAAGGTAAAATTTTAGACGCGATGGCAGAGAGTAATCTGCTATTTTATCATCATCTGTTTCAGAGGTTGAACTGAAATTCCCAAGATCAAAGTTGGGTGAATTAAGGGCTGCATCGATAATTAAAACCTCATCTTCTTGAGCAAAAAACCCAATTAGGTTTATCAATTTTCCATTCATTTCAAGAAAGTTGTCGTTCACCTTTCCTTTTAAATCCGATGTAGCAATGCTGTTATTTGTAAAAGTTAAATTGCCATTTATAGCGTTGAAATGCAGCTGATTGTCTATTTCAATTAAGTTGATATTACTCAAGTTTACTTCTCCTTTAATATTTGATCGCTTCCAATCGTTTAAGCTATACTTGCCAAAATCTGCTAGTTTCCCTCCCATGCTCAATGAGGCATTTACTTTTCCATTTGCCTGATCAATATTCTCCCATTTGAAAAATTCGTTGGCAGCTGAGAGGTCTATATTTAGCTTTCCATCAAAGGAGTAGCTTGGATTTTCAAAATTCTCTAGCAGCAATTTTCCACTAATTGTGCCTTCTCGAATTGAAGTAGAGAAGTTAGTTAATTCCAATACTGAACCTGCCAAATCATTCGTAATGCCGTTTTTGACACTGCCATTTAAAAAGCATTTTTCAAAATTTACTGCACTTTTTGTGTCCTTAAAAATACCTTCCTCAATAGAAAAATTAAATTGATAGGAAGGTTTGCTAATGGCCGATATTTCTCCAGAAATAAATCCATTAAAAGCTGCTTTTCCACTTATTTTAAATCGCTCTAAAGCATTTTTTACATCAATTGGTAAAAGGGCGACGGCTTTTTCCAAATCGGCATTGTTGCTTTGAATTTGAAAGTCAATGCGGCTTTTTTCTGAAAAATAGTAGTTTCCTTTTAAGGATAAATTCATGCCATCAATTCCCAAATTAGCATCCTGAAATTCAATACTTTCTTCATCTTGATTGACAGTGCCATTGGCAAAAATGAAAAGTGTGCGATCTTTAATAATAGTTTCTTCACCATATTGAATCGAACTGGATTTTAAAGTTGTATGAATGTTAAGATTGAACAGCGATTGAGAAAAATCGCCTTTTAAGTCCGCTTGATCGATGAGAAAATTTATGGCGATGTTTTTTGTTTGATCTTTATATGAAAAACGCATGTTTTCAATTAATACATTTTCCAATTCTGTAGAAAAAGAAGAAGTGCTACTACTATCTGAAGTTTCCCAAAAAACATAATTGTTTTCTCCACTGTGGAACACTTTTAAAGCGCATTGCCCATCAGCTATGTTCAACCCAATTAATCGATAATTTTTTCGATAGAGCTCGATTAAATTAAACTCAACTGAAAGTTTTTTGGCTGAAAGTAAGGTGTCGCTTTCAGAGTCTACTTCAAAAACTATCACATCGGAAAAACGAATAGAAGCCCTCGGAAAGCTGTTCCAAACTGTGAAATCTACTGCTTTGACTTCAATCTTAGTTTTTAAGCCTTTATTGATATTTTCGACGATAATGCGTTTAATTTCATCGCCATAGAAATAGGAGAACAAGCCTATGCTTAGAACAACAAAAGCGAACAGGAGACTAAGAAAAATTGCTATTTTTTTTAAAATCCTCATAACAGACTAAGGCCGATTATTTACTCTTCTTGTTTGTTTAACCCACAAACTCGGTGTAAAAGTCCAATTTCTTTTTCATTGAGGTGTCTAAACCTGCCTCTTGGAATGTCTTTTTTGGTTAAACCGGCAAATTGTATTCGATCTAGCTTGGTTACTTTGTAGCCCATTGACTCCATCATTCTTCTAATAATTCGGTTTTTACCGGAATGCAATTCAATGGTGATGTTAGATTTTGCGGTATTGGGAATGTAAAATGCTTTATCTGCACTGCTGATACCATCTTCTAGTGAAACACCTTCAACCAATTTTATCAAATCTTTTTGACTGACATTTTTATCCAAGGTAACTTGATACACTTTTGTCACTTTATTACTAGGATGTGTTAATCTTTTGGTCATAGCGCCATCGTTGGTAAAAAGTAACAAACCTGTGGTAGCTCTGTCCAATCTGCCAACAGGATAAATTCTCTCTTTACATGCTTTGCTTATCAATTCCATCACAGTCGATCGATCTTTTGGATCGTCCATGGTGGTGATGTAATTTTTTGGTTTGTTGAGCAGCACGTATTGCTTTTTTTGACCTTGAATAAGTTCTCCACCATAATGAACTGTATCAGAAGGGTCAACTTTGGTTCCCAATTGTGTCACCACTTCATTATTGATGCTAACCACACCAGATTCAATAATTTTATCTGCTTCTCTTCTTGAGCAAATTCCAGCATTTGCTAAGAATCTGTTGAGTCTAATTTTACCATCATCAGCTTTTGGAGCTGTATTTTTCTTTTTGTAAAAGGAAGGTTTTTTTCCAGCAAAGGTGCGCTCTTTAGTTCCTTCGCCGTACTTTTTTGCCTTAGGAGAATACTTTTTATCTTCGTTTGAACTGCCATCTCCTTCAGCTCTTTTCTTTCTTGCTCCAATTTTAGAAGCGTATTTTTTTGAGTCAATTGCAGCAGATTTTCTAGGTGAAAAGCTGCCTTTTTTTACACCGCTACTCGACTTTCTTGGAGCGTATTTCTTTTTTTCTTCAGGTGAATCTGAATTCTCTTTCCTTGGATTCGGACTGTATTTTTTTTCACCTTTGTTTTCTTTGTTGAATTTCTTTGGTGAGTTTGAACGAGGGGTTTTGTTAGGCATTTGGATGGATATTTAAGTGCAAAATTACTGATTCTAAAAGGCTTTCATTAATTAATTTTAGCGCATTGTAACAAATGCTTCTCCTTGTTCGTCACACATATAAATTACTGCTACAGAAATGACTGTAAAAGAGTACAATGAATTGGTAGATGGCTTTGCTGATCGGGTGTTCCGCTTTGTTTTAAAAAACATTAGGGACGAAGAAAAAGCAAAGGATTTAGTTCAAGATGCTTTTGAAAAAGTATGGAATAAGCGAGAAGAAGTGAATCCAGATAAATCAAAAGCCTATTTATTTACCACTGCTTATCGTTGTGTGATTGATTTGGTAAGAAAAGAGAAGAAGCAGGCAAATTGGGATGAGGTAAAGCAAGAAGCGTTTTCAATGAATGATAATTACAGTGATTTGAGCGAAGTGCTTCAAGAAGCATTAGCACAGTTGCCTTTGATTCAACGCTCTGTCATCATGTTGCGCGACTATGAAGGCTATGAATACAATGAAATAAGTGACATTACTCAACTTTCACTCAGCCAAGTGAAGGTTTATATTTTTAGAGCTAGAAAGAGTTTGAAAGATTATTTAGTAAGTGTTGAAACGGTGCTATAATGGAAAAAATAACAACACATAATTACGAAGCATACTATTTAGACTATTTGGAGGGAAATCTTCAGAAAGCTGAGCTTTTAGCGTTTAAAAAGTTTTTAAAAGAAAATCCACACTTAGAATTAGCTGAAGTTGATTTGGTTTCAATTGATTCAAAACCTGAGAAGAAAGAATTGTTGAAAAAGGAATTGAAAAGAGAAGAAACAACAGGACTTCTGCAAACAGATTATTTATTGATTGCATCACTCGAAAAGCAATTGACTGAAGAAGATCAAATTAAATTGGATGCATTAATTAAGGAAAAACCTCAATTGTTGGACAGTTTAAATTTTTATTCCAAAACAATTATATCAGAAGAATCATTAAAAGCTTTTCCAACTAAATCGAGTTTATACAAACGATCACCAAAAGTGATTCTATTGTACAGAAGCATGTCAGCGGCAGCTGCAATTTTAGTTTTATTCATGGTTTCACTTAATTTTTTGAAAACCGAAAGCTACCAACCGATTGCTAATCATTTCAGAACTGAGCAAGCAAAAAATCTGCAGGGTTTTACTGATAAGCTAATCAACAAGCAAGTAGAAAGTGAAATTTTACAGTCAAAGCTTGTTATTGAAAGTTCACCCATACAAGCAGAAGAAGGATCTATCACTAAAGCTGGCTTTAAATCGATTGAAAAAAAGGAAATCATTCAGTTGGCTGCAAAACCTAAAAAAGGAATTAAACCAATTGATGAGCAACAAGCCGAACCGATTGAAGCTGCTGAAGTTTTATTGGCAGCAAAACAAGCTACAAATGTAAAAGAATCAAATGAACTAGAAGAAACACTTTCTGATTCTCTTAAAACAGCTCAGGTTGCATCTATTGAATTGAATAAGGATGAAGTAAGAATTTCCAAAAATGAAGCAGCAAACCTTACAGCTTTCGCCAAAGAAGCGATTCAAAAAGAGGTATTAAAAAACAAGAGTTTAAAAGAAATTTTATTGGAAGAATTGAATGAGCTTACCAATAACAAAGTAAAAGTTTCAGGGAGAAACGAAGAAGTTTTCGCATTGAACATAGGTAATTTCAGTTTTAGCAGAAAAAAATAAAAGCTGCTGTAACTTATTTAAAAGTTGTGCGTCACACAATAAACATAAACTAATAGACATGAAAAAGAAAACATTACTTATTGGAGCTTTAATTTTATCAAGTAGCTTTTTATCTGCTCAAGATTCTGAAAATACTTGGGAAACAAAAAATGACACAACAACAATCAAAACAAAAAAGAACCTTATTACAATTATTAAACTTGAAAAAGATTCACCTGAGCTTAAAACGGATTCTGCCAAAAAAAAATCAAAGCAACGCTACAACCATTTTGCGGGAATTGATTTTGGAGTAAATGGATTTATGAGTAATGATGAATCGTTTGATTTGCAAAATGATGCTCAATTCATGGATTTAGACTATGCAAAATCATGGTCATTGGCAATTAATTTTTATGAAGTATATATTCCAATAGCAAAAGAAAAATTTGGGATTTCTACCGGCTTGGGTGTAGAATTCAACAATTATTTTTTAAACAGAAATGTTACCTTATTCAGCGATCCTGATACCCTTTTAGGAATTGAAGATGGCTCTAAAAACATTGGAAAAAATCGATTGAAAACAACCATGTTAAATTTGCCTTTGTTTTTTGAAACCAATATTGGTAGAGATGCCAAACATTCATTCCATTTAGCTTTAGGGGGAATGGTAAGCTACAGGTTGGGATCAAAAACCAAACAGATTTTCACGCAAAATAACGAGGAGTATAAAGTAAAAAATCGCACTGATTTTAATATGAATCCATTTCGATTCAATGCAGTTGCAAGAGTTGGTTACGGCGACTTTACTTTATTCGCTGCTTATAGCTTAACTTCTATGTTTGAAAAAGATAAAGGCCCTGAGATCTACCCATTTACCGTTGGCTTATCACTTGCTACTTGGTAGCAGAAATTTTAAAAGTAAACTACAGAAATTAAATGGGTGAAGTCTGCTATGCAAATAGCAGACTTTTTTTTCATTTTCCTATTTTTGCTTGAAATAAGGATATCATGTCAGGACATAGTAAATGGTCAACCATTAAGCGAAAAAAAGGTGCACTGGATGCGAAGCGTTCAAAGATGTTTACCAAAATTTTGAAAGAAATTTCCATTGCAGTTAAAGAAGGCAATAGCGGAGACCCGGAGGCTAATCCAAGGTTGAGGTTGGCAATTGCCAATGCAAAGGGAGTAAATATGCCCAAAGACAACATTAATAGAGCCATTAAAAAAGCGTCTGATAAAGACAGTGAAAATTATCAAGAAGTGAGTTATGAAGGCTATGGTCCATCGGGAATTGCACTTTTTGTTGAAGCCACAACCGACAACATTAATCGAACTGTTTCGAATGTGCGCGCTATTTTTACTAAATACAATGGTAGCCTAGGAACCAATGGTTCTTTGGAGTTTATCTTCGACAGAAAAGGAGTTTTTACCATTCCAATGAGTGTTATGGAAGGAAAAGACATGGATGAGTTTGAAATGGAATTAATTGACGGCGGTGCTGAAGAATTAGAAAAAGAAGATGAGTTTGTTACTATTTACACTTCTTTTGAAGATTTTGGAAATATGCAAAAGAAATTAGAAGCGTTGGGCATTGAACCTGAAAGCCAGGAATTACAGCGAATTCCAAAAACCACTCAAGCTTTAGATGTGGAAGACGGCAAAAAGGTTCTGACCATGATTGAGAAGTTTGAAGATGACGATGATGTACACGCAGTTTACCACAACATGGAAATGACTGAAGAGCTTGCTGCTGAAATGGAGTAATGCAAGTTTATTGCAACCGCGCTAATGGGTGAGTTAGACAATCTACTCTGGAAAATTTAATAGAGACATTAATAAGTTAAAATCGAATAATTCAAATATCCGTTGGTTATTTTTTTACTTTTACCTTTCAAAAATATACCATGCAAGAGAAACTAAAAGTGCTTCAAGAGAAAATTGATGAAGCGCAAAAAGGCGGAGGAGAAAAGCGAATAGCAACTCAACACGAAAAGAATAAGTTAACCGCCAGAGAGCGCATCCACTTTTTGATGGATGAAGGTTCTTTCGAAGAAATTGGTCAGTTTGTAACGCATCGCAGCAATAATTTTGGATTAGATCAAAACAAACCTTTAGGTGATGGAGTAGTTACTGGTTATGGAACAATCAATGGTCGGTTGACCTATGTTTTTGCGCAAGATTTTACCGTAATGGGGGGTTCTTTAGCAGAAGCTCATGCTGAAAAGATTGTAAAAATCATGGACTTAGCCATGAAAAATGGTGCACCATTAATTGGTTTAAATGATTCTGGCGGTGCTCGAATTCAAGAAGGTGTGGTTTCCTTGGGCGGTTATGCTGATATTTTTTACCGCAATACTCAAGCTAGTGGGGTTATTCCTCAGCTTTCTGCTATCATGGGACCTTGTGCCGGAGGTGCTGTTTATTCTCCAGCATTGACAGATTTCATCATGATGGTCGAAAATTCTTCATACATGTTTGTTACCGGACCAAATGTAGTGAAAACGGTTACACATGAAGAAGTTACTTCTGAACAATTAGGTGGAGCATCAACACATGCAACCAAATCGGGCGTGACACATTTTACTTATGCCAATGAAATAGAGTGTATAAATGGGTTGAAAAAACTGCTTTCTTATGTTCCTCAAAATTGTGAAGAAGATGCTCCAATGTTGGATTACAAAGCAGGAAATGAAGTGCGAGAAAAGCTCAACGAGCTAATTCCTCAAAACCCAAATCAGCCTTATGACATGCGTGAGGTAATTCAAAATACCGTTGATGCTGATTCTTTTTATGAAGTGCATAAAGATTATGCTGAAAACATTGTTGTCGGTTTTGCAAGAATTGCTGGCAGATCAATTGGTATTGTTGCCAACCAGCCTGCATTTTTAGCTGGAGTTTTAGACATCAACAGCTCTAAAAAAGGGGCTCGATTTGTGCGTTTTTGTGATGCGTTTAATATTCCGCTATTGGTTTTTGAAGATGTTCCGGGATTTTTACCAGGCACCGACCAAGAATGGAATGCCATTATTACCAATGGAGCTAAATTACTTTATGCCTTTAGTGAAGCAACTGTTCCAAGAGTAACTGTGATTACACGAAAAGCATATGGAGGTGCTTATGATGTGATGAATTCCAAACACATTGGAGCAGACATGAATTTTGCTTGGCCTTCTGCTGAAATTGCTGTAATGGGTGCGAAAGGAGCTGCTGAAATCATTTTTAAGAATGAAATTAAAGAAGCAAAAGACCCTGCTGAAAAATTAAGTGAAAAAGAAGCGGAATATGCTGAAATGTTTGCCAATCCATACAATGCTGCTGCTCGTGGATATGTGGATGAGGTGATTCGTCCTGACCAAACCCGTGAGAAGTTAATTAAAGCATTTAAGATGCTAGAAAACAAAGTGGATACTTTACCAAAGAAAAAGCACGGTAACATTCCTTTGTAAGAATTAGCTATTTAAATTGATTATAATTTGAATGATAAACCAAACTTACCACCTGAAAAAACACTTCCTCCACCTAGTTCGAGGTTCACGCCAAGATTTTCTTTGAAGTAATAGCGACCACCTATTTGCGCACCGAGTCCCAATCCAGAATTATAGTTGCCTCCGTAATCACTTGGAGAACTCCAATGGTAAAATCCGAGATTTAATCCTGCATAAAAATTCCATTCTTTAGGAATATCTAAAAGTGCATTAAAGTGAAAATTGGCATTTCCTGACACACCAAAAATTGAATGGTTGTACCTGAAATTTCGATAGCGGTCATTAAAAGAACGATATGACAATTCACCTCCAATGGTTACATTTTCATGTACCCCGTGATCTAATCCTACATATAGCGGAATACCCCAACTTGATAAACCAACTCCAAAATTTGCTTGTGATTGTCCAATTGCAATTGGGTTTTGTGCATGACTAGCGCCTGCTAAGCTGATTAAAAATAATGTTGCCAAATAGATTTTTACTTTATTCATTAGGTTGTTTTTAAATTTCAGTCAAAATTAATTGATGTTACTATAAAAGTATATCCCACTACGATTAAACACCAATTTATGTTTGTAAATTTTCTTAATCAAACCGAATCACAGAAACACTATAAACTAAAAATCGGACACAACACTAATGTGTTATATCCGATTTTAAAACTTTGAAAAGCTACTTATAACTTCAGCGACAATCCAAATTTACCACCTGAAAAAACACTTCCTCCACCTAATTCAAGGTTCACACCAAGTTTTTCAGTAAAGTAATAGCGTCCGCCTATTTGTGCTCCAAGTCCTAAACCTGAATTATAATTTCCTCGGTACTCGTTTGGTGAATTCCAATGGTAAAAACCAAGATTCAGTCCTGCATAAAAGTCCCAATTACTTGGAATATCTAAAAGTGCATTAAAGTGGAAGTTGGCGTTTACTGCAGCTCCAATAATAGAATGATTGTATCTGTTGTCTCTGTATCGATTATTATAAGTACGATAAGATAATTCTCCTCCAAGAGTTACATTTGGATGAACACCATGATCTAATCCAATATAAACTGGAATCCCCCAGCTAGATAAGCCAACTCCGAAGTTAAATTGTGACTGTCCTTTTGCAATGGGGTTTTGAGAAAAACTAGATGTGGCAATTACGATAATTAGTACAAGTAGAATGTATACTTTTTTCATTGTCTTTGATTTAAGTGGTTTTAGGATAAAAAAATACCTGACTTACAAATTGTAAATCAGGTATTCAATAGATTTTGAAATTATGGTTGTGTTACTGTATTTGCATCAAGGATAACAGCTGTTTGAGCCAATGCACGTCCTGTAAATACTGCATCTGTTTGAAGCGTAATTCCAGTCATTGATAAAACAACTCCTTTAAAGTTTGATGTTGTTCCAAGGCTAACTTCACCAGCAACTTGCCAGAAAATATTTTCAGCTTTTGCACCACCACTTAGGGTGATATTAACTCCTGCGCTTACTGTAAGGTCTCCTGCAATTTGGAAAATCCAGATATCCGACGAACTACCTGATATTACAAGATTGGTAGGTGCAATTACTGTGTTGGTCCATTTGTATAAACCAGGTATCAATGTTTTTCCACCGATATTTCCAGTTGCTAATTCATTAAAATCAGGATTAGAACGACCTGCTGCATCATTGTATGCAAGAATCATATCGTCAACAGCTGTAGTTAAATTAGTTGGAGTAGGAGCAGCCATATCTGCTGCAAATACTTTTCCAGTAATTTGAGAAGAAGTTGCATATCCTGTGGCATCTACTAAAGAGAAACCTGTGATAAAAGTAGCCGCAGCTGGACTAATTCCAATGTCACCAGTCACTGCAGAAGTAGGGCTGTTATTTATCGCTGTTTTTGCAAGAATCACAAAGTTTTCAGCAGACCTCAAGTTGACTGTATTCATACCCGTTGCATTCACTCCTGTAGTAAAATCCCATTTATATTCGGATGGAATAGCTTTTCCAGCCGTATTTTTAACAGCAGTAGTAATTGTTGCAGTGTAGGTTGTATTATCTGACAATGCTGCAACAGGGTTAAATGTTGCCGTCAATCCTGCATATGAAACTATTCCTGCAATAAGTGTATTTCCTTGTTTTAAAGTAAAGGAAGTATTGTTAAAACTTGAAGCATTCATAGGCTGGTTAAAACCTGCTGAAACTATTTTGTTTAGTGCTACATCAGTAGCATTATTTGCAGGACTTGTTGCTTCAACTTTAGGACTAGTGGTTGTTGGATTTGTTCCTGGAACTGAATTATCATCATCATCTTTACATCCGGAAATTAAAACGATTGCAGCAAAGGCAAGCGCGGTTGATATTTTCTTAATATTCATAAAATTTGGTTTTTAATTACGCAACTGGCGTTCAGACTGAAAGTATTGACAGCATTCAAAGTTCAGATTTCTTAAAACTTATCTTCTTACAGAATTAAAGCGAAGAGTTACAAGATTCACACATTAACACCAAATTATTCGATAGAAAGCGATTTTAGTACTGAACCTTCCTTTACCAAAAAGGCCAATAGCATTAATTAGATTAAACTCAATCTAGAAAATCACTATTTCAGGATTACCATCTTTTCTTAAATTTCTAATTTATTTTAAACGTCTTCTAGGTTTACCTTGCGCTTTTCTTTGAGGTGTTTATAGAAGGAAGGGGTAAGTCCGGTAATTTTTTTAAACTGATTAGAAAGTGCTGCAACACTACTATAGTTCAATTTATATGAGATCTCAGTTAAATTAAGTTCATCATAAATTATCAGTTCTTTTACTTTTTCAATTTTGTGAATTATTATAAACTGCTCTATGTTAATGCCTTCAACTTCTGAAAAGATATTTGCCAAATAGGTATAGTCATGATTTAAAGTTCTACTAAGATAAATCGAATACTTCACTTTAGGTAAACAATCCGAATAATGAATCATTTCAATAATCACGTTCTTTATTCTCTCGATTAAAATTGCTTTTTTGTTATCCATTAGCTCTAATCCAGATTTCATTAGCTCAATTTTTAGTTGCAGGCGCTGCTCAGATGTTATCGCTTCAAAGATTTCAATTTTACCCAAATCCAGTTTTATACAAGTTAACCCTATCCTATGAAGTTCTTCTTGAACTATCATCTTACAACGTTGACTAACCATGTATTTTATATAAAGAATCATAGAATTAAGAATAGTTTAGAGGAAAGTGAAATGAGAGAGTTAACAGCTAAAACGCTGCAATTATATTATTCCACTTCTCGTAAGATACTCATTATTTGGCAATAAAAATAATTTTCATGAAATTAGTTTTTAGCCATGTTGATTAATATGGGATAAATTTTAAAATGAATAAACTAAAAACCTTTATTTAATAAGTTCTCTTAATTCAATATTCATTTGGCTAAATAGTGGTTTCCAAGTATATTTCTCAGCAGCAATCTTTCTACTTTTATCGCGAAGTGTATTCCATGTATTTTCATTCTCAATCAATTGAAGGCATGAGCTAGCAAAATTACTGGCATAATCTGCTATCATTACTTCTTGTTGATGAATTAGGTTTAAGCCTTCGGCTCCAACGTTTGTAGTTACCATTGGCACTCCACGATACAAACCCTCTAAAACTTTTACTTTCATGCCACTGCCAAAACGAAGTGGAACGATGTAAACCCTTGTTTTTTGTAAATAACTATCCAAATCAGTTACAAAACCTGTAAAAATTATTTGAGGGTCTTCATTCGCGGCTATTATTATTCGTTGGTTTGGAGATTTACCTAAAACATAAAGTTTAACGCTTTCATGTTTGCCTTTAATACTTGGCCAAACTTCCTTAATGAACCAACAAATTCCATCAATGTTAGGCTCCCAACTTAATGTTCCAATAAATGTAATGGCTAGTTCAGTTGCTTCAAATTTGATGTCAGGTAAAGATAATAAGTGGTCGTTTCCTAAGTGATAGGTGAATTTGTGCTTGGAAACGTCAATCCCATGACTCTTATAAATAGCAATGTCAGAAGGAGTAGAGTAAATCAAATCAGCTTGCTTAAAAATGATTTTTTCATATTTTTTTATACGAATAGCTTCATTTTTAAGCACCCATTTTTTTAAGGGATTACTTTCCAATTCTCCCATTCTTTCCCATAACATAAATTCGGCGTTGTGTGTGTGCAACACAACTTTTCCTGTAAAATTTTTAGGAACATATTGAAACATTTCATAATGATCTACTAAAATCAAGTCATGTACTTTGGAAAACTGATTGACTTTACTTTTAAAAGTTTTAGAGTAATTCCTGTAGACATTTAAACAGGGATAACCAAAATAGCTTTTTACTAAAGTTAGTGCGTTTCGCTTGATACATAGTGGGATATATAGCTGATTTTTTAGAGAAATATTCTCTTTCAATTCAGCAACAAATTGTTCATCATCCTCTTTTAAAAGGCAAGCGAGACTAACATCATAGCGTTGTGCTAAATCCTTCAAATAGTTCCACGATTTTATAGTTCCTCCACTCATTGGAGGGTATGGAAGCTGCGTGCTTAGGAATAAAATTCGTGGAGAACTCATCGCTTGAGGAAAATTAGTTTGCGAAGGTAAATAATTCCGATTTTTAAATTGGCTTGTCCTTCATCTTTGTAAAAGATGTTTTTTTTTTTTCCATAGCAGTAATTATCAGAAATCATAAAATCCTATTAAAAATTTCTAAATGAGTTTTGGGCAATTTCTTGAATGATTAGTTTTATGTACTTTTAAAAACAAAAAATTATGAAAAAATTTAAAATGCCTTTTATAGCTGCTTTAGTAATAATGATTACTGCGGCTTGTACTTTTCAAAATCAAGACGATGAAGTATACAAAACACTTCAGCCTGGAGATGTAGCTCCAATGCTCGATTATAAAATGCAGTCGATTTCTGGAGAAAATCTTAGTTTAAACGACTTAAAAGAGGAAAACGGAATGCTCGTTATTTTTTCTTGCAATACCTGTCCATTTGTTGTTGCATGGGAAGATCGCTACCCTGAACTAGCCGACATAGCTAGTCAAAATGAGATTGGTTTTGCATTGATTAATTCCAATCAAGCAAAAAGAGATGGTGAAGATTCTTTTGATGAAATGCAAAGACATGCGACTGAAAAAGGATATGGCGATGCACCTTACTTAGTGGATGAAAATTCAGCCTTGGCAAATGCTTTTGGCGCGAAAACAACACCACATGTTTTTCTTTTTAATCAAGACATGACTTTAGTATATGTTGGAGCCATCGACGATAATTTTAAAGATGCTTCAAAAGTTAAAGAGACCTTTTTAGAAGATGCAATTAACAACATGATAGAAGGAAATGAAATTACTCCTAATACTACCAAAGCAATTGGTTGTAGCATAAAAAGAGTTTAACATCATTCACCTATTTCAAATCATAAAAAAAGCCCCATATGGGGCTTTTTTTATGATTTGATTATAATTAATTTCGATCATCTTTCACACCAAAACTGTATGCAAAGCCAACACCAATCACATATTTAAACTGTGTTCTAGCACCAACTATTGGTTCACCATTTTCTGCTAGTTTTTGTGTTCCGTCGTTGTTTAGCACTTGTATGTCAATATCATCGTCATAAATTAAAGAAGTGCTAATAGTAGCTGAAATAAACCTATTAACCTTCATAGTAAGTAAGTTATCCCAATTAACATCGATGTTTTGAGGATTTTCTAAGTAATTTGAAAATAAACTCAAATTAGTTGAATAGGTGACATTTTCAAGTATCTCTTTGGAATAGCCAAATCGAAGAAATCCTCCAACTTCACTGCGAATATTTTTTCCTTTCTCTAATATGTTGCCATTGGTATCTCGCACAGCGCCTTCAACGCCAAAAGCTCCTTGATCAGCTAAACTCTGTACGCTAACAACTGTAACTTTTGCAGTTAAAGGAGCCATGAATAAAGTAAAATCTTTACCTCTTTTATAATCCATACCTACAGCACCTAGAAAGTATCCTGGAGCCATGAAATCTGAAATTACAACTGAGTCATTTGGGAAATTAAACCCTCGATCAAATTGTGAACGGAAATTTAAAAGTCCTGAATAATACCAATTTTTAGAGGCTTTTCTTCCGTATTTTGACGTTAGCTCAATTCTGTCGTCAGACTTTATGAAGTCAGCCGAATTTCCTTGTCGAATTAACCCGTAACCCATATCTAAATAATTATCCCATGTATTTTTACCTTTTTTGTAATGCGCAAAAAGGCTTGTGATGGCATTGATAGAAATAGAATTTTGCCCCCCGGCTGCCCAATTATTCAAACTAACTTGAGAGAAGTTGGCATTAAAAACCCCACCTACTCTCCAACCATCTGCTATGGTGTCAGCTCTTTTCTTTTTTAAATCATCCTCTACCTCAGTCGTTTGAGCAAGTGATATAAAACTTAGTGATAGACATAAAATGCCTGTGAAAATACTTTTCATCATTTTCAAATAACTTAAATTATTAATTCTCTTTATGTAAGTGTACATCCATTTGTGGGAAAGGGAAACCAATGTTTTCTTGGTTAAAGGTTGTATAAATCTTTTCTAGGTTTTCCATTTTAACATTCCAAAAGTCAGGAGCATTTACCCAAACCCTAACTGCTAAATTTACTGAGCTATCAGCTAATTCGCTCATTTTAATAAATGGTTCAGGATCTTTTAAAATTCGATCGTCTTGATCTAGTATTGTAAATAAAACCCTTCTAGCTTTTTCTACATCCTCACCATAAGAAATACCAATAGCCCAATCAACACGGCGAGTTGGTTCTGTAGAGTAGTTAGTTAGAGAGCCGGTAGCTAAATTTCCATTCGGAAGAATTATGGTTTTATTGTCAGGAGTTTTTAAAATAGTGTTAAAAATTAATATGCTACTAACAGTCCCACTGAAACCTTGTGCTTCAATAAAATCACCAACTTTAAAGGGTTTTAAAATTAAAATAATTACTCCACCGGCAAAGTTTTGCAAAGTGCCTGAGAGGGCTAAACCTACAGCCAAACCTGCAGCTCCAATAATTGCTACAAATGATGTCATGGCAATTCCAACCATGCTCAAAACGGAGATAATTAGAAATATTTTTAAAGCTATCCCAATTAGACTAATTAAAAATGGACGTAAAGAAGGATCTATACCTCTTTTTTCTAAACCTTTCGAGAGACTATTGGTTATCCTTTTTATCACCCAAAGTCCTACAACTAGGGTAATAATTGCACCAATTAACTGTGGGCCATATGTAATTACGAAATGACCAATTTCTTCTGAGTATTTGTTGATTTCTTGCATAGTTTTACATTTTAATTTGGCGACAAAAGTAAAATATTTTTAGTATTTACATGTTAACTGTCTGTTTTTAAAGTTTATTTAATTTGTCATGAATAGAACCTTTCTCATTTTTCTGATTTTTTTCCTGCTCTTTTTATTTGAATGGTATTCATTTCAAGCAGTTAAGACATTAACAGCCCATTTTTCAGCTACTTGGAAAAAAGCATTTCACATCAGTTATTTAAGTCTTTCTTTGATAATGCTTTGTGCTTTTTTGTATTATCATTTTGGCAATCCCGATTTGTTGGGCAAAAATGCACGTATGTTTTTGCTTTTTATCGTTTTTATGAATTTTATCGCCAAGCTATTCATGGTCCTTTTTCTTTTCATAGATGATATTCAAAGAGGTTTGCGTTGGGTATATCACCGTTTTTCGAATCCCGAAAGTAAAATGGCGAAAGAAGGCATCAGTCGCTCAGAGTTTTTAGCGAAAACAGGGATTATTTTAGCAGCTGTACCATTAGTATCGATGTCTTGGGGAATTGTAAGTGGCGCTCACGACTACAGAGTGAGAAGGATAAAACTGCCTGTAAAAAACCTTCCAAGAGGTTTAGAGGGATTAAGAATAGGTCAGATTTCTGACATTCATTCGGGAAGTTTTTGGAATAAAAGAGCGGTAATTGGAGGAGTTGAAATGCTACAAGCTGAAAAGCCAGATCTGCTATTTTTTACTGGAGATTTGGTCAATAATCGAGCCACTGAAATGCAAGATTGGGGAACTGTGTTTTCAAAAATGCAAGCGCCTTTGGGAGTTTACTCAGTTTTTGGAAATCACGATTACGGCGATTATGTCAACTGGGAAACTCAAGCAGCTAAACAAAAGAATAGTAAAGACTTGGCGAAAATCCAAAAAGGAATGGGTTGGGATTTGCTATCCAACGAAAGTAGAGTGCTTGAAATTGATGGTGTAAAGCTCGGTATAATCGGAGTTGAAAATTGGAGTAATCGTGGTCGTTTTCCCAAATACGGAAATTTGCAAAAAGCGGCATTGAACCATGAAGACAATGCTTTTAATATTTTACTTTCTCATGATCCAAGCCATTGGCAAGCTGAAGTGGTAAACTATCCAAAAATCGACTTAACCCTTTCAGGTCACACTCACGGCATGCAGTTCGGTGTTGAAGTCCCAGGATTTAAATGGAGTCCTGTTCAATACATATACAAAGAATGGGCTGGCCTGTATCAAAGCAATCAAAATTATTTGTACGTTAACCGAGGTTTTGGATACATTGGCTATCCGGGTAGAATTGGAATTCCGCCAGAGATAACTGTAATCACTTTAGAACGTGTATAGGTTTGGTTTGGCGAACATTATTAATTATATTTGGTTATTGTTACACTATAAAAAACATTCTTATGAAAAAACTTCTACTGACTATTTTATCAATCACAATTTTCTCATTTTTTTCATTCTCTCAAACAACTATAATACTAGAGCCAGACAAAGATAACACACTATATGAGTCCAACAACGGTTCGTTAAGCAATGGTTCAGGTTCGAGTCTCTTTTTTGGACAAACAAACTCAAACTTAACAAGAAGAGCAGTTGTAAAATTTAGACTGGATACGCTACCTTCAAATATTATCGTAACTAATGTTCGTTTAAGTTTTAAAGTCTCTAGAGTTAATAATACCTCACCTAGCAATGCATCTATTCATGTTTTAACAAATGATTGGGGAGAAGGTTCTTCAGTAGCTACAGGTCAAGGTGGAGGTGGAGCTAGCTCTGCAACTAATGATGCAACTTGGATACATACATTTTTTAACACAGCAACTTGGAATAATGCAGGTGGCGATTTTGATACATCTTCCTCAGCAAGTTCTTCAGTTGGTAGTGTTGGAACTAATGTTGTTTTTTCTAGCACCCAAATGGTTTCTGATGTTCAGCAATGGATCGATTCAAGTAGTACAAATTTTGGTTGGATTGTTTTAGGAGATGAATCTTCTTCTGCTAGCGCTAAAAGAGTTCATTCAAGAGAAGCGACTAATTCTGCAGATCGACCTATTTTGACTATAACATACATAGCAACTACAGGCCTAGAAAAAGAAGTTGGAATTGCTGATGAAATTATGATTGGTCCAATACCTGCGAATGAATTTATTAATTTGGATTACAATGCCTCAAACTTTTTTTCAGAAGGGCTGATCATAAGTTTAGAGGGAAAAAAAGTAATGAATGTAAATTTAGACAATAGCAAAAAAATTGACATTGCTTCATTATCTAAAGGAATCTATTTCATTCAATTACGTAGTTTAAATGGTGATTTTGTTACAAAAAAGTTCATAAAAAATTAAATTCAAACCTTAGTACAATTAACCTCCCTACTAGAAAGTTAGATTCAAACGATGTATTTATTTTCTACTAAAATTATAATATTTGCAACTAAATGTTTATCAATAACTTGAAATTTTAATACCTATGGGGGTTTTAATTAAGCTAAAACTTAGATTGTTACTATCTTCTATTATTTTAGTTGTTTTTTCAGCCTGTACTTATGATAGTGAAGAAGATGTAATTCCTTCAATTCAAGAAACTTGCGATACTGATAGCATAAAGTATTCTGAACAAATTCAGAAAATAATAAGCACAAACTGTGCAATAAGTGGTTGTCATTTTCCAGGATCCGGTGTTGGTAACTTCACTTCTTACCAAGGAGTTCAGTCAAAAGTGAACAATGGCTCATTTAGAAATAGAGTTATCGTTAGAAAAGATATGCCACCAGATAGAAATCTTTCTAATTGTGAAGTTGAGCAGTTGATAGTTTGGCTGGATGATGGGGCTTTAAATAATTAAAAACTTATGAAAAAGCACTTTCTATTTCTTTTTTACATTGTTTTTAAAGTAGCTCCAATTCTGTTTTCACAAAATCAGAAAGTAATTAAAGTAGAAGAAACTTTTAAAGATACAAGAGTCGTAAACGGTCATTCTATAGAAACTAATCAAGTAGGACAACTTAAGTTTATAATTTCGCACCGATTTGGTAACGTTAGTGATGGAATTGATGAGTTTTTTGGCTTAGATCAATCGACTGTTCGGCTTGGCTTAGATTATGGACTATCTAATTGGTTAACAGTTGGGATAGGTAGAAGTTCTTTTGAAAAAACCTTAGATGGATTTATTAAAGCAAAAGTGATTCAACAAAAAGAGAAAAATGGAGCACCGGTTAGTTTAACAGTTCTTAGTTCGATTGCCTACCGGACTTTAGATTTTGATGATCAAAGAGATGAGCTTCTTAGTTCAAGGCTTTTCTATACCTACCAAGCAATTTTTGCAAGAAAATTTTCTGATAGATTTTCATTACAGGTAATGCCTACTGTTGTTCACAGGAACTTAGTTAGTAGTTCGGAGGTCAGTAATGATGTATTTGCATTAGGTTCTGCAACAAGATATCAGTTATCTAAAATGGTTTCCTTTCAAACTGAATACTATTATGTTTTTCCAGATCAAATTGAGTCAATCTATTCGAACTCCTTTTCTTTAGGAGTTGATATTGAAACTAAAAATCATGTTTTCCAATTGCATGTTTCTAATTCAAGAGGAATGATAGAAAAGTTTTTCATAGGTGAAACAAGAGCAAAATGGCAAGATGGCGATTTTTTCTTTGGATTTAATATAACAAGAGATTTTCAAATAAAAGGAAAAAAATATAAATGATTAGAAAGAAATTAATATTTACAATATTAGTGCTTTTTAGCTGCTTCAGCCTTTGGTCGTCTTTTATTCTACCTACGGAAAATAGGTGGAGTAGCAAGACTCCTTTGTATCAAATTTTAGAAGCTTTTGGAGAAACTTTACCCGATCATGCTAGAAATAATGCCGATGAAACTACTATTAAAAGAGGTTATGATTTAATTCATTACGGAAGAACAATTGGGCCAAATGGGAAAAAATCTAAATATATCAGCAAGTTTTATGCATGCACAAGTTGTCACAATCAGCAAAGGGAAGACCCACATTTGGTGAATCTCGACCCACAAAAGCGATTGGAATATGCTTTGGCTAATGATTTGAAATTTCTTCAAGGAAGTACCTTTTATGGAATTGCTAATCGCGAAACATGGTATAATGATGATTACTATTTAAAATACGGAGATTTGGTTCAACCGGCAATGAATAGTTTAGCTAAGGCTACTCAACTATGTGCTACAGTTTGCTCTTCAGGGCGTTTGCTTTTAGATTGGGAATTGGAAGCAATTTTAGCTTATTATTGGAATAATCAATTAACATTAGGAGACTTAGCATTAGATGAATTGGAATTAACTAAAGTTTTAAAAACACCCGCTAGTGAGCGGCCTGAAATGATAAAAATGCTAAAATCAAAATATTCTCAAAAATCTCCTGCAAATTTTGGGAAAGTTCCTGATGATAAATCACTTGGGTATTCTTTAAAAGGGGATGCAGAAAATGGGAAAGCCATTTATCGTTTAAGTTGTCTAGCCTGTCACCAAAAAGAAGGAGTAGCTGGAATGACGTTGACTCCCAATCAACTTACTTTCAGGAAATTTAAAAAAAACCTAACTAAAGAAGGGGTCTACAATATTTATGACATTGTAAGAATTGGGACTTATACGGATCAAGGCAAACCAAGATATATGCCACACTACACAAAAGACAGGATGAGTAATCAACAAATTGAGGACTTGAGATCCTATATTTTAGAAGAAGCTAATTAGTGTTAAAACAAAAATTGGTTTTTATGGTTAAATAATAAATTGATTTTTTCAGCTATATTGCATAATTCTTTTTAAATTTAAAAAGATGAATTTTAACTCAGTTAACCTTTTAGAAGAACTCCATAAAGAACGAGAAAAGCTTGCCAAAAAAGAGGTAATTCAAGAAGTTAATGAAATATTAAATCAAGCATCGGCTAAAGATTTAGAGATTTTAGAAAAATTAGAAAATGGTTCAGGGAATTTAGTTATACCTAAAGAACGATTAAATGCGGATGCGATTTTCGATATCAATGAAATAAAAAATCTGTGCCTCAAATACCGTTTGCGCTTTTTGGATTCTTCCTTATTTAAGGGAGAAATCCCCTATGAAGGAATTTCAAAAATAAAATCCTTAGAAAATGAGCTTGATTGCAGCTTAACAAATTTCAAAGTATTGGCACCCAAAGAACTTTTTCATTTAACTGATAAAGACTCTGACCCAATTTTATTTTTAAAGCTTTCAGAAACAAAATTTTATTTCATTCACAAATGGGGAGGAGAAATAAATCGCTTTAGAGCACTTTTAGCATATCCTATGCGCAGTTTTTCTACCATGTTTTCCTTTCTTTTAGGAGTGGCATTTATTTTTTCATGGCTCATTCCCACGCCAAACCAAACGGTTTTTCTGTTTCTGTTTGTACATAGTTTTATTGGAATTTGTGGAATTGCATGCATGGTAGTGATGGGAATGCGAGAGAATTTTAGCAATGTGGAGTGGGACAGCAAATATTTGTCTTAGCTGATAGTAGATAGTTACTTTTGCAGGCTATAAAAAAATAAAATGAAACACTTTTTTTGGGCGATTCTAGTTTTGAGTATGCTTTCACTAACAGCGGGAGAGAATGAAAAAAAAGGAACCATTCGTATTCAAGTTGAGGGTTTAAAAAAAGTTAGTGGCAACATCGGGATTTTGGTTTTCAATGCAGATGAAGGTTTTCCAGATAGCAAAGAAAATGCAATTATCGACCGAAAAGTAAAGGTAGTGGACTTAAGCATGCAAATCGACATTGATAATCTTCCTTATGGAAATTATGCCATTTCAATTGTTCACGATGAAAATTCCAACCAAGAACTCGATAAAAATATGATAGGAATTCCTAAAGAAGGGTTTGGGTTTTCAAACAATAAAAGTATTTACAAAGGCTTACCTGATTTCAAAGAAGCATCCGTTCTTTTAAATCGAGGCCAATTGAAGGTTTCTATTCAGTTAATTCATTTATTCAGTTTGTAGAAGAAGAAAGTGAAAGACTAAAAAGATTACGTTATTCTATTTTCTTGCAGCATACCCAAACACCTTTTCTAAAACAGTAGAAGTTCTCGCTAAGGGATTTACCCGAATATTTTTTTCTTCCTCGGCAATTTTTAAAAATAATCCATGCACCGCTCGATCGGTTACATAGGCAGCTAAATCGGTATTGACCTTTTCTACAAAGGGTATTTTGTTGTAGGTGGAAGCTAAATCATTCCAATATTTCGTTGCATTTACTTTGTTTAAACTCTCCTGAATGGAAGGGTTAAATGCTGCTTTTAAGCCTGTTGAAGTGGTTTGTTTTAAATAATGTGTGGCAGCGGTATCTGCTCCAAAAAGAATTTCCTTGGCGTCCATTATGGTCATGCTTTTTATGGCGCTTATAAACAAAGGTTTGGCTGCACTTACTGCATTTTCAGCAGCTTCGTTTAAGGAATTTACAAGTCGATCTACCTCTTTGTTGAGCCCAATATCCCTTAATGTGTTTTCTACTTTTAAAGCAGACGGAGGAAATGGAATTTTTATTTTTGGATTTTTGAGGTAACCACCCGCTTCAGATAATGTTGTAACTCCCTTTGAAGTGCCTTTTTCCAAAGCAGCTTTTAAACCCGAACTAATTTCAGAAAGGGAAGGGTCAGAAGTTGCACCTGGGCTTTCTTCCAAATCAGCTAAAACCTGCTTGACTTCGTTGCAGGAATTGAAACTAAGTAGTGATAAAATTAGAACGGAAAGTTTAAGAACGGTTCGGGAATACATAAATAAGGCGCTTATAAAAGAGCGTTAAATTATAAAAAATTATTGTCTTTTAATTTGATGTTCCCACATTAGCTTTCCATTGGCATCAAAATTTTTGAGTAAGAGTTGCCGCTCCTTTAAAGGGCCTTCGAGTTCAATGATTCCAAAATTTTGTGTGCTCACGTGTGTGCCTTCCACTCTGAGTGTATTTCCCTCGTCAGAACTGTTGTAGGCTTTTGAACTTAGCGGAGAGCAGGTATAATCGTAAAGCACATTTCCATTGGCTAATTCCATTTTGGTCAATTCCGTTTTGTGCCGATCGCCGTTTAGGAATACCACATTTTTAATTCCTTCTTTTTCTATTAAATCAATTATTTTTTGGCGCTCTTCTGGATAGGTAGCATGATTTTCCCAAACCGCAGCTGGGCTCAATAATTGACCACCAATGGCAACAATTTTAAAGCTTGCCTTACTGAAAACTAAGGCATCAATCAACCATTCAATTTGCTCTTCACCTAAAATAAAACGCTCTCCAGTTTTTCTATTATTCGGGCTGCGGTAATAGCGGTTATCCAACAAGAAAAAATCTAAGTCATTGTAAGAAAATTGTGAAGTAATTCCCGGTTTACCACTGATTCCATATTCATAATTTCCCCAAAAATCTTGAAATGCTTCCAAACTTATTTCCTTGCCTACAAAACTTCTGTCCGCATCATTTGGTCCAAAATCATGGTCATCCCAAATGGCGTAATGGTGCATGTTTTTCCATAGTGACTGAATTTCAGGCAATGATTTAAAGTGCGTGTAGCGGTGATAAATTCCCGAGCGACTGCTCCAATCTGGCTCCCTCAAGTAGACATTATCGCCCAACCAAAGCATAAAATCAGGCTTTTGAGCTACAATTGATTGATAAATCTCATTACCCTGACCGTAGGATTTTCCTGGTCTGTCGTAAGCAGGCTCATTGGTATAAGCACAACTTCCTAAAGCAAATTTAAAATTTGGTGGATCTGTTCGGTGTTGCCAAAGACTTTGGGTAGTAAAACTGCCTTTAGCTGCTTGTTTGTTTTGGATGATTAGTTCATATTCATAACTAGTGCCAGGCTCTAAATTGGCTGCAATAAGTTTGTTTGTAAAACCATTTCTCTCCGAGCTTAAACTTTTTACAGTACTTGTTTTACTTGGATTTTCTTTTGGAAAATACTTTAAGGTAACACTGTCAGACTTTTCGGTTTGTACCCAAATCAATACTTCTTTCATGGTATTGTAACCCAACATTGGCCCTGATTTAATTTGGGCAATTCCAATTATTGAAGTTAAAAATAAGAGCAGTGTTAAAAAGGGTTTCATCTTTTCTAAAATTTTAAACAAAAAAAAGCCTCATCTTGGAAAAGACGAGGCTAGCTTAAAAGCAATATGTTTAATTATTCGCCTTTCATTTCTACTTCTACAGAATCCGCAGCAGCTTCAATGCTATCAACAGCCATTTCAGTAGATTCTTCTACTTCTTCAGCGGCTTCTTCCATTGATTCTTCCATGTTTTCCATTAGCTCTTGAGCTTCTTGTTCTGTGTCTGTTTCTTTTGGAGCCTCTCCGCATGAAGAAAGTGCAAAGAAAACAGCTAAACTTAATATTCCTGTTAGTTTTTTCATTATATAATTGTTAAATTTCTGCAAATGTATATAAATTATATGCAACTGCAATAGGCGATTTTTTTTATTTTATTGACAAACAATTGTTCACTATTATCAATTTTTAACCATTTCTAGGGTTGAATTTAATTTACTCAGCTTTTTTGTTTGATAGATATGAGCTACCTTTGGAGCAAGTAAAAAATAATATTAACACTTTAAAATCAACTATAAAATGGCTTTTGAACTACCAAAATTAAACTATTCTTACGATGCATTAGAACCACATATTGATGCTAAAACAATGGAAATTCATCATTCTAAGCACCATGCCGGTTATACTTCAAAATTAAATGATGCAATTAAAGGAACTGAATTAGAAGGCAAATCAATCGAATCAATTTTGTCTTCAATATCATCTAGTTCAGCTGCTGTTAGAAATAACGGTGGAGGCTTTTACAATCACAGCCTTTTTTGGAACATCATGTCTCCAAATGGTGGCGGAAATCCTAGTGGAGAACTAGCTGATTTAATTAACAGTACTTTTGGTTCTTTCGATGCATTTAAAGAAAAATTCAGCAATGCTGCTGCAACTCAATTTGGCTCAGGATGGGCTTGGTTGTGTTATGCGAATGGAATGCTAGAAGTATGTTCAACCCCTAACCAAGACAATCCTTTAATGGATGTAGTAGATTGTAATGGTACTCCAATTTTAGGATTAGACGTATGGGAGCATGCGTATTACTTGAATTACCAAAATAGAAGACCAGATTACATCAATGCTTTTTTCAATGTAATTGATTGGAAAAAAGTAGGTGAATTGCTTGCTAATGCAAAATAATATATGAGGATACTTCTCATTATTACCCTATTAATTTCAGCCCTTTCCGTTAATGCTTCGGAAAGGGCTGATTTTGTTAGTACTGTTGAATTAAGCTGGAATTTAGATTCTAGTGAATTAATCCAGCAAGATCACACCAAAGTAGAGCAACCTAAATTTAAAAAACTGAAGGCTGCACTTTTATCCTTGTTTTTAGGACATTTTGGAGTTCATAGAATTTACCTCGGAACATCGGCAACAGTGCCAGTTGTTTATACTCTTACTCTAGGTGGAGGTTTGGGAATTCTACCTCTAATTGATTTCTTTCATATAGTATTTTCCAAAGACTTGGAGCGCTTTGAAAACAACGATCGAGTTTTTATGTGGATAGAGTGAATTGGGTTAAACCCTAATTATGCATTTGAAAATTAAAAAATACATAAACGACTAAGTAAATCTACCATTTTGTATAAAAGGTAATAGTATCCCAAATGGTGATTTACTAAATAGGGCTTATCACAACTAAAACAAGTAATTCGAAGAAAATTACTCCTCCTATTGCATAAGTTGGGTTAATCTATTCTTTCTCTGAGAGCATATTTTCGAAAACTGAGAATAAACGCTAGAAAAAACAGGCAACTTACAAGAAATAAAAGTAGCGATTGTGTTGTATCACTTTCTTCAAGTTGTTTTTCCATGCTGTTAAATCCAAAACGATAGCTGACCAAAACAGCAATGCCATTGTTGAGAAAGTGAGCAAATATGGGAATCCATAAATTCCTCGACCATAAAAACAAGTAGCCAAAAACTGCTCCTAAAAGAACACGAGGGAAAAATCCATAAAACTGTAGGTGGATGGCACTGAAAAGCAGTGCTGAAACCCAAACTCCCCAATGTTTGTTATTTAAACCTTGATTGATGGTCTTTTGTAAGATGCCTCTAAAAATCAATTCTTCCCCAATGGCGGGCAAAATGGCAATGAGGATTAAATTAATTAGCAAATCTTCTTGTGATTCCATTTGCAGAAATGCCTTGGTTAGCTTTGCAGCCTTTTCTTCTGCGGTTTTCATCCAAAATTCTATTTCGTGAAATAAAGAAGGTAGTTCAAGAGAAGCATTCCATTCACCTAAATAACCAATAAGTGGTAGGCTGCTTAAAGAAATTAAAATCGTCAATAAAAAAATTGGTAGAGAAATACTTACGTGAAAAGTTTGTTTGATTTGATTGCGTTGAAAGATGAGATAGAAAATTAATCCCGGCAGTATAAAAAGCCCGATACTGTTGAAAAACTGAAGAAATTTAAGAATACTAGTGTTGCCTGTTTTTAAGGGGTTGTTGTAAATGCTTGAAATTTCTGAAGCATCTACATCAAATACAAAAGGAACCAATGCAGTGCCAATTACCACAAAAAGCCCTCCAAAAAAGAGGCACATAGCGATGATCAAAAGCAACTTAAAGTACTTGTTCTGCGGTTCCATTGATGGAAGAAGGGATTATTGAGTAATTTTGCTAAAAATTTTTGAGTGACAAAAATAGCCAATATCGAATTAGGAGATTTTCCTTTATTACTTGCTCCAATGGAGGATGTAAGTGATCCTCCGTTTCGAAAATTGTGTAAGCAGCAAGGAGCAGATTTAATGTACACGGAGTTTATTTCTTCAGAGGGTTTAATTCGAGATGCTGCAAAAAGTGTTCAGAAATTAGATATTTTCGAATATGAACGCCCAATTGGGATACAAATTTTTGGAAGTGAAATAGAATCTATGCGCTTAGCTACAGAAGTAACAACTAGAGCTAATCCAGATATTATTGACATCAATTACGGTTGTCCTGTAAAAAAGGTGGCTTGTAAAGGAGCTGGAGCAGGAATATTGCAAGACATTCCCAAAATGGTAAAAATGACTGCTGAGATTGTAAAATCTACGCATTTACCTGTGACTGTTAAAACCAGATTAGGTTGGGATGAAAACAGTAAATACATTGTCGAAGTGGCGGAACGATTACAAGATGTTGGCATAAAAGCCATCTCCATACATGGGCGCACTAGAAAACAAATGTATAAAGGTGAAGCAGACTGGACCTTAATTGGGGATGTAAAAAATAATCCTAGAATGAACATTCCGGTTTTTGGGAATGGCGATGTATTTTCACCAGAAACAGCATTGGAGAAAAAAGAAAAATACGGGGTGGATGGAGTAATGATTGGAAGAGCGAGCATTGGCTATCCTTGGATTTTTAGAGAGATTAAGCATTTTCTAAAAACAGGAGAGCGACTGACTCCACCAACGATGATGGAACGTATTGAAGCGGCAGAAAATCATTTAAAAATGTCTGTTGAGTGGAAAGGAGAGAAATTGGGTGTATTAGAAATGCGTCGGCACTACAGCAATTATTTCAAAGGCATTCCCCATTTTAAAGAACACCGCATGCAATTGGTTACGCTAGAAGATTTTGAAGCTCTACAAACAACTTTTCAAACCATTAAAACTGACTTTGGGCAGTTGGAGATGGTTTAGTGTTTTTCTATTAACCACAATGTTCACAAAGGATTTCGCCAATTGCACAAAGTCTTTAGTATAGTGAATTACTTGTCACTGTATTCACGAAGACTCTTGACTGATATTCTTAATTTACAAATTCGTAATTAAAAACTTTTACTTTTAACTTAAGTCACTCTTAACTCAAACCCCTTACAACTTCACCTTCGTTAAATTCCTCACGGGATACCAGGATGTTAAAAAGCCGATAATTAGAACGGTTATTAAAATGGCTACTAATTCTATAGGGTTCATTTCAACTGGATAATAATCAACAATTCCACCATCGAGGCGCAGCAAACCAACATGCTGTTGCAGCAAGCAGAGAATCACTCCAAGCAACATTCCACCTAAAGCACCGCTGAGGTTAATGAGCAAACCTTCGTAGAAAAATATTCTGCGAATCAGGCTGTTTTTTGCTCCCATGCTAACCAAGGTTCGGATGTCTTTTTTCTTTTCTAAAATCAACATGCTGAGTGAACTGAGAATGTTAAAAGCTGCCAACATCAGTATAAAAACCAAGATTAAAAAGGTAACCCACTTTTCAGTTTGATTGGTTTTGTAGATAATCTCATTGAATTCATAGCGGCTTTTTACCGAAAACTTGCTTTCATCGAGCAAAGCTTTTAGTGCTTCCGTTACTTTTTCAATATTAGCATTGGGTGCAATTTTAACTTCTACCGAACTGATTTCTCTGTTTTTGTATTCTAGTAATTCTTGTGCAAACTGCAAATCCACCACAATGTACTTATTGTCGTACTCAGGGCTAATGTAAAAAACGCCTGCCGATGCAATTTGCTTGTTGTAAACTGAATTTATGGGATTTGAAAGTGAGCGAATTGAGCGTTTTGGAGCATAAATGCTCAAGTTTTCAGGAGCTTTGGAAAGGTACAACCCCAATTGAGAAGCAATGCCATACCCACTAATGGCAAATGGAACTCCATTTGCTCGCAAAACGAGTTCTCCATCAATTAAAGCACTGTCGAGTTGGCTCATTCTGAGAAAACTTTCGTCCACTCCTTTTATGGTAGCTATGGTTTGTTCTTCCCGATAACGCACTCCGCAAACTTCTTCTAAAACGCGCGTGTAGTTCGCAACACCTTCTAAGGTTTGTATTTTTTCGAAATCGATTAAATCTTCAGAGAATACTTTGCCGGTATTGGCTTCAATTCGAATATCTGAATCAAAGGTTTCAAAAAGAGATTCCACTAATTTTTCAAGGCCATTGAAGGCGGAAAGTACTACTACAAGTGCAAAAGTTCCAATGCCAACACTGATGACAGAAATCCACGAAATAATGTTAATCGCATTGTGCGATTTTTTGGCAATTAAGTAGCGTTTGGCAATGTAAAGTGAAAGGTTCAATGCTTATCTTAATAATTGATCGATGGTTTCAGCATAATCGAAAGAATCGTCTAAGTAAAAATGCAAATCCGGAACATGCCTCAATTGCTGACCTACTTTTTTCCCTAAAACAAAACGAATTTCTCCGGCTTGTTCATTGATTCTTGCAACAATTTCCTCTCTGTTTTCCGCGGGAAAAATACTGACGTAAATTCTAGCAATTCCCAAATCACTTGTCACCCTTACTTGTGTAACTGAAATCATGGTGCCACCCGAAATATTCACTTCTTGCATGGTGAAAATTGCTCCAATTTCTTTTTGCAGCAAGCGGGAAATCTTTTGTTGTCGAATCGAATCCATAAGGAACAAAAATAATAAATCCCCCTGCCAATTGGCAATTTTATGCTGTACTTCTTTATTTCACTAATTTCGCCCTGATTAAAAAGAGTGGATTCATGTAAAAAACAGCTTCCATTGAATTTCATTGAATGAAGAGTTTAGCTAAAATATTAAAGTACATCGTTCCTTACAAAGGGGTTGCTTTCTTGACAATTTTTTTCAATCTGTTGTCTATTGTATTTAACTTGCTGTCTTTATTGGCGCTTATTCCTTTTTTGAACCTTTTGTTCGGAGAATTTGATCCAGTTTTAAGTGCTCCAGAATTTGAATTCAGCGCTGCCTATTTCAAGGAGTTTTTCTATTTCAAAATGCATCCTTATGTTTTGGAATACGGTGAAGAAGGAGCCTTGATGTTTATTTGCGTTGCCGTTGGAATTCTCTTTTTTCTTAAAAATTTATTTTTATACCTCTCTCGTTTTTTCATGTCATCCATTCGAAGCAATGTTGTAAGAGACATTCGAGAAAATATTTTTAGAAAGATTTTGGTTTTGCCACTTTCATTTTACTCTGAAGAGCGAAAGGGGGATATTCTAAGTAGAATTACCGGAGATGTTCAAGAAGTAGAATGGTCGGTTATGAACTCATTGGAAATGGTTTTTAGAGACCCTATTTCTATTGCACTTTCTCTGTTTGTAATGATCAACATGAATGCTGAATTAACCGTTTTTTCATTGGTTTTATTGCCTGTTAGTGCGCTGATAATTGGTAGAGTTGGGAAAAGCCTCAAAAGAACATCTTCTAAATTGCAAATGCGCATGGGAGAGCTTTTATCCAATGTGGAAGAAGCTTTGAGTGGTTTGAGAATCATTAAGGCATTCAATGCTGAAAAATCGACCAATCAGAAGTTTGATTCCATCAATGGATTTTACAGTCAAACCATGTTGCGCATGTCTAGAAAGCGAGATTTGGCTTCGCCATTAAGCGAATTTTTAGGTTCCATTGTCATGGTAACCTTGGTTTGGTATGGTGGAATGATGGCTTTGAATCCCGAAGTTGAATTTGATGGAGGAGATTTTATTGGCTACATCATTATTTTTTCTCAGTTGTTGCCACCTGCAAAATCACTTTCTACTGCTTATTACAACATTCAAAAAGGTGCGGCTTCTACAGAGCGAATTGACGAGGTGTTGCAGTCAGACGATAGAATTATTGAGAAGAAAGATGCTTTATCAATTCACGATTTTGAAGATTCCATTGAATATAGAAACCTTGGATTTGCCTATCAAGAAACGCGTGTTTTAAATGGCATTAATTTAAAAATTAAGAAAGGACAAACCATTGCGCTTGTGGGGCAATCTGGAGGTGGAAAGTCAACCATGGTAGATTTATTGCCCCGATTTTATGATCCAATTGAGGGAGGTATTTTCATAGATGGAAATGATATTCGGGATTACAAGATAAAAGATGTTCGGTCATTGATGGGCATTGTTACACAACAATCAATTTTGTTTAACGATACGGTTTTTAATAACATCGCTTTAGGAGTTGATAATGCGAGTGAGGAAGCAGTTATAGAAGCAGCTAAAATTGCCAATGCGCATGAGTTTATTGAAAAATTACCTGAAGGGTACCATACCGTAATTGGAGATGGCGGCGGTAAACTTTCAGGAGGACAAAAGCAGCGTTTGAGTATTGCCAGAGCAGTATTGAAAAATCCACCAATCATGATTTTAGATGAGGCAACTTCGGCTTTAGACACAGAATCAGAAAAGTTGGTTCAAGAAGCCCTTTACAAATTAATGAAAAGTCGAACTTCTATTGTTATCGCTCACCGACTTTCTACTATTCAGCATGCAGATGAAATTGTTGTGATGCACGATGGCGAAATTGCCGAAAGAGGTGCACATGAGGAGTTGATTTCAAAGAAAGGAATCTATCATAAACTCACACAACTACAAACTTTTTCTTAGTTGAGTTCCTTTTAAATTCGCTACAGGTGTAATGTTTAGCATATTATAGGCATTATTTTTTTGTTAAAGAATTTGTTATAAGAAGGCTAATTGTTTTTTTAGCTAAAAATATTCTATTTTTGTTAACTTCTTTAACAATTTTTTTGCTAAAAAATCGAAATTAAAAATCTTATACACTTTAGTGATATGACAACTTCTAGCCAACCTTTAAATAGAAACCTCATTGTTTTTCTATTTCTATTTTCTTGTTTTTTCTCAAGCTTTTCACTTTTGGCTCAAGCGCCGGATGGAATAAATTATCAAGCAGTAGCTCGAGACAACAATGGGAATGTTTTAGACAATCGGTTAATTTCCGTAAGATTTGGGATTCTTGCAACCAGTCCAACGGGAACATTGCTTCACGAAGAAGAACACAGTCTTATTACAACCAATGACTTTGGCTTATTTAATTTGGTAATTGGAAGAGGAACTCGAATTGGTGGAACTGCAGCAAATTTTGCAGGAATTGATTGGTCGAATGCCGATCATTTTTTAAGGGTTCAAATCGAGGCTGGGAATGGTTTTGAAAATTTGGGGACTACCCAATTACTTTCTGTACCTTACGCTTTATATGCTAAATCTGCAGAAATTGACCCAAGTTTTATTGCACGTTTTGTAGCAGACTCTACAAGAAATGCTGATAGCATTGCTGCTCTTAGAACTGATTTAAGAAGCCTTCGAATCGTCGATTTTGATCCACGTATAGTTGCAGATAGTATCCGCTTAGAATTATTTATCTCAAAAATGAGAAATGACTCTATTTCCATTGCCAATACCTTGACAATTTTAAGAAATGACATTAATACTAATAACACTCAACTAGTAAACCTCAATACGAGATTTATTAACGATTCATCTAAAGTTGCTGATAGTTTAGCTGCAATACGCGCTGATTTAAATGGCTTAAACATTGTGGATTACGATCCTAGAATCACAGCAGACAGTATTCGCTTAGAGGCATTAAAAATTAAGTTGATAGCTGATTCAACAAGCATATCAAATGCTGTAAGTACCAATGCAAGTGCTATTACTACAAATAGTACGAATATATCAACAAACACAACAAACATAAGCTCAAACTCGACACAAATTACAAATTTAGATACTCGTTTTCAAGCAGACTCTGCGAATAATGCAGATAGTTTAGCTGCAATTCGAGCTGATTTGAATGGATTAAACATTGTAAATTATGACCCTAGAATTACTGCAGACAGTATTCGATTAGAAGCATTAAAACTAAAATTGATAGCAGATTCCACAAGCATGTCAAATGCGATAAATACAAATGCTAGTGCTATTGCAACGAATATAACTAACATCTCAACAAATACAACAAACATTAGCTCAAACTCGACACAAATTACAAATTTAGATACTCGTTTTCAAGCAGACTCTGCGAATAATGCAGATAGTTTAGCTGCAATACGTACTGATTTAAATGGATTAAACATTGTAAATTACGATCCTAGAATCACAGCAGACAGTATCCGTTTAGAAAATTTGGCTTTAAGGCATTTCAATGATTCTGTATCAAAAGCAGGAGCAATAAGTACTAATGCAAATGCAATATTTGTAAATGGAAATAATATAGCAACAAACACTACCAATATTTCCAATAATACTCAAAGAATTATTGATTCAGTATCAAGTTTAAGTACAAACTTATTAGCAAGAATCAATGCTGATAGTTTGTTGCGCTTCATAAACGATACGACTATAAGGGGACAATTGCGTGATACTTCTGCTACATTGAGAGCCTTAATTAATAGTTCAAATACTGATGACCAACAAATTTCATTTAGTATATCTGGAGATACTATTGTTTTAGAAGATGGAGGAATATTAGACATCAAAGATATTCGAGATTCATTAACAAATTATAATTCAAGAATTGTTGCTAACCAAGGCGCTATCAACAGTAATACCTCAGCCATTATAATTAATGCAAGCGATATTGCAACGAATTCATCTGACATTGCTACAAATACAACTGATATTGCTACTAATACTTCAGGTATTTCAAGCAACACAACAAACATTGCGAATAACACAAGCAATATTTTAGATTTAGATACTCGTTTTCAAGCTGATTCTACGAGCAATGCTGATAGTTTAGCTGCAATACGCGCTGATTTAAATGGATTAAATATTGTGGATTACGATCCTAGAATCACAGCAGACAGTATCCGCTTAGAGGCATTAAAAATTAAGTTGATAGCTGACTCAACAAGCATATCAAATGCTGTAAGTACCAATGCAAGTGCTATTGCTACAAATAGTACGAATATATCAACAAATACTACCAACATTGCTACGAATATAACTGATATCGCGAATTTAACCACTCAAGTAAATTTAATAGATTCAACAAAAATTCAATTTGGAACCACTGCTGTTACCATACCAATTGTTAATGACGCAATCTCTTTTCAAACAAATGGTTCAACAGCTTTAACAATTGATCAGAATCAACGCTCTATTTTTTCTGACCTAGTTGGAATTGCTACACCAACTCCAACAGCTTTTTTGGGCATACGTTCAAATAATGAGGGGATTCCTTCAGCCAATTTTAATACCATCGGCGGTGATGCTCCGGCTGAAGGGTTGATTATGACAACGAATGGAGTTGCAAATGATGCATATGGTATTTTCTCAAGAACTTTTGGAGGAAGTAACAGCATTGGTATAAGAACTCTTTCTAATTCGAGTTCAAGTGTTTTGTCAGACTCTTCCATTGCTTTATATGCTAGAGCTTCAGGAATTAACAACAATACTTATTCAGGATTTTTCGATCGAGGAAATGTGTTTATTCGTGATACCTTGATTTTACCTACCGGAGCGAATAGTGGATATATTATGACTTCTGATGCAAATGGCTTTGCTACTTGGCAATTGCCTGCCCCAAGTGGTAATGTGAATACAGCAGGAGGGAATACAATCAATCGTTTAGCCTATTGGAACAGTGCTGATTCAATTACTTTTTTTAATGATGTATTTATTGATACAGTTAATGATCGTATAGGGATTGGAACCACTGCTCCTTCTCAAAAACTACAAGTAAATGGAGGTATAAGAGTAAGTGCGGGATTCAATGCGAACAATGGGACTCAAGGAGCTCCAGCTTTCAGATTTGAATCAGATCCTAATACAGGAATGTTTAATGCAGGGGCTGATCAACTAGGGTTTACTATAGGAGGCTCTGAAGCGTTAAGAATAATTTCAAGTGGGAATATAGGAATAGGAACTACTATTCCAGATTCAATGCTAGAAGTTAATGGAGGAGTTAAGGTTGGAGCACTGAACGTTAATGGTTCATACACTTTCCCTGTTTCAGATGGTATCGGGGAGCAGTTCTTACAAACGGATGGGTCGGGTAATGTAAGTTGGTCGTCTACCTTGCCTTCAACAAACTGTCCGGCGGGAATGACGAATGTAAATGGGAATATTTGCATTGAAACAAATGAAAGAGCTGCTTCTGACTGGTATGATGCAGCATCTACATGCGCTTCAATTGGTTACAAACTTCCAAGCTGGGCTGAATGGTATGGTGCTGTTTCTAATGCTGTGCTAACGAATGAAACAAATAACTGGGAATGGGTAAGTGATGGAACCTCCAATACTGCAAGAAAAGTAGGAAACGGAGATATCAAGGCCACAGCAAACGATGATCCTGAACTTGGAAGCGCATCATTCAGATGTATTTTTTATAAATAATTAAGTAGCTAAAGAATTAATCTAAAGAAGTAAAATGAAAAGATTACTTATTTATCTTTTTTTATTATTTACCGTCGCAAGTACACAGCTCTTTGGGCAAAATATTTCTATAAATACCAATGGAGCAACACCTGATAATTCAGCTATGTTGGATATTACCTCAACTGATAGAGGATTATTAATTCCTAGAATGACTGCTGCACAACGATTGGCGATTACAAGTCCTGCTAATGGCTTAATGGTCTTTCAAACTGATGTTCCAAGGGGAATCTATGCCTATTTTGCCGCTAACACAGTTTGGACACGCTTAACGCTCGACAGTACATTAAATCTTGAACGTGTACTTTTAGGAGGAAATGATGCTGCAAATAACCGGATTGTAAACCTTTCAAGAGTTGGTGTTGGAACTACTACTCCAGTATCTGAAATTCACGTTGTTAGAAATCAAGCAGCTAGCAATAATGATGGGGCATTTATTGATATTCAAAATAATTCGGGGCTAAATAATAGTTTAGCCGGACTTCGGTTTAAAGTTAACACCACCACTACTAATATTAGATATACTTCCGCTATATTTCATCGTTGGGTTCAACCGGACACTCGTCAACTAAATTTTGCCATTAAAGATAATTCTACCACTGCAAACGTTGATACCAATGATATTAAAATGACCATTAGTGATAATGGAAATGTCGGTATTGGAACAACAGTTCCCGCTAGCAGGTTAACGGTTTCACAGAATACTTTTGGACCTATAATGGGTCTTGAATCAGGAGGCTCAAATACGTTAATGAACTTTATTAATTCTGGAACTAATTCGGCTAATTGGACTTTTGGCTATCTGGGAAATACAGGAGTAAATCCTGGGTTTATGACTTTTCTTAGAGCAGGTGTGCATAGAATGTCTATTACAAATGATGGTAACGTAGGCATAGGAATAACTAATCCAAGTCGCCAGCTTCACGTTAATTCAACCGGAACATTAAGTTTAAGTTCGTTCACTACGTCAGCTACGGGGACTTCAACTTCTGATGGGTTATTACTGGGCTACATTGATGCGGTTGGTGCTACTATCTTTAATTACGAGAATACCAGCTTAGCTTTTGGAACCAATAATGCTTACCAAATGTGGCTTGATCCATCAGGTAATTTGGGTGTTGGTGCAGCAAGCCCTCTTGATAAATTAGAAGTATTTAATGCAGGAAATGTAAGGGTAAGAACTAGAACCACAACAAATGGCTTTTCAGGATTGGTTGCTCAAAATTCTTTAGGAGAGTATTTCGTTGGAGTTCAAGGTGCCGCAGATCCTTTCCCAGGTGAATTTCAGATTTTTCAAAATGCTCCTTCATCGGGTCAGAGAATGGTAATTGATAATGGTGGGAATATGGGTGTTGGAATATCAAATCCCATCGCCCGTTTGCATCTTGGTTCAGCTGCTACGGTCACTTCAATAATAGAAAGTTCAGCTACAGCAGGAACATGGTTGGCCTTAAGAAATTCTTCAGTTGGAGGGCAGTACCATCAAATCATTTCAACTGGTTCAACAAATGGAGAAGGGCCAGGGAAAATGTTGTTTGGATACGGAACTGCTGCTGGACTTGTTAATGGAATTGCTATGACAATTCAAGATAGAAGAATTGGAATTGGCACTTCAAATCCGGGAAATGACCTGCATATTGACCAATCAAACGCTAGTTTGAATAGTACTGGTGGTATGCGTTATTCATTTTCAGGGACTTTTTGGAGATTATACTACAGCGGAATACATTTTAGTTTTGAAGATGATGCAACTCGTGTTGCTTACATAGAGGGAACTACGGGGAATTATGTTCAACCATCTGATGCAAATTTAAAAGCTGATATCAAATTATTAGGACCTGTTATTGAGAAAGTTAAATCACTTAGACCAGTAACATATAATTATAAAGTATTTGGAAATCAAGCTATAGCAACAACAGGATTTATTGCCCAAGAAATAAATCAAATACTACCCTCATTAGTTAAATATGGAGAAAATGGAGAATTAGGATTGGCGTATTCTGAGTTTAGTGTTATTGCTATCAAAGCAATTCAAGAACAACAAGAAATTATTGAAAAGCTAGAGAAACAAATGAACGAATTACAACAAGAAATTAATCTTTTGAAAAGTGAAAAATAGAGGACACAGGTTAGAAAGAATAGTCATTTTATTCATACTTTTTGCATTTGGAAATATACTTAATGCACAAAATATTTCAATCAATGCAAATGGAGCGGCACCCGATAATTCGGCTATGTTGGATGTTTCATCAAACAACAGAGGAATATTAATTCCTAGAATGACATTGATACAGCGAAACGCAATCACTAATCCGGCAACTGGTTTATTAATTTATCAAACAGATAATGACTCCGGGTTTTATTTTAATCGTGGCACTTCGACTCTTCCAAGTTGGTCTAAAGTGGCAATTAGCAATGAACCTATTTCCATTATTCAAGACCTAGACGGAAATACAAAAATTGAAGTAGAACAAAATCCTAACGAGGATTTGATTCGATTTGGAGTCGGTGGCACTGAATTTTTTATAATCGACTCTGCTCGATTTGAGATACTAAATACCAACAACAATATCTTTATTGGAGAGAATTCAGGGCAAAATTTTAATTATTTAAACAATTCAGCTGAGCCAAACTTAGCGATAGGTCCCTATGCTTTAGAATTAGTAACTACAGGGAACAAAAATGTCGCAATAGGCTATCAGGCGCTGCAATTTAACAGAATAGGAGGGGATAATACTGCTGTTGGTTTAGGTGCAGCTAGAAACAACGATGATGGATCTTTAAATACTGCTATTGGGGCATATTCGATTTTTAATAATATTTCAGGAAGTTTAAACACCGCCGTTGGAAGGTATAGTCTTTATAACATGAATGGAGGAACTGGGAATACAGTTATGGGTGAATTCGCAGCTTCAGCATTAACATTAGGAGATGCAAACACAATTATTGGAAATAACAGCATGATTGATAATCTTACTGGCTCAAATAATACTGTTTTAGGCGCGGAAGCAGGACGTCAAAACCTTGGTGGGGGAAATGTTTTTTTAGGTTATGCAGCTGGGTATAGTGCTTCTGGGTCAAATAAGTTATACATTGAAAACTCAATTTCTAATAACCCCTTAATATATGGTGATTTTGCGAATGATAGCATTATTATAAATGGAGCTTTTAGTATCGGTAGAAACTACACTTTCCCTTCTGTTGATGGAGCTCCGAACCAAGTATTGCAAACAAATGGAGCTGGAAATTTAAATTGGGCAAATATTTCTGGCGATAACCTCGGAAATCACATTGCAACAACAAATATTGAATTAAATGGCAACTATCTTTCAGGAGATGGTGATAATGAAGGAGTTTTTGTTGACAATGTTGGTAATGTGGGGGTTGGAACTGCTACGCCGTCTGCTAAAATTGACGTTGTCGATAACGTAGAAATTTTTTCGATAAACATCACCAATTCTACCAATTCAACTTCAGATAAAAAAGGAATTTTTTCTACTGTAACAGGCGGTGGATTAGGAAATAATTATGGTCTTTATGGAGAAGCTAGTGCGGCAACTGTTGATAAATTTGGCGTTTATGGATCAGCTACTGGTGCTGGAGGAACTAAGTATGGAATTTATGGAAATGCCCAAGGTGCAGGCACCAACTGGGCAGGTTACTTTGAAAATGGAAATGTTTTAATTGAAAATCGACTTGGAATAGGCATAGCGCCCACTAACGCTATAAGCGTTGCTGGAAATATCGATGCAGATACTGCTTTTATGGATATAGTTCAAACAGATTCAATATGGATTGCAGGTCTACAATTTCCTAATCCAACAGTTGCTGACTCAGGTGACGTTTTATCTTTTAATGGAACTAACATGACTTGGTCAAGTGTATCGGGAGATAACCTCGGGAATCATATCGCAACATCAAATATTGAATTGAATGGTAACTACCTTTCAGGAGATGGAGACAATGAAGGAATTTTTATAGACAATTTAGGAAATATAGGTATTGGAAGTGCTACACCTTCATCACGATTAACTATTAACACAGTTGGAGGAGCGGAAATTGAATTTACTGGGATATCAAATGCGGATATTATCTCTTCCACTCAATTAAATATTATTTCTTCGGCAACTACTTTTATTGATGCAAGTGAAATTATATTTAGAACAAATTTAACTGAACGTTTGAGAATACTAAACAATGGAAATGTAGGAATTGGTACTTCTACACCCGCCAACAGACTCGAAGTCATAGGCGATGCGGTTAAATTCGATTCTGTAATCATCGTAAATGGAGCTCAAGCTGGCTATGTGCTTACCGCCGCAGATGCTACAGGTGCTGCCAGTTGGCAACCACGCGGAGGAGCCATAGACCTAGACAGTCTTACAGATGTTTCCCTCACTGCCCCTGTCACCAATAACTTTCTTCGATACAACGGTATAAATTGGATTAATACTTCTTCAATTTTTCCTATCAATGAAACCGTGTCTGCTGGTGGCACGCAATTCCAACTAAATCATACTGGTTTGGGTAACACCTTCCGTGTAACTAATACCAGTCCTTTTGCCAATGATTATGTAATCAGTGCTGAAGCTCTGGGCGATGCCATTGCCGGTTATTTTGTAAATAATCAAGGAACAGCTACTAATCAGGCGCTTTACACACATACACAGGGTTCTGGTCCAGCTTTGGTAGGATTGGGTTTGGGCACAACCTCAAGTGCGGCACGTTTTGCCAATACCAATGCGGGAAATGCACAAGCAACTCTTATTCTTGAAAACGCAGGTTCGGGCTTAGGGCTGAATGTTATATCTGGTGGTGTGCAAATCAATGAACTCGGCGGTGGAGGTCAGAAAATGGTTGTCGTTGATAACAACGGATTACTGGATACACTAGATATCCCAACTTCCAATTCCTGGGCTTTGAACGGAAACTCCGGAACGGTGGACGGCACCAATTTCATGGGAACTACGGATAATACTCCGTTAAATTTTAGAGTCAATAATATCCCTGCCGGCAGAATAGATCATATTCAATTTAATGCAGCCTTTGGTAGATCAACCTTACAAGCCAATACTATCGGTCTGCATAACACCGCCGTAGGTAATAATGCCATGATTGTAAACTCAACGGGATCCCGAAATTCTGCATTTGGCAGTCAGGCATTGCAAAACGGAAATAGTGATAATAACGTGGCCATAGGATTTAGATCCTTGATAGCTTCAACTGGAGGAAATAATACTGCTCTGGGATTTCAATCAGGAAATATGATTACAACAGGAAGTTTGAACACTTTCATTGGTTATGATGCTGATGCAAGTTCAAATAATCTGATAAATGCAACCGCAATTGGAGCTAATGCATCTGTAGCTATTGATAGTGCACTAGTTCTTGGAAACAATGCCAATGTGGGAATTGGAACCTCAAGTCCACATGCTCCACTTCAATTTGCTAACGCTAATGCCAATAGAAAAATAGTCTTATTCGAAGGAGCCGATAATGATCATGAATTTTTTGGTTTTGGAATAAATGGCGGAATTTTAAGATATCAGGTAAATGCACCAGGGAATCATGTTTTCTACACATCTTCTTCTCCAACAACAAGTACGGAACTTATGAGAATTGGTGGAAATGGAAATGTCGGTATCGGAACAAGTGCACCAATAGGGAAACTAGAAGTTGCTGGAGACGGAAGTCTAATTGGAGGATTGCGTGTTTCAGGAACTACTGCAGCAACAGTTGGATCTAGTATATACCTTGATGCTGCTGCAAAAGATTGGACAATTACTGCAACCAATACATCATCAGGTGCAGGGACAGACAAATTGGTTTTCAGGGATTATTCCTTAGCACAAGATCGCATGACAATTGACGGGTCGGGAAATGTGGGCATAGGAACAACCAATCCAAACACAAGACTACAAGTTCATGCAACATCAGGGGCTGGAAATTTACAACTTACCAGTGCTTCAACTGGAATAAACAATACGGATGGATTTTTTCTTACGAATGATGGTGGGACAGAATTCTTAATGTGGCAACGAGAAAATGCCAATTGGGGTTTTATAACTCATACAGGAAGTCGAGCTATGACAATCAGTCCGAATTCTTTTGTTGGTATTGGAACAGCAACACCAACTTCACAATTAGAGGTTGCAGGAGATATTGAAATTCCTGCCGTCAACAATTATACATACAGCACTCCAAAAACACATTACCAAAGTTTTGCTCCAACTACTTTTAATTCACTTTTGCCTGATGTTTATGATTTTGGGACATTAAATGCTGCTACTTATTATTCTTACTTTCGATCAGGAGGCACAGCTTTTGGCTATGCTACTGTTGAAGTAAATTTGCCTGACGGAGCAGATGTTAGAGAGTTAAGAGGGTGGATTTATGATAATCTTACTACAAATCCGGTTAGAGTCCAATTAATGAGACAGCAGCTTGGTTCTGCAGTAACTCAAGTAATGGTTGAGATTGAATCTGATGCGTTGACAGCTTCTGCAGCGGTTCAAGATCTTGCCAGTAATACCGTAATTAATAATATAATCGATAATGCGAATTATTCCTACTTTTTAATGTTTACCGGACGTCAAAACAGTGCTGATAGTAGGTTGTATGGAACAAGAATAACTTATAATGTTACAGTAACCGATTAATGATAAAACTTAAATACATATTACTTCTTATTGCTACATGGCTGTTGATAGCAGTCAATTTGGTTGGTCAAAGTATTTCCATAAATGAGAACGGTGCAGATCCGGATAATTCTGCTATGTTGGATGTGACCGCTACTAATAGAGGGGTGCTCATTCCGAGAATGACAGCAGCACAGCGGTTAGCTATACCAAGCCCTGCCAATGGATTACTAGTTTTTCAAACCGATGTGCCAAGAGGATTTTACGCATATTTTGCAGCAAATACTGTTTGGACAAGACTATCCGTGGACACAACACTTAACTTAGAGAGGGTTTTAGCAGGAGGTAAAAATGCAAACAATGATTCTATTCTCAATTTAGGTGCTTTAGGCATAGGAATTCCAAATCCCGTTGGCTCTATACAAATAGACTCATTTGCAGTTATACAAGGGAAACCATTTGGTAGTGGTTTTAGATGGTTCGGCTTTAATGCTTTTCATGATGGAGTAAGTGCTGCACCTGAGCGAATGCATGACGGCAAAGCAGCCATATTTGCACAAGGTGCGGGTAGAACTACTATTGGTCATTTTGGATTTGGTGTAGCTGGTTCACCATTGGGAAATGCCTTGTCTGCAATTGAAATGAGAGATTCATCTCTCACTCTTTTGGGTGAAGCGCTAAGTTTTAGAATAAATTTAAGAGGTTTAGTGCTTGCTGATACTTTAATGATTAATAATTTATATAAACTTCCTTCAGTTGATGGAACTGTAGGACAAGTGATGCTAACAGATGGAATGGGAAACCTATATTGGTCTACTTTAACGGGAGATAATTTTGGAAATCATATCGCTACAACAAACCTTCAATTAAATGGAAATTACCTTTCAAATGATGGTGACGATGAAGGGATAAAAATTACTAATGATGGAAACGTTGGAATAGGATTGGGAACCTTTGTCCCGCCTGTTTCTAATCTCCACATTTTTGATAACATTCCTCCAAGTTTAAATGAAGGTACTTTTTTGGATATTCAAAATGCTTCAGCAGGTATTGGAAGTTTAGCAGGGCTCAGATTTAAAATAAATACATCAACTTCAAATATTCGTTATCAAGCAGCTATTTTCCATAGAATCTATAGCGGTGGTCTTGGAGGATATCAACTGAATTTTGCAGTTAGAAATAATAGTGTAACAGATGTAGTTGATACTGCTGATATAATTATGACGATAAATGACTTGGGTAGGGTCGGAATAAATACGGTTGATCCATTAAATGAATTGGATGTGAGAGGGAATGTTTCTGCTGATAACTATTTGTACAATACTCCTAAACTGAGATCAACTAACATTCCACCTGCTGCTTTTGTCTCAGTACGGCCTGAATCCTATGAATTAAGTCCTATAGGTGTTATTTTGTATATTAGTATTGGAGGTACAGGTGGTGCAATAGGTTATGCTGCAGCTCCATTAAACAATATTCCGAATGGTGCTACCATTACAAATATTACTTACGTTTATTATGATAATGACCCTGTAGTAGACCTCTCCATCACAATTAGTAACACGGGGAATTTAGCTACTACCTTTACTTCAACGGGATCTTTTACTAGTAGTGGAGCATCTACCACTTATCAAGTTCAGTCTGTTGCTGTTAATTTAACGATGGATTATAGGAATAGATATTATAGCGTTTATTTTGAAGGTAGACAAGGGAATGCAAACCTTAGACTAAAAAATGTGATAATTGATTATACCATAACAGAAACAGATTAATGAAAATACAATAGTTCATATACTTGAATTTATGAAGAAAATTTTAAAATATAGTTTAGTTTTTATTTGTTGTACTTTGCCAACATTGCTGTCTGCGCAGGTTCAATTAGAGCGTCAAGTTATTGGTTCTGCAGGTTCAGAATCAAATTCTGCAAATCTAAAAGTAGCTGCTACAGTTGGCGAGGTGAGCGTTGAAACGGTTACTGGTGGAACTGTTATTTATACACAGGGATTCCAGCAACCCTTTAGTTCAGATACAATTCGAATTGTCCTTTCTGTTACTGATGCAAGTTGTGTTGGAAGAGATAACGGAAATGCTCAAATTGACTCTATATTTGGTTGCGCAACTCCTTATACGATTAACTGGTCGGCTGGGAGAGTTTTAGCGGATGGATTTTCAACCTTTGGATTGGCTCCAGGAGATTATACTGTTCAAGTAGTTTCAAGTGATGGTTGTGAAAATATTTTACCTTTTACAGTTGGATTAGTATCAACTGAATCTTGTGTGTTACAGTTTTTTAGTGGTATTTCTCCTAATAATGATGGATTAAACGATACTTGGATTATTCAAAATATAGAGGCTTATGCAGAGAATAAAGTCACTATTTTCAATAGACTTGGAAATAGTGTCTTTAAAGGGAAGAACTATAATAATCAGGATGTTGTTTGGAAAGGTGATAATTTAAGTGGAGCTATTTTACCTTCAGGAACTTATTTCTTCATTTTTGAATCCGGAGATTTTATTGAAAAAGGATGGATTGAATTAACAAGATAGAATATGAAATTTAAAAGTTATTTTGGTTTATTACTATTGATTTTACCTTTTTGGGCATCTGCGCAACAGGATCCGCAGTTTAATCAATACTTTTTCAACCCCTTAAGTGTAAATCCTGCTTATGCAGGGTCTAGAGGTACTTTAAGTGCTGTTGCAATTCATCGCAGCCAGTGGGTTGGTTTTGATGGTGCACCCTCAACTCAAGCATTCGCGATTCATTCCCCTACTTCCAATAAAAAAATGGGTTTAGGTTTACAAATAATGAATGATCAAATTGGACCAAAAAATACTACATCGATTTCTGGAGTTTATGCTTACAAAATTAGATTGGGAAAGGGAAAATTAGGGTTTGGTTTAAGAGCTAGTCTTTACAACTACTCTTTTGATTGGAATAAAGTTACTTATGCAGATGGCACAAATTTCAATGGAATTCCAAGAGGTACAGAAACATTAATGACTCCTTCATTTGATTTTGGTATGTACTATAATGACAACAGGAATTATATAGGATTTGAGTTAACACACCTAAATCAAGGTAAATTAGGTGTTCAAGCTGATAATATTAACCTTGAAAATACATCGAGACAAGAGGCTCAATTAGTTTTTACTGCTGGAAGAGCATTTCGTATTAATCGAAATGTTACTTTTAGACCCTCATTACTTGCAAAAACTGTAAATAACATGCCTGCTTTCTTAGATTTAAATGCCAGTGTATTACTTAAGGAAAAACTTTGGTTGGGCATGTCCTACAGAAGAGGTTATGGAGCTGTTGCAATAGTTGAGTACAATCTTTCACCATTGTTTAGAATAGGTTATTCTTATGATATTTCTACAACTGCGTTAGGAATACAAAATGGAGGGTCACACGAAATTTTTATTGGGTATGATCTAAATTTGTTTAAATCAAAAATTATTTCACCGAGGTATTTTTAAGTCGTGGTAAAGAAGAAATATAATCCCCTTTCATTTTTAATTCAATTGATTTTTGTTTCATTAGTCTTTTTCTCAGGGCTTTTTACACATCATGCTGTTGCTCAAGACAAAAAAGTTCAAAAAGGAATTGAAAAGTATGAATTCAATGCCTACAAAGATGCCATCGAATTATTTAAAAAAGCATTGGATGAGGATAATAAAAATAATACTGCACTTAGGTATTTAGCCAATTCATACAGAAAAACAAAAGATTATCAAAATGCCGAACTGTATTATGCACTTCTAGTCAATTCAGATTCAGTTATTGCGGAGGATTATTTTTATTATGGACAAGCATTAAGGGCCAATAGAAAAGTGATTGAAGCCAAAGAGCAATTTGCAAAGTTTGAATCTAAAACAGACAATAAGTTTTTAGCAAGCCTCATTATCCAATCATTTGAAGAAATTTATAAATGGGAAATGGAGGGAAGTAAATACCTTTCTTTTTACGATGCAGACATTAATACAAGATTTTCAGAGTTTAACTTAGTCCCATTCAATGGGCGCTATTACCTCACGTCTAATCGATTGGAAAATTTTACCTCCCCAGAATCTTTCGGGTGGGATGGTTCTTCTTTTTTATCGATTCTTGAAATAGATTCAGCGCTCTTATTTACAGTAGAGCCTGAGTTCACTCTAGTTCCTGGAAAGTTAAATTCAGATTACCATGATGGGCCACTTACCATCAATAAGGCAAAGAATAAAGTAATTATTACGAGAGTTGAAAATCGTTTGGCAGGAAAAGGTTATACAAATAATATGAAACTTTTTGAGGGGAGTTTTATCAAAGGGAAATGGAAGAATTTTGAAGCCATTCCTTTTAATAGTAATACTTATTCTGTTGGTCATGCTTGTTTTGCAGATAATGGAGATAGTACCATTATTTTTTCTTCCAATATGCCTGGGGGTTATGGAGGAATGGATTTATATGTTTCAAAAAAAATAAATGGTACATGGCAAAAACCAACAAATTTAGGGCCTGTTATAAACACTCAATTGGATGAAGTTTTTCCATATGTTAAGGACGATGAACTTTATTTTGCTTCGAATGGTCATAAAGGATATGGTGGCTTGGACATTTTTGTTTCAAAGTTTAATCAAGGTTGGAATCAGCCAATAAATTTAAAGAGTCCAATAAATTCAGGTAGAGATGATTTTGGAATTAGTTTCATTTCTGATTCCACAGGATTTTACGCTTCCAATAGAGCAGAGGGAAAAGGTGGCGACGATGTATTTCGTTTTTATAAAAGCAAAACGATTCAAACAGTTGGAATTAGTGGTATTTTTGAATATGCAGGCCTTCCGGTTGATGGAGCTAAGATATTGCTAGTAAATAGTGAAGATTCTATTCTAGACATAGCCTACACCGACTCTACAGGACGATTTAACTTTAGCAATTTACGGTATCAAGAAGATTACTTGGTTAGAGTAGAAACGGAAGATGTTGACTTGTTGGAAGATGGCATGCTTTACCTCACCAACCAAGATGGGGATAAAATTAAATTAATTGAGCGTCTGAGAGATGGAGAGTTTAAGTTCAAGGCACTTCCTGCAGATGAAATCAAAATTGATTTACTAGCAGCGGAAGATTCTGATTCATTGCCTGAAGATCCTTACATTCGTGGTAATGTTTTTAAAATGCTTCCAGGAGATTTTAAAGATCAACTCAAAGTTTACTTAGTAAATGATCAAGGGCTTGTTATAGATTCTACCTTTTCTGATTTTGAAGGAAACTTTAAATTTTCAAAATTAGCACTTGACGATAATAGAAAATACATTGTAAAACTTGATGCTATTGATGAGACCTACAATGTGGCACTTATAAATGAATATGGAAGAATCTACAATGTAAAAGAATCAGATTTAGAGAAAGGAACGTTTCAATTTGTGAATGAGCTAGATCCGAGTAGACAACCGGTGTTAACATCAAAGAAAGGAATTACAGGAATTATTGCAAGATTAGAATACAATGGGAAGCCACTTCCCTATACCAAAGTTCAAATTTTTGACAGTGGGAATAATTTAATTGCCACCATTTTCACTAATGAAAGAGGGGAATTCCAATACAACAAATTAGACATTGATAAAAGCTACTTATTTACACTTCCTGATGTATCAGATGAAGTGTTAGACGATGCTTCTCTTTATGTAACAAGTATACAGGGAGACCCACTGTACCTTATCAATAAACTAAGAGACAATACCTTTGAATTTAGAGCATTACCTTTCGATATGTATCCTGATATTCAAGAAATGGAGGCAGCTGCTGTTCCTGATTTTATAGATTTTGGAGGAGTTGTTTTTAGAAAATTGGCAGGAGACTTAGATCAAACTTTGAAAGTGTATCTCTTAGATGATGATGGAAACATTATTGATTCGATGATGACAGATCCTAGAGGAAGGTTTAATTTTCAAAAGCTTCCATCTGATAAAACCTATGCTTTTAAAGTGGATGAGCCTGAAGACCTAACTCTTTCCCTCTATAATGACTATAATAAAATTGTGGAACAAACACTTCTCGATGAAAAAGGAAATTTTGTTTATAAAAAGTTGACTTACATGGTCGCGCAGTTTGATCCAGTAAAAGCGGTAGATTTAACTTCAACTACCTACGAAGAAATTGATGTTGAGGTATATGCTCAGGTATTTAGAAAGTTGCCAGGAGATTATGAAGAAGGGATGAAAGTAATTGCTTACGATGAACAAGGAAATGTAGTTGGAGAAGCATACACTGATAAAGATGGAAAGTTTAGGTTCAAAAAACTAAAACCTGAGGAAACCTATATCTTTAAAATTGTTGGAGAAGATGGAAACTACCAAATCATTACTTTAGATAAGGAAGGAAATGTATTGAGTAAAATCATTAAAAATAATAATGGTGAATTTGAGTATAAAACTTTGCCTATTGATAAATACAAGGCAGTTATGCTTGATATCACTGATCAGACCGGTGGTCCAACCTATAAAAAACCTGCTCCAAAAACTCAAACTATTAGTGTAGATGGAGAAAACTACCTGATTTACTTCCGTTTTGATTCATTTCTTCTAAGCGATGAAGCGAAAACAACTTTAGATAAAGTCTTAAAAGCATTTAAAAATAATTTGTACTCAATAGAGGTGAACTCACACACCGATATAAGAGGTCCTAAAGTTTATAATGATACACTCTCTAAAAGACGAACCAATTCAGTGATCAAGTATTTGGTTGAGAATGGAGTTAACAAAGAAAGAGTTGAAGGAAACTTTTTTGGTAAAATGATGCCAATTATTGATTGTAAAAAGATTAAGTGCTCAAGAGAAGATCACGCCAAAAACAGGAGATCTGAAATTAGATTTGTGAATAAGCAAGAAATCAACTAAAACTACTTGTAAAAAAACAGAAGTATTTTATGCTAAATTTTCTTATTCTATCGCTTCTTCAAGTTTCACCATATAGCTATTGGTGGATTCATTTAATCATACTTTCTGTTTTTATTGCAGGATTGTTTTTAATTTATCGTAGGCGTTTGAGAAAAATGCAAAGTCAAAGGGATTTGCTGGAAACTCAGGTAAAACAACGAACCATTGAAATAATCAAGCAAAAAGAACAGGTTGAAAAGCAGAAAAAAATGCTTGAGGAGGAAAAGGAGAAAACAGAGAAACTGCTCTTGAATATTCTTCCGAGAGAAATGGCCGATGAGCTTAAAAATAAAGGAAAAGCAAAAGCCCGTCAATACCGAAGTGCTACGGTAATGTTTACTGATTTTAAGGGCTTTACAACTTTAGCTGAAAATTATTCTCCACAAGATTTAGTTGCCGAATTGGATAGTTACTTTATTCGATTTGATGAAATTGTAAATAAATACAATGTAGAAAAAATCAAAACAATTGGAGATGCCTACATGGCTGCAGGAGGAGTGCCAATTCGAAACAAAAGTAATGCAATAGATACTACTTTGGCGGCACTAGAAATTCAACGTGCAATGGAAGAAATGAGGGTAGCAAAAGAAAAACTTGGAATTACCCCTTGGGAGTTGCGCATCGGAATTCATTCAGGTGAATTAATTGCCGGAGTGGTTGGGATAAAACGCTTAGCCTATGATATTTGGGGTGATACAGTTAACGTAGCAGCTCGCATGGAAGCATCTGGGGAAGTGAACAAAGTAAATATTTCAGAAACGACCTATGAAGCAATTGCAGAATTTTTTGTGACAGAGTACCGCGGAAAAATTAAAGCAAAAAACAAAGGTTCTGTCGATATGTACTTTGTGCATGGAATTAAGCCTGAATTGTCTGAAAATGAAGATGGAGTTACACCAAACGAGGCATTTTGGCACTATGTAAACTTGAAGCTATACAGTAATATTAACTACAGAAATGCAGAAAAATACATTGTAAAACGACTTTCCTCTGAACTCCCCGATGGCTTGTTTTATCACGGAATTCATCACACAATGGATGTATGTGAAGCCGTAGAAAGAATTGCAATTTGGGAAGGAGTGAAAGGAGAGGAATTATACCTTTTAAAAACTGCTGCCTTATTTCACGATGCTGGATTTATTCATTCATACGAAAGTAACGAACCTATTGGAGCCGAAATGGCGAAGGAAATGCTACCGAGCTTTGGATATACTGAAGAACAGATTGAACAAGTTATCCAATTGATTGGAGCTACAAAAGTTCCTCATAATCCAAAAAGTCACTTAGAAGAAATTATGTGTGATGCAGATTTGGATTATCTTGGAAGATCTGACTTTTTTCCAAAAGCAGCAACACTCAAGCAAGAATTAGTGAAGTTTGGCAAGATTGGAGAAGAAGAGGAGCCTTGGATTCAGATGAATATTAACTTTTTATCTGCACATAAGTATTTTACTGAATCTTCAAAAAAACGAAGAAAACCAGAAAAATTAAAACGCATTGAAGAGTTAAAGGAAAAACTGGAATTAATTGAAAAATAATTACTAAAAATATATATTCTGAGACTTACTAAGAAATTTATTAATTTAGTCCCTTATTTACGACTTTTAATCTTGCAATAATTAGATAAATTAATAAATTTGGCCGATGATTTGCTTTATAAGTCTGATAAAATTATAATGATGAAATTAACAAACGTATTTTCCATTCTCTTCTTGCTTCTTTTTGGGGTGCATGCCCATGCAGGTATGATTGTATTAGAAGGAAATTACATGGGAAAAAATCTTTATGTAAAAAACCCTTTTGGTGGAGCAGGGGTTGGATTTTGTGCCTTTGAGGTGACAATTAACGGCAAACTTTCACCTGATGAAGTTAACCAAAGTGCATTTGAAATCGATTTTGGAAATCACGATGTAAAACTTGGCGACAAAGTAGTCATCAACATCAAACACAAAGATGATTGTGCGCCAACCGTTATCAATCCTGAGGTTTTAAAGCCTAAAAGTACGTTTAATGTTCAAAAAATTGTTTTTAATAAAGACGGAGTTTTGGAATGGGTTGCTGATAATGAAACCGGAAAACTAGATTACATTGTTGAGCAGTTTCGTTGGAATAAATGGATTAAAGTAGGAGAAGTTGGAGGCGAAGGAACTCCTGGAGCGCATCAATATTCTTTTAAAATTACCCCTCATAGTGGAGAGAATAAAGTAAGAGTGAAGCAAATAGATTATACTGGTAAACCAAGATATTCTAAAGCTGCTGAATACAGTTCAACAACTCCTCCAATTACATTAGATGGGACTAAATTTAAAGGAGAAGTAAACTTTAAGGGCGGTGAAACACTTTATGAGATTTACGATAAATACGGTACGATTGTCAAAAAAGGATACGGACAATCTGCTAAAATAGATAACTTAGACAAAGGAACTTATTACTTGAGTTTTGATAATAAAACTGAAACGGTTGAATTTAAATAAATTGTTTCTAAATTGAATTTTTAAAAGCCTTGGTAAATTCCAGGGCTTTTTTATGCGATAAAATAAAATTATGCTGAGAAAAATTGAACATTTAGGCATTGCAGTTAAGGACATTGTAGCTGCAGAGAAAGTTTACGAAAGTCTTTTAGGAAAACCAAGCTATAAAACAGAAAAGGTTGAAAGTGAAGGTGTAAGCACACTTTTCTTTCAAGTTGGTGAAAGCAAGATTGAATTACTGCAAGCGACAAATCCCGATAGTCCAATTGCTAAGTTTATTGAAAAAAAAGGCGAGGGAATTCATCACATTGCTTTTGATGTTGAAGACATTGAAGCAGAAATAAACCGCTTGAAAAAAGAAGGCTTTGAGTTAATTCATCAAACTGCTAAAGATGGAGCAGACAACAAACTAATCGCTTTTTTACATCCTAAATCAACAGGTGGAGTCTTGGTGGAATTGTGCCAAGAAAAGGGTTAAAATCTTATTGATTGATTCTAAATCCTTACAATCTTTTTTCCTTGGTCCTTCATCCTATTTCGTAATTGCTAGATTTGTAATTTAAAAATACTTTTTACTCGAGTCACTTTTAACTTTCAATGGTATAAAGATTTCTTCCAAAGTTATCTGATGGTTCAAATGAAAAGTCTTTAAGCCTACTTTCTTGGCTCCTTCTAAATGACCCGCTGTATCATCGATAAAAAGTGTTTCAGATGGATTTAAGTTATTGTCTTGTATTACTTTTTCAAAACAATCTTCATTAGGTTTTCGCAATCCCATCTCATGAGAAAGATAAACTTTTTCGAAATAGTCATCTAGGTTGTTGATCTTCTTAGTTTTTTGAAGCATCTTATAAATGAAGTTTATATGCAACTCATTGGTATTGCTCAAACAAAAAGTGCGGTAATTGGCTCTAGCCCAAAGTAAGATATCAAATCGTTTTTCAGGGATGTCTAATAGCATAGCATTCCAAGCATTCATTATTTTTTCGTCAATTGCAGGACCGCCAATTAAACTACCAATTCGATAAACAAATTCCTGAGTTGAAATTTTTCCTGTTTCATACCCTTCAAAAAACGCTTCTTGATGAAGTTGGGTCATGACTTCATCATGCTTGTCTCCCATAATGCTTTTAAAAGCATTTTCAGTGGCCTGTTGATCCAGATTGATGATTACCATTCCCAAATCAAATAGGATGTTTTTTACGCCTTTTAAATCGAAATTTTGCATGAATATTACTGTGTAGTTAATGTGGTTTGTCTAGGATATATTTTTGTAAAAAGGTATCCGCTAAGCATTGCTAGTAGAAAAGAAGGTGCTAACACGTCCAATTTTTCGAAATAAGGACCAATACCTTCCATTTCCTGAACGATGAATTTAAATAGAGGTACAGCACAAAAACCTGTTATCATTGATGCGATTGCTCCTTTTTCTGAATAATCATTCCAAAATAATGATAGGATGATTACAGGACAAAAGGTTGCGGCAATTCCTGACCATCCAAAAATTACAAACCAGAAAACAGTTCTTTCAGGAGTTGAAATTGCGACAGCAATTGCAATACCAAGAGCAAAAAGTGCCATTATAAGCGTCACCATTCTAGAGATTCGACTCATCTTCTTTTCATCCAAGTCAGGGCGAAAAATTTGCATGTAAAAATCACGCGTAACAGCAGAAGAGGCTAAAACCAATAAAGAGTCAATGGTGCTCATAATAGCCGATAAAATAATTGCAACATAGATTGCAATCACCGTTAAAGGAAGTAAATCTTCAATAAGGGTTATTAAAACATCCTCTCCTTGATTTCCTAAAATTGCTTCAGGGTCTTGCCCCGCAGATGTATATAAATACCTTCCTAACAAGCCAATTGTTACTGCTGCAGCATCTGTAAGTAAAGTAAAAACTAAGGCAACCCATCTGCCTTTATTGATTTCTGCTTCATTTTTTATGGACATGAATCGAACATAAATTTGAGGAGATCCCAAGAAATCCAGTCCAATCATTGCGAAGCCAAGCATGGTGGCAATTTTCATCCAAATATCATCTCCTCCTCCAAAAAGTTTAGTGAGATCAGGGTCAATCGCATTCAAGCTGCTGTATATTTCAGCTCCATTCTCAATTGACCAAAATGCAACAATTGGCAAGGCTACTAAGCCCAAAAACATTAACAATCCTTGAAAAAAATCAGACCAAACTACTGCCACAAAACCACCAGTGAAAATATATGCCAATACAATCAGAAAACCTGCAATAGCTCCTGTGTAATAGTTAATTCCCAAGAATGATTCAAATGCCTTTCCGGTCACATCAATTTGTGCACTGACATAAATGATAACAAATACAGAGAGAGCCGTCGCGGCTACTATTCTTAAAAGATGTGTTTTTGGTTTGAAATGACTTTCCAAAAAGTCAGGGATGGTAATTGAATTGTAGTTATCGCTGAGTCTTTTGAATGGTTTAGCCATAAAAAACCAAGAAATGCCAACTCCTAATAATTCGCCAATTACAACCCAATATGCTGATATTCCGGCAATAGCTCCCATTCCTGTTAAGCCTAAAAGCAACCAACCAGATTCTCCTGTAGCTCGAGCCGAAAATGCAACCGCCCAATAGCCAATGTTTTTTCCGCCAACATAAAAATCGCTTAAGCCTTTTATTTTTCTGGAGGCAACTATGCCAATAATAAAAAGAATGGCAAAATATATTCCAAGTACAATCAGCTTTGTGAGCATAATTTAAGCTTTTACTGCTTCACTTGCTAAAAGTAGATCATGGTGTTGTGCTACGAAGTCTTCTAAAATTTTAAAGAAATGATGTATTTCACCCTCATCGTTGTCAGAATTGACGGTCACTAGGCGCACAAATTCTTTGTCTTCATAACTTCCATAACCAACCATTAGTGAAGCATTTTGGTAGAGTGCAGTACATAATTTATCAGCAGGTATGTTTTTATAATTGAAACAAACTGAAATAGAATCTTCGAAACTGAATAAAGTATAGTCAGGGTGCTTTTGGACATAATCTCTAGCAACTTTTGCCAAGTGAAATTGATGGTCAACTATTTTTTCTAAACCATTCGTTCCAATTGATTTCCATAAGGTCCAAAATTTTAGTGCATCATTTCTTCTGCCACATTGGATGGAGGTTTTCCCTAAATTGTAATCGTCCCCATCGGTTTGATACAAATACCTTGCATCAGTTGAAAATGATTGATTGAGGTATTTCTTATCTTTTGCAACAATAATTGAGCAAGTAACAGGAGTGCCAAGCATTTTATGTGCATTTAAGCTATAAGAATCTGCTTTTTCTGCTCCTTTCACAAGGTGTTTAAATTTTGAGCTAAAAATCACAGAACCACAATAAGCTCCATCAACGTGAAGCCATAAGTTGTGTTTTTTACAAACTTCCGAGGTTTCCTCAACAGCATCAAAAGCTCCCAAAACGGTTGTTCCGGCAGTAGCGTTTACCATAAAAGGATGAAATCCTGTGGCTTTGTCTTCATTGATTTGCCTTTCTAAATCGCTTGTTAGCATCACTCCTTTCTTATCGGTAGCTATTTTTCGGACTTGATCTCTACCAATTCCCATTAAGGAAGCATTCTTTGAAATGGAATAATGTGATTCGGCTGAGCTGTAAAGCGTCATTTTGTGTTGAACTCCTTTGAAGCGAATGCTTTCTTGATAAGCATCTCTGGCCATTACCATTGCCACAAAATTACTCATGGAACCTCCCGGAGCAATTGTTCCATCAGCATCAGCTCCATAGCCAATCAAGTTAGCAATGTTTCGAATAATTTCTTTTTCAACACCCACCATTGGGCCTGCAACTTTGTAAGTATACATGCTATTGTTGAGCATCACGGCTAACAAATCTCCTAAAATGGCCTTGCTTTTTCTTCCTCCAAAAAGTTGATTGAAAAAAAGTTTTGTTGCTGTTCTCGGTGTATTCATCACCAATTCTTCCAAGCTTTTATAAAGCACTTCGTCATCAACGCCTTCTTTCTCTAACTTAAGGTCTAGGAGCTTAAATAATTCAGCTGCATTTACCGGATTTGCAACAGGTTGCTCTTGTTCTATTTTTAATAATCGCTGACTGATTGTTTGAAATTTTGAGAGATCGTCTTGTATCATAAATGAGATTAAGATGAGTTAGAAACAAGCAAAAAGTGCTTTTAGTTTTAGTTTATTACATTTGTAAGACAGTGCAAAATAAGCCAAAACTGCATTAATTTAACGCAATTTTGTCAAAAACTCTCTAGATAATGTCATTAAACACCCCAATTACTTCAATTCAACAATTAGTAAATGAATTAGACAATGCCGCTGATGAAGAAGCATACAGAGCTTTGGTGAAGCGCTTGGATTTGAGTATTGAAGAATACCTTCCTTATGCGCATTTTGCTGCTGATCAGTACACTAGAAACTGCATTGCCCGCTCAGACGATTATGAACTCTTGCTTTTGTGTTGGGATAAAGATCAGGATACTCCCATTCATTGTCACAACAACCAAGAATGTTGGGTATACGTGGTAAAAGGGTCTTTTGTAGAACAGCGATTTGTAGAGAGTGAAGAAGCAGATCAAGCAATAGAATTAAGTGAATCAGTTCACTTAGAGAAAGAGGAAGTTTCTTACATGAATGATGACATGGGTTTTCATTTACTGGCTAATACAAATTCTCAAGGAAAGTCGATTAGTTTGCATTTATACATCAACCCGATTGATTCTTGCCAAGTTTGGGATGAAAATGCTGAAACGTTTAAACGCAAAGACTTGGATTATTATTCTTTTGAAGGAAAAGTGTTGCAAGAAGACGAGGTTGAAAGGCAATAAAGTTTGGGAGAATTTTTAAAGTAAATAGCTGTATAACTGCACAAATGAATTCTTCTTAGTCCACAAACATTCAATTAAATAGTCATTCTTTTTTGGCATTCATACACGGCAAATAAAAAATTGGTAAAAGTTGCGTTTAATTTATTTTTTATACTTTTAGTTCTTCAATTTTTCCAAGGGAGCCGATTTTAAAAGCAATCGAGAAATTCTCCCCATAGCTGGAAAAGAAAACAGCGCACTGCAACGGATGACTTCAGCGGAAGCGTACGATTTTGCACATAAATCAACAATATTGTTGGTTGACCCCTGAATTGAAATTGAATGATTGGTAGTAGAAAAATGAAAGTATATGGTAAAAAAAGCGAAAAAGTACTATGTTTATGCGGATATATACTAGTTGTGCGTCACCCTAAAAACCCACCGCACATTTAGCACATTTGGTTTTTCCGAC